>OMOG01000130.1:0-32840 GCA_900290305.1 Candidatus Sulfopaludibacter sp. SbA4
TCGTGAAGTTGAGCAGGAATGCCGCCTTGACCTGGTATTCCAGCGGCGGCAGGTCCGCGGCACCAACCAGTGTGGTCATGCATGGACATGCCCATAAGAACCCGAGCGCCGCGGAAACTCGCAGGGCCATCCCGGCGGGCGGGATCCGGAGACGGTGTACAGCTTGATCTGTAGGCGCTACCTGCTCCACGTCAGTCTCACGTAAGCGCTTCTCTTGATGCCGACCAATGGTCCCGGATCGCCCCCAGACTCTGCGTGCGATGGCTGAAGAAGATTCCTGCCGACGAAGGACAATTCGAATTGACGGCCGATGCGCCAGCCGAACCGGGCATCGCCCGTCGAATATGCCGGAACTTTCTGGCCGGGAAGGGCGCTCACATAGCGATAACCGAGGTCCAGTTGAAGGGACTTGGAGAGATCGACGGCCGATTGAACCGCCACCTGGTGCTGGGGACTCGAGCCTTCGATCCCCGGCGCTGTGCCGACGTCGCCGGAGTGCGGTGCTGGTTCGATATCCATATGGAGGTATGAATACGATCCCCTGAGCCGCCAGAAGTTGGTGGCTCTCCACTCGGGAGCAATCTCTACCCCCTTGGTGAAGCCGAGGAGTCCGTTCCGGAATTGGGCGGGCAGGAGCAAGTGAGTGGGCGCCGGCGTGGTCTCGAGGAAGGTCGGACCCGTTATGTCTTCACTGAAGAGATCATGATAGTGATTATAGAATCCGGCCACATCGACGTATAGCTTTGGAGTCAGAAGCTGGCGATAGCCAAGTTCGTAGCCGTTCAGTTGTTCCGGCGCGAAATTGGTGTTCGCGTTGAATCGGGCGAAATACGGCGTGCCGTTCGGGGCTGTGCCGACGTAGCCGGACAGATTGAAATTCTCTTCCGAGTCGGAAGGCGTTCGCAAGGCATGCGTAAATGCCGCCCACACGGTTTGCTTTCCTGAGGGCGTCCACATCAGCCTGGCGCTCGGTTCGAGGCCGTGACCGGTGAAATTGGTGTGCAGAAATTTCGTCCCCAGAGTCAGTGACAGGCGATGGTCCACCAGGCCGATTTCGTCCTGGACAAAGGCGGTGAAAAGAGAGTCGGTTCTCTTACTGGGTGTAAACGTCAATCCCGAGACAACCTCGATATCCCGGACAGGGCCGACGCGCGCTCCCAGGCCCCAGGAGATCTGGTGCCGCGCCGGCAGCCGGATGCGCTGCAGAAAATCGATATCGAAGGTATTCCGAATTTCGCCGAAATTCGGTTCGTGCCGATTGGTCCGGTCGTAATAGACTTGCACCTGGATGTCGTTATGATCGTTGAGGACGCGTCTCCAGTGTCCCATGATATTCGCGCCCGAAAGAGCGGCGTTAGCGTCCACAATCTGCGAATACGGCTGTGTATAGCTGACTGCCTGGACGCTCTCACCGGCCGATTCATCGTAGGCGTCGCCTTGAATGGTGACGGTGTCGCGCTGGTCCTTGCTCCAGTCGATGCGAAACCCGCCTTGAGCGGCGCGCCAATCGTCGAAGTTCCGCCCATCCGGATGGAACTCGGGAGACCGGGTGAAAGCCTTGGCATAAACGCGATAGTTGAGGTCGTTGCCGTTGCCGCCGCCGTACCGGGCGTTGAGGAAGCCCTGATCTTCGTTGCCGCCCCCCGCTGAGACCAGCGTCCCACGGGTATCCCGGGCCTCTTTCGTGATGATGTTGATCACACCGTTTACGGCGTTGGGTCCCCAAATGGTGCCGCCCGGGCCGCGGATCACTTCGATCCGGTCGATGTCCTCCATCATGGTGTCCTGCACTTCCCAGTACGTGCCGTCGAAGAGGGGAGTGAAGACCGTGCGGCCGTCGATCAATACCAGAACGGAGCGCGTGAGCCGGCTGCCAAAGCCGCGAATTCCGATCGACCACTTGTTGCTGTCGATACGCGCGACTTCGACGCCGGGAGCCAGGCGCAATGCCTCCGGGATGCTGGTCGCGCCCGAGCGCCGGATGTCCTCTCCGGTGATGACAAAGATGGCGGCCGGCGTTTGCGAGGCCTTGGTCGGCTCTTTGGAAGGGGTGGTCACTTCGATCTGGGAGAGATCCTCGAGGCTCAGGTTCTTAAGCGCCTGCGGACCTGTGTTTCCTTGAGAAGGGCGTTGTGGTTCGTCGCCCTTCGCGCGGGGTGTCACGGCGGCGAGAAGCAGCAGCCACAGGAGGATGCGAAGATTCACCGGCGCGCCTCGCGGACCGGAGACACATCGTAGAGTGCAATTCTTGCATCCTGCCTGGTGCAGAATTTGAACGTCGGTATGCTTTTAATCAACTGTTTCGCTCGAAATCTCAGCGGATTTGCACGTTTGCGTCCACAATCGGCCGCGATGACGTGGCGCAGGATAATGAGTGATTGAGGGGTGGTGAGCGCGGAAGGAATCGAACCTTCAACCTAGTGGTTAAGAGCCACTTGCTCTGCCAGTTGAGCTACGCGCCCGCTAGGGTTTTCGGAAGCACGGCGCGGCTTCCGCCGCACCACGAAAACGATTATAGCATGTCAGGAAGGAGTTTCCGGCGGAAGGGACGCGGCCGCGATTTGCGCGATGTCGAGCAGCTTGGGCGGCGTCTGGGTCACCACACCAAGCGCGTCGCGGAACATCGTCTGGCAGAAGGGGCACGCGGTGCCGATCACGGCGGCGCCCGTACCAACCAGTTCTTCGACCCGCGCTACATTCACGCGCTTGCCCTTCTCTTCCCCGAGAAACATCTGGCCGCCGCCAGCGCCGCAACAGAAGGAACGCTCGCGCGCGCGTGGCGGCTCCACTACTTCGGCGGAACGCGCGATCACGGCTCGTGGTTGCTCGTAGACGTCGCGATACCGGCCGAGATAGCAGGGGTCGTGGAAGACTACGGAATTGACGGGCGAGGACTGGACAGGCGGGGACGCCTGTCCTACTCGCGCCAACAGCTCGCTGTGGTGCTCGATCTCGAAGGTGGCGCCGAACTCCCGCCAGTCGGTGCCGATGGTGCGCACGCAATGCGGGCAGATGGAGACCATCTTGCCGACATTTTTTCCCGAGGCGGCGGCTCGCAAAGTCTCGATGTTGGCCTCGGCCACCTGCGAAAACGCCAGGTCGTTGCCCAGGCGGCGGGCCGGATCGCCGGTGCATTTCTCCTTGCGCAGCACTCCGAACGAGACGCCCCGGTGGCGCAAGACGCGCGCCAGCGCCAGCACGATCTCGCGGCCCTGCGGGTCATAGGAGCCCATGCAGCCGAGCCACAAGCAATACTCCTGGGTTCCGTCGTAGATCGGCAGGGCGTTCTTCTCGATGAATTTCTGGCGCTCGCTGGCGGCGAAGCCCAGGGCGTTGCCATTGCGCTCCAGGTTCAGGAAGAGCTTGGTGCCGTATTCGTCCTCCCACTTGCCGGTGTTGACCGCGCCGCGCCGCAGCCCGACGATCATGGGCAGATGCTGGATGCCGACGGGGCACTGAAACTCGCAACTGCCGCACGTGGTGCACTGAAAGGCGGCTTCCTCGGAGATGTGTGGGCCCAGCAGCGGCGCTTCGGCGGCCGGCCCGAATTCCCGGAGGTAGCCGCGCAGCCCCAGCACGATTTCCTTGGGGTTGAGAACCTTGCCCGTATTGTACGCGGGACAGTGCTCGGTGCAGCGCCCGCATTCCACGCAGGTGAAGGCCTGCAACGCGTCGATGCGGGTCACGTCCTTGCCGCTGTCGAGGCCGAAATCCTCGTCGCCCGCGAGGGGCGGAATCCGGCTGAAGCCCTGCCGCCGGAGAAACACGGTCAGGGGACTTAGCGCCAGGTGCAGGTGCTTGGTGTGCGGGATCAGCGGCAGAAAAATAAGGAGCGCCAGGGTGTGCGCCCACCACATCGCGCGGCCGGCCACGGTGACATCCGTGAACCACAGACCGGCGAGATAGGTGGCCATCAACGCGAAGATCAGGAACGCGATGAAGCCCGATTCCGCCGACACCTCGCCCAGCCACACCGGGCGCACCAGGAAGCGGCGCACGAACAGCCCGGCGATGGAGATGGCCACGGCCACTGCCCACACCGCAACGAAGCCGAAATAGAATTTTCCGAAGCCGCCGGCGGGCGAAAGAAAACCGAGGCCGAATGCCGAGGCCAGATGGTTGCATGTGACCAGCGCGAAGGCGCAGAAACCCCAGAAAACGAAGGCGTGTGCGAGACCCGGCAGCGGCCGCTGCCAGATCACTTTACCCTGCGCCATCACTTCCCAAAGGAACTGGCGGATGCGCGGGCCGGCAGGCGACACCGAGAAATCGGGAGTGGCCCGCGAGCCGCGGATTGCGTGAAAGACCTTGCGGAAGCGCCACCAGGAGAGCGTGAGCGACAGGGCGATCAGCACGAGCACGACGGCCCGTTCCGTCCACGATGCGTCTGTCATATCGCCAAAATTGAATGTAGCATGCGGCCGCCCGGCAGGCTCCGCTAGAATGGATGTTCTGGAGGAAATTTGCGAATCGTCGTTTCCGGCGCCGCGGGCTTTATCGGCTCGCACATGTGCGATCGCCTGCTGGCGGATGGCCACACTGTGGTGGCTCTCGACAACCTGTTGACGGGCAGCCGCGGCAATCTTGCACACCTGGCGCAGGAGCCGCGCTTCCGATGGATCGAGCAGGACATCACGCGGCCGTTTACCATCGATGGGCCGGTGGATTCGGTGGTCAACCTGGCATCACCGGCCAGTCCCAAGGACTACCTGGAGCATCCCATCGAGACGCTGGAAGTAGGTTCGAGCGGCACGCACCACATGCTGCAACTGGCGCTCGAAAAGGGCGCGCGCTTTCTGCTGAGCTCCACGTCGGAGTGTTACGGCGATCCGATGGTGCACCCGCAGGTGGAGACCTACTGGGGCAACGTGAACCCGGTGGGACCGCGCTCCTGCTACGACGAGAGCAAGCGGTTCGCGGAAGCTTTTACCATGGCGTACCACCGCAAACACGGCCTGCGGACCAACATCGCGCGCATCTTCAACACCTACGGGCCGCGCATGAAGCTGAATGACGGGCGCGTGGTGCCGGCGTTCCTCGACTGTGCATTGCGCGGTGAGCCGATCACGGTGTTTGGAAGCGGATCGCAGACGCGCAGCTTCTGCTACGTGAGCGACCTGGTGGATGGCTTGTGCCGGCTGATGATGTCGGAGGAGCGCTATCCGGTCAACCTCGGCAATCCGTCCGAGATGACCATCCTGGAGTTCGCGGAGTATATCCAGCGCCATCCTGGAGTTCGCGGAGTATATCCAGCGGATTACGGGGACGCGGTCGACATTGGTGTTTGAGCCGCTGCCTGAGGATGATCCGCGGCAGCGCAAGCCGGACATTGCGAAGGCGCGCGCGGTGCTCGGCTGGGAGCCGTTGGTGTCCCTCGAGGAGGGGCTGCGCCGGACGGTGGAGTATTTCCGCGAAGTGCAGGCGGCCTGAGCGTCACACGGGCCAGTAAGACTCAAGCCAAAGCTGCAGGGTCAAATCGTGCCGAGCCTCGTGGGCTAGAAGATTCGGACGAAGCTCGCTGAAGTAACGCTCCCTCAGCACCTCCGGTTTCAGGTGGCCGGCGCGTGCGAGGTGTTGCACGTCTTGGCGATCCAGTTCCATATTCCGCTCCAGCTTGGACAGGGCCAGATCGTGAGCCTCCAGTGCATCGAGCCGAAGGTGAACCCAAGCGCCGGGAAACATGGGCAGCAGCCGTTCCTCGTAGCTTTCGGGTGGCGTCGCGACGGTGACTGCGTCCAGGTAGACCCTGTACTTTTGGTGCAAGGCAGAACCCTTGCCCGCAATCTCCGTTATTTCACGCCGCACGTCCGGCACTGCGCCCAGGAAATCGACGTCGCTCGTGGTGCGCGGGACGCCGTACAGTTGGGTCATGACGAATCCACCGCAGCAATGCAGGTGAACGTTCTCCCTGAGGTGGGCGTCCACTTCGGCAAAAAACGACCGCCACGGCTCCGGCGGCTCCTCAATACGTGGCATATCGCAACTGTTCGGCAGTAAGGCTGGTCAACAGATTCCAATGGACGGCAGCCTCAGGACGATTCGCCCTTACCCAGGCACGCTCGCGTTCGGGCATCGAATCGCGGCAGAGAGTGCCTTCACGCGCCAGACGGGCTTCTTCCAATTCATGGACCCATCCGGTCAAAACTGCAACCGCACCCTGGCGTTCCGGCACGGCGCGCACTGTCTGCTCCGCGAGATGAACGACGTACCCCAGCCGGTTTTGGGCGTTGTGCAATTTGGCGCGATCGCGCAGCCATTCCCAATTCAGATCGGTATAAGTGCTCAGCACCCACGGCAGCGCTTCCACCAGCCGTGCGTCCAGGTCCCGCTTCACCAGGGCATTGAGAACCACCCCGGCGGGATTGCTCACGCTCGTCGAGCGAACATGCTCGAATCCGGGGTAACCGAGGGATGCGAGTTGCCGCTGAAGTTGGCCGGGTGTAACCCCCGGGACGTCGAGTGGCTCGGGCAGCGGCAGAGCCGTAGGCGGGAGCCCATAAAGCTTCGCGGCTCTGCGGGCGAGTTCGGCACTCGCGGCCCTCAACCCTGTTTCGAGTTGCGAAAGATACGGCTGCGACACGGCCAGCAAACGCGCGGCGGCGGCCTGTGTCAAGCCCGCGTTCTTGCGTCCGATCTTCCATTGTCCGGCAGTCATTTAATTAAATTATAGCATGGCTTGCTATATTACCCGCCGAAGCTCCGACGCGACCCGCTGGATGACATCGTCCCACTCACCGGGGTGCTGCTGGCGGAAGATCCTCATGGATGGGTACCAGGGCGAGTCCTCACGGCCGAGCATCCAGCGCCAGTCGGAAGCATAATCGAGCAGCAGCCACACCGGTTTACCCAGCGAGCCGGCTAAGTGCGCGACGGCGGTATCGACCGTGACTGCTAAGTCCAATCCGGAAATGGCTGCCGCGGTCTCTCCGAAGTCTGTCAATTCCTCCGCCAGGCTCACTATGCCGGCGGGAGTGTCCCCGGCAGCGGGCCCGGTCTGCAAACTCCACAACTCAACCAGGCTTGTGAGTGGCCGAAGGTGATGAGCGGGCAGCGAGCGCGCCGCATCACTGGAGTGCTTCGGATTTCCCGCCCAAACCACACCGACGCCCGTGCGGCCCGTCCGCAAGCGCACAGCCCACTTCTCTTTCATCGCGGCGGGAAGCGAGAACGAAGGTGGAGGGGGCACCGAATCCAAGTCAGTGCCGAACCGCTGCGGCAGGCACATCAGGGGGCACTGCAGGTCGAACCCGACGTCCGCGGAGAGCGCATTGACAATCGGGTACCCGCCATCCATCCAAGTCAGCAGGCGCCCGAGGTGGGGAAGGACTTCGATAGTGACTTCGCCCGCGGCGGCGCGCACCAGCGGGGCGTAGCGTACGAATTGGATCGCATCGCCTGCGCCCTGCTCGCCATAAATCAGAATGCGGCGTCCATTGAGGGGCTCTCCTTGCCACAGGGGCTGCGGCAATTCGCGCCTCTGCTCGCGAAACTGCGGCACCTGCCATCGCCACTCGTACTCCTGAAACCCTTCTCGCAACCGTCCTGCGCGCAGCAGCGTCAGGGCCAGGTTGAAGTGCGCCGCGGGATCGTCCGGCCGGACCACACAAACCCGGCGGAAGTACTGCTCGGCGCGAACCAGGTCGCCGCTATCCCGATAGGCGATGCCCAGGTTGTCCAGCAGCCCGGGGTCGTCTGGGAGGCATGGCTCCAGAGTGAGCAGGCATTCGAGCGCATCGGCATAGCGGTACTGGCCGTGCAGCACGATCGCCCGATCCCACAGGTCTCTGATATTGGCGGGAGATTCCATGCTTCGTGAGCCGAAAGGTCTCATGTTAGCGCTATGCTCGATAGCTCGGAGTGCCCATTCGCCGGTGGCCCTCATGACCGATTGTTTTGGCGGTGCGGCCAGCCCACAATCTCAGTGTAGTTGCAGGCACTCTCGCGGGCCGTGGCGAGTTGAATATCGATCTGGCCGTGGGCGGTCGGCATGCCAACCTCGTCACTATCAATGTGAAGTGACTGGTGTTCCTCAAGGGGTACGGCTTGACAACGTCCACCGGTTTCCCAATAATCGGGAAGCTGCTTTGTTGGAGATCCTTTCATGCGACGGCGGAGTTTTCTTCGATTCGGCGGCGGCGCCGCGCTGGGACTGATGACCGGCGCGCCCCGGCCGGCCTTTCCGTTTCAAATTGAGAAAAGCAAGTTGAAGATCAATGGCGTACGCCTGGTCCGCACCAGTCCCAAACGGCCCGTGCCCGCGTACCAGCCCGCGCCCGGATCGTGGTCCACCGGCGGAGTCGAGGTGGCCAACCCGATGTCCGGCTACCCGGAGTACAAGGCGCAGCGGTCGCTCTTCATGCCGGATCCCGGGAAGCTGGAAGGCTTTACGGTAGAGATCTCGACCGACAAGGGCGTGAAAGGCTATGGCAGCGGCGGCATCGGCGGCGGTGAGGTGGTGACCGGCCATTTCGCGAAGCTGCTCATCGGCGAGGACCCATTCAACCTCGAGCGCATCTGGGACATTCTGTTTCGCTCCAGTATGTACTACGGACAGGGCGGCGTAGTCCCCAATGCCATCAGCGGTGTGGACCTGGCGCTGTGGGACCTTGTCGGGAATGCGTTGGGGATGCCGGTGTACCGGCTGTTGGGCGGCGAAACGAAATCGCGCATCCCCACTTACTGCACGGGGAACGACATCCAGCAGCACATCAAGTTCGGCTATAAGCGCCTGAAGCTGGCCCTGCCTTATGGGCCCGCGGACGGCCGGGACGGCCTGAGGAAGAACGGTGAACTCGTAAAGCACACGCGCGAATCGCTGGGCCCCGATGGCGATATCATGCTCGATTGCTGGATGGCACTGACCGAAGATTACACCATCGAACTGGCCGAAATGGTGGCCCCTTACCGCATCTACTGGATGGAAGAATGCCTGCCGCCCCACGATTTCGAAGGCTTCGGAAGGCTGCGGGAGAAGATCAAGTCCACTCGGATCGTCACCGGCGAACACGTCTATTTCCGGTACGGATTCCGGCAATTGCTGGAGCACCATGCGGCCGCGATCTGGCAGCCGGACGTCCACTGGTGCGGCGGGTTGACCGAGTTGCGGCGGATTGCCGCGCTGGCCTCGGCGTACGACATCCCGGTGATTCCGCACGCCGGCGGAGTGCAGGACTGCGTGCACTTCACCATGGCCACCCCCAACGCCCCCTGGTCGGAAATGTTCATGCCGGCGCCCGGGGGACCGCCGGAAGTCTACCGCCGGTTCGAGGAAGACAACCAGGTCACGCGCGGTCCCGAAGGAATTTACATGCGTCCTTCGGAGCGGCCGGGATTCGGCTGGGAGTTGGAGGTGGTGGCATAAGGCCGGCTCCCGGCTATGCGTTGGCCTGCCGGGCGACGTCTTCGAGACCCCGCTCCCGAATCTCCTGCTCGCGGATCGGGAACTTCTGCACCTTCTTGCTCACCGTCATCGGAAACGAATCCACGAAACGGAGTGGCCCGGACGCAGCCCCAGTCCGGCCAGCCCGCGCGCGGTGCGGGTAGCCTCGCGATCCAACTCGCTCCAGGTCAGGCGGACGCCCTCGTGGCACACGATCAGGGCTTCACGCTCGGGAAACTTCCGGGCGGTTTCGGCGAGAGCTTGCGAGAGGGTCAGGTTGAGAAGGGGCACGGCTGCCCCGCGCAGATAACTGGGCGCGGCGGCTTCAGATTTCCGCTCGGCGGTTTCCGGCACGACCCCCCAGGGTAACCAATGGCTAATCAGATCATCGGAACCGATTCACTTTTTGCGTTAGCATGGATTCGTGGGAGTCGATCTTTCGGAACAGGTGGTCCTGCGGTGGGACTCCGCCTCCAGTTGTGCCGCGCTCGTGGAGACCGGCGGCATCGACGCGGTGCTTCCGGCCGCGGCGATTCGCCTGCTGACGATCGAGGAAGCGGGGCGCGGTGTCGCGCCCGGCGAGGCTGTGGCCATCAAGGCGGGTGTCTGGCCGGGAGCCCACGCGATGGCGCGAGGCGGCGGAGCCTTTGTGGCGGGCGCCACCAGCCGGGCCTGGGTGGACGCCAACGGTTACCTCATCACGTATTTGCGAGCGCTCTATCCGGAGCGGCCGCCGGTGCTCGGGTACCTGCCGGACCCCGCTGCGGGAATCGCCGCGGAACAGGTGATTGCGTACGATTCCCTGGAACTCGCGCTGGTCGATGCGTGGTCCGCCGGAGGGAATTACATCCTGGCGCCGGATGCGGCCTACCGCAACGCGCTCGTGGCGGGCCAGGAGACGGCCCTGGCTGCGTGGAAGCGCATGGGCCGGACGGCGCGCTGGCTTAAACAGCACCGGTCTCTATTCCTCCGCCCGCCCGCCGGCACCATCACGGTGTTGGTGGAACCGGGCGAAGCGACCGCCGAGATCGCGAACCTGCTGTATCGCCACAGCGCATCGCCGGAGCTGATTTCGGCGGCGCGGCTGCCGGCGCCCGATCCATCGCGCAGGGCGATCGTGGTGGCGGCGGGAATCCGTTCGGTCTCGGCGGCATGGGGCAGAGCCCTGCTGGCCCACGCCAGGGCCGGTGCGACCGTGGTCACCGATAGCTGCGGAGAGAAGGCCTGGTGGCGGGTGCGCGGCCTCAACCTGGCGCGCCAGTTCGAGGACCGGGAAGTCTACACGTTCGGATCGGGCCGCGTGGTGGCCTACATAGAGGAGGTCGCCNNCTGGGGAGTTTGCGCTGGACGTGATCGACCTGGCGGCCGGCCGCCGGCCGGTGCGCATATGGGACATGTCCGCCGCGATAGCCGTGGTGTCCCCGGATGGCGCGCGCTCGGCCACGCTGCGGGTGGTCAACTACGGATCGGCGGCGCGATCGGAAATCATGGTCCACGTTCACGGCGTGTTTAACTCGGCGAAGCTGTCGCGGCCGGAGGGCGAGCCGGTTTCGCTGCGCACGTACCGCCGCGGCCCTGACACCGAGGTGATGTTGCCCGCATTGTCGCGGCTGGCGGTAGTGGAATTCTCATGAGGAGTGGCAAATGAGCCTGACCCGTCGAGAGGTTCTCAAGGGCGGCCTGGCGGCCGTGGCCGGGGCGGCCGTGGCTGGGGCGCCCGCAGCCGGGGCGCGGACGCCGTACTTCGGCTTGCACCCGTTCATCGATCACAACCCCAAAGCAGTGTTCATCCGTCGCACGCACGTAGC
Organism: Candidatus Sulfopaludibacter sp. SbA4; assembly: GCA_900290305.1. Taxonomy (GTDB): domain Bacteria; phylum Acidobacteriota; class Terriglobia; order Bryobacterales; family Bryobacteraceae; genus OMOG01. The sequence goes on from OMOG01000130.1 coordinate 11,188, forward strand.
GCACAAAATGGATGCGGACGCCAAGCGCGCCGAAGGGCTGCGGCTGTCGCAGGCGGTCTTCGTTCCGCGTTCTGAGCCGGGCATACCGATCAGCCACCGGATCGTGCTCAAGCCCAATGCGACGAGCCTGGAACCCGTCCGGCGGCCGGCGGAGGAGAACTGGGGCACCGGCACCGACCCACAGTTTTACGAAGGGCTGGTGCTGGGCCTGAAGCAACTGGGGCTGACGCGGTTCACGTTTATCGATTCGACCTCCTATGCTTCCTGGAACCTGCGCGGGCTGCTGGACATCAACGAACGGCTGGGCGTCACGACGCAGGATCCGGAGCGGCGCATCAAGCACCTGCGGGAAGGGTGGGAGACCAACTGGAGCACGGTGCCGGACGGGGTGGTATTCCGGCGCATCCCGCACTACGCGCCGGTGAACGAACCCGATACCTGGCTCCTCAATATCGCCAAGTGGAAGGGTCACAGCATGGGGCTCACCCTGACGGTAAAGAACGAACAGGGCCTGGTGACTCACCCGTTCACCAACTTTTGCGGCGGCTGGCGCGCCGTGTTGAACGTCAGCGACGACGTGAAGCCGGACATCAACCCCAACGTGGAAAGTCTCGTGAACGCCGCATTGGAGCGCCATCGAAAGCTGGGCTACAGCCGCTATGAGACCGGCGGTTCCCGCGCCAACGGGGCATTTCTGCGGCCCATCGAACAGGAGATCTGGGCGCAGAAGACTTGCGACAACATGAGCACCCTGAAGACCGGCCTGGCCATGATCGAAGGCATCTACGGCCGCGACGGCGATGGATTCCAGGTGGGGGACGATTACCTTACGAACGTGGTTCTGTTCGGCAAGGACAAGTTTCGCGTGGACGTGATCGGTCTTTGGCTGGGCGGCCACGAGCCGGGGAACGTGCATCTCTATCGCATCGCCAAGGAGCGTGGCCTCAGCGACACTTTTTGTCCCTGGGACATTCCGGTTTACGAGTGGACCGATGACGGTCCGGTGGCGCGCCGCCTGACCGATTTCGAACGCACTCCGCTGCGGACGGTCTACCTGCCGAAGGATGGCGAGCCGGCCCTCCACCTGTTGGACGAGCCGTTCGACTACGACCGCTACAAGGTATGACGGCTCACGTCTGCGTCAGCTCCGGTGCAGCCATGCCTTCGCCATCTTCAGCTCGCGATGCAGCGTGGCTTCCGAGATGTTGAGCGCGGCGGCGCTTTCCTCGTAGGTGAGCCCTCCGAAGAAAGGGAGTTCGATGACCTGGCTTTTGCGCGGGTCGTTGGCGGCGAGCCGCTGCAAGGCTTCATCGAGATCAATCAGGTCGAGCGAAGTTTCTTCGCCAACCATGATGGCCTCGTCGAGCGAGACTTTTTCCGCACCGCCGCGCTTCTGGCGGGCATTGGCGCCGGCGTGATCGACCAGGATGTGGCGCATGCAGGGCGTCTCGCCGGCGAGACAGCGCAAAGTGAAAGTTTCCTTTCACTTTTTTGGAGAGCGCGAACAGAACCTAAACGACTTAGACATTTTCGAGTGAAAGGAAACTTTCACTTTGGGTTCTTCCGAAAATACGCGCAAGTTGCTGAAACTGCAATGCCGTCGCCGCCGCGTATTTTCATCGCCGGGGATGAGCGGGACCCGCTCATGGCCGGTTTCGTTTCCGCAGATTGGTTGCAAGGAAGGCGATCCGGATGCGCGGGGGTGGTGAGAGAAAGCAGCGATGGGTTTCATGGGACGTTCTCTCCTTCCTGATCTAATACTCGCATGCAATGGATTGCGCTCACATGGGGCGCGAGAGCTAAATATTTGAAAACAAAGAGAAAATATTCCGCCAAAATTTGCTTGTGACCCGCCACGGCGCGCTTACGCGCGCCCACCGAGATGGGATGAAAAATTAATCGGCCGGCGGGAAACTTTTTTGGGGTATTGGATTTTCTAAGTTGTTGAAGAGGCAGGTAGTTCCAGAGGCGATTTCTCGTAGGACCCGGTTTTTTCGAGGGGTACGAAATAGAGGGGAACGCGTGGGGACAGGGGTATTTCAAGACGCCGACGCTCCGCGAGATCGTGCGCACCGCGCCCTACATGCACGACGGCAGCCTTGCCACGCTCGAAGAGGTCGTCGAGTATTATGATCGCGGCGGGAATCGGAATCCGGGCCTCGATAACGAGATCCGGCCGCTCCACCTCACCTCGGCCAAAAAGCAGAACGCTGCAAGCGATGTAGGGAAACATCAGGAGAACCACATCCCCAGGGTCAAATTGCATCGTAGATGCTGTCGCCGTCGCTGTAGCCCTGCAGGAGTTGATCGCGAGTCAAACGTCGCCACGCCTCGTCCTCATTGCTCTCCGGCACAAGCACGATCTCGCGAACTGGCTCCTCCTTCGGGATCTGGAGGACGAGGTCGTCCGGCACCCTCAAACTCGCATCCTCGCCAAGCTTGCTTTCAAATTCCAGCGCCTTCACGTTCGGCCCCTTTGTGAGACTCCACCACGAAGCTACCCGATCTCCACATGCCGTGCAAGCCGTGCCGGTTTGTTTATCGGGTAACGTTTTTCGATCTCGCGAGTATTAGAGATATGTTCAACGACGTCCGGCTTGCGCTGCGGCAGTTGGCCGCGGCCAAGGGATTCACGATTACCGCCATCGCCACGCTGGCGCTGGGAATCGGGGCCAATACCGGGATCTTCACGCTGGTACACGCGCTCATGATGAAGTCGCTGCCGGTGGCCGACCCGCAGCGCATCATCCGCATCGGCGATGGCGACAACTGCTGTGTCCTCGGCGGCCTTCAGGGTCGCTTCTCGGTCTACTCCTACGCGCTGTACCAGTACCTGCGGGAGCACACGCCGGAGTTCGAGGACATGTCGGCCTTTCAGGCCGGCCTCGGCAAAGTCGGCGTGCGGCGGGCGGGTACCAACGTTGCCGAGCCGTTCGTCGATCAGTTCGTCTCGGGGAACTACTTCGCGCTGTTCGGACTGCGCCCGTTCGCGGGCCGCCTGCTCGCGCCCTCCGACGACGTGCGCGGCGCCGCGCCGGTGGCGGTGATGAGCTACCGGGTGTGGCAGCAGCATTTCGGAGCGGACCCGTCGATTGTAGGCGCCGCTTTCATCATCGACGGCGCACCGTTCACTGTGATCGGGATTGCGCCGCCGGGCTTTTTCGGCGCGGCCCTGCGGCCGGACCCGCCGGATTTCTGGATGCCGCTTGCCATGGAGCCGGCAGCCCATGGGAAGAATGCGCTTCTGGATGAGAAGACCGACCACTGGCTGTATGTGTTCGGCAGCGCCAAACCGGGAATTCAACTCGCCCGCGTGGAGGCGGAGGTCAACACGGAACTGCGGCAGTGGCTGCTGGCCAACGAGCCGCCGCCCACGGAACGGGACCGGCAGAACATCGAGAAGCAGCACATCGCGCTGGCGCCGGGCGGCGCGGGCCTCGCCGAAATGCGGGAGAACTACCAGCAGGATCTGCGTTTGCTGATGGGGATCACCGCACTGGTGCTGCTGATCGCGTGCGCGAACCTGGCGAACCTGCAACTGGCGCGGGGAGCCGCAGCGGCGGCGCAGACCTCGATCCGCGTGGCCCTGGGCGCGCCGCGCTCGCGGCTGATCCGCCAGGTGCTGATCGAGAGCACGGTGCTGGCAGTGGCGGGTGGCGCCCTGGGGCTGTTAGTGGCAACCGAGACCGCGGAGCTCCTGATCCGCATGGCGTTTCATGGCGCCAACTACGTCCCCATCGACACGGCGCCTTCCCTGCCGGTTCTGGGATTCGCGTTTCTGCTCTCGGTGGCCACGGGAGTAGTTTTCGGGGTGGCGCCGGCGTGGTCGGCGTCGCGCGCGGATCCGGCGGCGGCGCTGCACGGGGCGGGGCGTTCGGCGAGCGGGCGATCGACGCTCCCGCAGAAGACGCTGGTGGTGCTGCAGGCGGCGCTGTCACTGGTGCTGCTGGCGGGCGCCGGCCTGATGGTCGAGACGCTGCGCAACCTCACCGGGCAACAGTTCGGTTTTCAGATGGAAGGTATGGTGGTGGTGGATGTCAACGCGGGATTCGGAGGCTACGCGCCGGAGAAGCTGGCTTCGATTTACGGCGAGATCGACCGCCAGATGCGCCAGATTCCGGGCGTCCGCAATATCGCGCTGGTGTTGTACAGCCCGATGTCGGGCAACAACTGGCAGATGGGCGCGACGTTGGAAGAGCGGCCGCAGCAGCGAGGGGTGTCGCCCTCGTGGGACCGCGTCAGCGGCGCCTTCTTCGACACCATCGGCGCGCACATTCTGCGCGGCCGCGCGTTCAACGAGCGCGATACGCCCGAATCGACGCACGTGGCGGTGGTCAACCAGGCGTTCGCCGACCAATACTTCCCCAACGAAGATCCCATCGGCAAGCGCTTCGGCCTGGGCGGCTTCGCGCATCGCACGGACTACCAGATCGTGGGCGTGGTGAACACCATCCGCTTCCGCAATCCGCGCGGCCCCGGCCGGCCAATGTTCTTCCTGCCGATGCTGCAGATGTGGAAGAGCGAGTGGGAGGACACCACCAGGTCCAGCTCAAATCTGGTCCACAGCATCCTGCTGCGGGTGAGCGGCAAGCCGGCCGGCCTGGCGCCGCGGATCCAACGCGCGCTCGGCGCCATCGACCCGAACCTGACGATGCTGAACGCGTCTCCGGTGAGCGAGCAATTGGAACAGCTTCTGTCGCACGAGCAGTTGATCGGGGCACTGGCGCTGGTGTTCGGAGGTCTGGCGCTGATTCTGGCTTCGGTGGGGCTGTACGGCATTACGGCCTACTCGGTGGCGCGGCGGACCAGCGAGATCGGGTTGCGGACAGCGCTCGGCGCCACGCCCGCGCAAGTCGTGCGGCTGATTCTGGGAGGCGCGCTGGCGCAGGCCGGAGTGGGAATCGCGGTGGGGATTCCGGCGGCGCTGGCGGCGGGCCGGCTGCTGGCCGGCCAACTCTACGGAGTCAAGACCTGGGACCCGGTGATACTGGGGGCCGCCGCCGCGATGTTGGGGGCGTGCGCCACGGTGGCGGGGGTGATTCCGGCGGCGCGGGCGAGCAGTGTGGACCCGGTCCAGGCGCTGCGGGTGGATCACTAAGGGGGCTGGGGGTTGGGTTTTTGGGAGGGCAGCTCGCTGCAATCGCAAAAACGCACCTGACCTTTTCTCGTGATGAGCGTATCTATAAGCGATACGTGGTGGTCGATCATCGACAGGACAATATGCCGAGATGCCAATCCCCGCTCCAATCGGAGATGGTTTAGGGAACCCTGGACGTGTTGATCCTCCAGACACTCGTGCTTGGCGCCGCCCATGGCCAGACAATCGCACACGCCATAGAACGGGGCTCGGACGAGGTGCTTCAAGTGGAACACGGATCGCTCTACCCGGCCCTGCATCGCCTGCAGAATCGAGGCTGGATCGCCGCGTTCTGGGGGACGTCGGAGAACAACCGTAAGGCCAGGGATTACCGGCTCACGCCCGAGGGCAAAAGACAGCTCGCCGCACGTCACGACGGAAGAGTATATCGAACGCGGAATGGAGCCAGCCGCGGCCCAGGCAGCGGCACGAAGGAAACTCGGCAACACCCCCCACCCAGATCCAGGAGGAGGTCTATCGCATGAACACGCTCACACTTGTGGAAGGTGTGCTGCGGGATGTGCGCCATGCCGTGCGGATGATCCGAACCAAGAGGGGATTCAGCCTGGCGGCTGTGCTTTCGCTGGCTTTGGGCATCGGCGCGAATACCGCAATCTTCAGTGTATTGAACGCCGTCCTGATCCGGCCCTTGCCATACCCCGGGTCGGACCGGCTGGTGGGCGTATTCAACAGGTTAGTGATTCATGGGCAGGTCTTCGAAGACGCGGATCTGTCAGCCGGCATGTACGCAGCCTGCACGGAGAGCGCCAGGGCCTTCGAGAGCTTCGGCGTATGGACTTCCGGCGCCTCCACGGTAACCGGGAAGGGAGATCCGGAACAACTGGTGACCGTCACCTCGACCGAGGGCGTTCTTCCCGCGCTGGGAGTACCGGCGTATATCGGCCGATGGTTCTCAAACGAAGATGAAACCCCGGGCTCCCCGGCGGCCGTGATCCTTAGTTACGGCTATTGGCAGCGCAGGTTTGGTGGCGATCCCGACGTACTTGGCCGCACGATTGCGATCGATTTCGTTGCTCACCAAGTGATCGGAGTGATGCCGCGGGACTTTCGATTCGTCAACCTCTCTCCAGACATGCTCCTGCCGCGGCGCTTCCCCAAGAGCCGGCTCGGACCGGAAGAGTTTAGCTATACCGGCATCGCAAGGCTCAAGCCGGGCATTACGATTGCGCTGGCGAATCAAGATTTGGCGCGTGTTTGGAAGACCTGGGGGGACACGGACGGCGCGATGGGCAAGATGCTTGAAGGGCTCAAAGTCAAACCCAACCTGCGCCCGCTGAAGAAGGACGTCGTGGGTGACGTGGGCTCTGTCCTGAGCGTCCTGATGGGAGCGCTGGGGCTGGTGCTCTTGCTGGCTTGCGCGAACGTGGCGAATCTCGTGCTCGTGCGCGCGCAATCGCGGCGGCAGGAGTTTGCCATTCGCGCGGCGCTTGGCGCCGGTTGGGGAAGAATTGCGCGCGAACTGCTGGTCGAGAGCCTAACCCTGGGCATCCTCGGTGGCGCGCTGGGCGTGGTGCTCGCATACGTAGGCCTTCGCGTTCTGGTCGCACAGGGACCCGACAGTCTTCCCAGGCTCGCTGAGATATCGATCGATGCTACCACCCTGGCATTCGCGGTAGCATGCTCGCTGGGGTCGGGCATCCTGTTCGGATTGGCGGCGGTCCTCAGATCCGCCATCCCAGGTCGAATCCAAAGCGCGCGAGGGGCGACCCAAGGAGCCCAACAACTGCGGGCCCAGAATGCGCTCGTAGTCGCGCAGGTGGCCCTTGCGTTCGTCCTGCTGGTGGCCTCCGGGTTGATGATTCGGAGCTTCGTTGCACTGCGAGCCGTAACACCGGGATTTACACATCCCGAGTGGATTCAGACCGTCCGTATTTCAATCCCGGAGGCGCTGGTGCCCGATGCGGAACAGGTAATCCGAATGCAGTCCGAAACTCTGAGGAGGCTTTCCGCCATCCCGGGAGTGAGCGCGGCCGGGTTCGCCAGCGGCTTGCCGATGGAATCGGAATACCGGAATGGGAACGTCATCGAGGTTGAAGGGAAGACTACGGACGGCCAAGTCCCTCCTAACCGGGCCGTCAAGACGATTTCACCCGGCCTCCTTCGAGCGCAGGGCACGCGATTGATAGCCGGGCGTGATTTCACCTGGGAGGACGTTCTCGGTCAACGCCGCGTCGCGCTGGTATCCGAGAACATGGCTCGCGAGTATTGGGGCGAGCCTGCCAACGCGCTGGGTAAGCGGATTCGGACCGGCGGCCCCTGGCTCGAAATTGTGGGCGTGGCGGAGAATGTTCACGCAGACGGCGTGAACCGGCCAGCACCCGCAACGGTCTATTACCGCGTGGAAGTGTTTCCACCAGCTCGGCCTGGCGGCCCCGCCGTCGTTCGTCGTGGTATGACGTTTGCGATTCGAAGTGAACGCGCGGGCACGGAGGCGTTCCTTTGCGAAGTCGCTGCTGCGATCCACGCCGGTAATCCCAGTCTGCCGTTAGCCAAAGTGCGAACCCTGAATGATGTCTACAGGCGCTCCATGGCGCGCACATCTTTCGCACTCGTTCTCCTTGGAATCGCCGGCGCGGTGGCTTTGACGCTCGCCATTGTCGGAGTATACGGCGTCCTTGCCTACGCTGTAGGTCAGCGCCGGCGCGAGGTCGGCATCCGTCTTGCTCTGGGTGCCGAGCCTGGAGCACTCAAATGGTTGTTCGTCCGCAAAGGACTGGTCCTTAACTGCGCCGGCGGCATCATGGGAGTGGCATTGGCGGGAGGTCTGTCACGCTGGATCTCTTCTCTGCTGTTTGGCATCACGCCTCTTGATCCATTCACGTACATTGCATCGGGGGCCCTCCTTGCGGCGGCCGCCATGACTGCGAGTTATGTTCCCGCGCGCCAAGCCGCGTCCGTGGACCCAATGGAGACGCTCCGCACCGAATAGACGCGCACCTCGAGTGCAGAAGATGGGCGAGAATCCCGCCGGCTCCGGTGGCCGGCCGGAGTTAAGCCGCGGGTGACGCCGTAGCGTTTAGCCACGCCAACTCCTCGAAGCGCCGGAAGCCGGCCAATGCGTCAACCGGGTTCGCGCGGAATTTTCTTCGCTTCCATCGCGGGAGTTTGGCAGAGCGCGGTTTGGAATCCACCTGTTCCAGCGCCTTAGGCTTTGTCTCAAGGCTGGCCTCCGCGGAGGTTGGTGAGCCTCAATGAAATCCTTATCCTTTCCCTACGACTTCTTCATGCCTCGCCGCGTAACCTGAAACTGACGACCCGCATGATTGCGGAACCTAAGCCCGGCCACAGCGTGACCGGGCTCCCATTTCCGACCGGTCCACCCAAACATTCTCCCGTCCGTTTATGCGCGAAAAAGAACTGTCCTTCGTTATTCCCACGCATCGGCTGCGTGAAGAACCGGCTTCATCGTGGAGAACACCGACGATGCCGTACGCGCCGTCGAGAACGTGGGCCATTTGAGCCGCGCCCAGTGCCGCGCATCCTTCGAGGACCGCTTTGACGCCGCGCGCATGGCGGCCAACTATGAAAGAGTCTACCAGCGACTTTTGCATTCGGCTCCACCGCCGGCTTACGCGCGCGGCTCCGTAATCAGCCGCAACGGAGCCGCGACCGTCACTCGCCGCTGGCGAGCAAGGGAGCGAATCTTCTAGATCTAGAAGGCTCGCGGATGCACGACTCCCGCCCCACTCCCGCGAGTTCCGGGGATGCGCATCACGTCCTCGCCGATTCCAGCCTCACCGATGAGCGCATCCGGGTGCTGAAACACGGCGACACGTTTGCGCTTTTCGATCAGTATGGCGATATACGGCCCGGCAACCAGGGCGAAGCCGGGCTGTACCACGACNGTAGCGGGGGCCAGTGCGGATCTTCTGGTGGTACGGCATGAACACGACGTCACGGTCAATGTGCCGCGGCGAACGGGAGACATCGAGGTGGTGGTGGTAATGTAAGTTACTGGGTCACTCTGCGGTTCAGGCGGCCATCGCGGGCGGCGAACAAGTGTCTGGCGGCAGAAACCTCGCGGGTCGAGGAGCGCCGGCTGAAAGTCGGCGGCAGGATGAAATCCTGCCCTTGGCAGGCGGAAGCGCCTGCCCCACCAAGACTGGCCGAACCCTCTAACTGGGCACCTGTCCAACAAGGCAGGCCACAAAAAACGATGGCCTGCCCCACAGAAAAAGTAGAAACTCCAGCGGCGGGATGAAATCCCGCTCCACAGTTGGAAGAGAGACAGACGACAAAAAACGATTCGTCTGTCCCACCTTGGATACGAGGGTCACTCGTCGCGCAGGGCGGTGGTCGGATCGAGGCGCGCGGCGCGGCGGGCGGGCAGATAGCTGGCGGCCAGAGCCACCAGGGCGAGGACGGCGCCAGCCATGACGAAGGTCGGGGCGTCGTACGGCTTTAAGCCGTACAGCAGCCAACTGGCAGTGGTGGCGGCGGCCAGCGACACGAGAGTACCGGCAAGCAGGCCGGCGGCGAGCAGCATCGCGCTTTCCCGCAGGACCATCGCCAGGATCTCGCGGCGGCAGGCGCCCAGCGCCATGCGGATCCCGATCTCGTTGCGGCGGCGGGCCACCATGTAGGAAATGACGCCGTAAAGGCCGATCGCCGACAGAAGGCCGGCCAGCACGCCGAAGCAACTGGAGAGAATGGCCATCAATCGCTCGCGCAGGAGTGAGTTGTAGATCTCGGTCTTGAAGACGCGGAATCTGTAGCGGATGCCGGGATTGACGTCTGAAAGAACGCGCCTCACGGACGTGGTCAGGCTGTCGAGCGGAATGCGCGCGTGGATCATGATCTGGTCGCCCGGAGAAGGACTCGGGTCCTGGGACATGGGCAGAAAGATCACGGACATGAAGTCCTGGCGAAGCTCGTTGTACTTCATGTTTTTCACCAGCCCGACGATCTCGTAGAGCGTCTCCGGAGTGGTGGGTGTGGCCTCGACCCAAAAGCGTTTTCCCAGCGGATTGCCGCCGCTGGTGAAGCGGCTCACCCATGCCTCGTTGACGATGGCGACTTTGGGCGACGCCACGGTATCGTGGGCGTCGAAATCGCGGCCCAGGACCACGGAGCTTCCAAGAGTCTTGAAATAGTCCTGGCCCACGCGGTTGAACAGCGAGGCCTGGGCATGCGCCTGGTCGGAGCCATCCAGCCACACGCGGTTGTCGGTGCCGCTGCCGCCGATCGGAACGTTCATCACATCGGACGCGGCATCCACCCCTGGGATCGCCCGCACCCGCTCCAGCACGGTGCTCTTGACTGCCGGGAGCCGATCGGACGGAAGGTTCAGCCGGCCGAAGGCCACACTCGTAATGAGAATGCCATCCTGCCGAAACCCGGAATCGACGGTCAGGAGGTTGTGGAGGCTCTGCACAAACAGCAGCGCGCCCACGAGAAGCACGAGCGAGAGCGCCACCTGACAGACCACCAGGATGCGGCGCAATCCGAAGCGGTCGCGGCCGGCGGTCATGCCGCGGCTGCCGGCTTTCAGCACTTCGCCGGGAGAAGTGCGCGTCGCGCGAAGTGCCGGAGCGAGTCCGAAAAGCAGGCAGGTGAAGATGGCCAGCGAGGCGGTGAATGCGAGCACACGCCAATCCTGTTGCAGGTCGACGAAGATGGAACTGCCTTCGGTGCGCAACAAGGACACCATCACGCGGCTGAGATTGGGCGCGAGGAACAGGGCGAGGCCGGCGCCCGCGAAGGCGATTAGAAGACTCTCGGCGAGCAATTGCCCGATGAGCCGTGGCCGCGAGGCGCCGATGGCCAGGCGGACCGCGATCTCGCGCTCACGCGCGCTGGCCCGCGCCAGCATCAGGTTGGCGAGATTGGCGCAGGCGATCAGGAGCACCAGCCCGGCGATCGACAGCAGCAGCCACAGCGGATCGGAGTATTGCTCACGCAATCCGGAGATGCCGGTGCCCGCGGGCAGCGCTTGCAGTTGGAAGGCGAGGTAGTGCTTGATGCTGACGGCAGGATAGTTGGCGGGCAGCGAGGCTTGGAATACCGCGGGTGAGATGGAGCGCGCGGCGGCGCTGGCGCGCTCGATGGACCAGCCTGGCTTGAGGCGCCCCATGATGGTGAGCCACCAATACGTGCCGTCGTCGAGATGGCTGCCGGGGACTCGTACGGCCGACTCCGAGCAGATGGGAAGCGCGATGTCGAAGCTTTGTCCGACTTCGAGCCCGAAGAAGGATGCGGGGGTGACGCCGATCACTTCGATCGGCCGGGCGTTCACCGAGACCTTGCGGCCGATGGGGGAATCGCCGCCGAATTCGCGCTTCCAAAATCCGTAGCCGATCACCGCGCCGGGGATTCCGCAGCCGCGCCGGTCGTCGGCGGCGCTGAAGACGCGGCCCAGAATCGGCTGCACTCCCAGGGTCGCGAAGAAATCGCCGCTGACCCACAGTCCTTGAGCAGACCGGGCTTCGCCAGATGGAGCGATGTTGAACGAATCGCCGGCCCAGGCAAAAATGCCGGAAAAACCCTCCTGGCGGGCGCGGATCTGCTCCCAGATGGGGTTGGTGAGCGAGGGGTAGCGCTGGAAGCTGCCGCGCGCATCTTCGAGCGTGGTGGTATGGATGTCGGCGAGTTCCTGCGGGTCCTTCACCGGTAGCGTGCGCAGGCGGACGGCGTCGACCAGTTGGAAGATGGCGGTATTGGCGCCGATGCCGAGGGCCAGCGACAGTACGGCGACCGCGGTGAACGCCGGGCTTCTCGAGAGCACCCGCAGTCCGTAGCGGAGATCGCGCCAGGCGATATCCAGCGCGAAGACGCCGCGGGCGTCGCGGGTGTCGTCCTTCACCTGGTCGAGGCCGCCGAAATCGAGGCGGGCGCGGCGCGCGGCTTCTTCACGCGCGGCGCCGGCTTGCTGATTTTTTTCGACCTGGCGATCGAGGTGGAAGCGCAGTTCCTCGTCGAGTTCCTGTTCGACGCGGTTGCGGCGGAAGACGGCGCGGATTCGGTAGAGGAGATCGCTCAGCATGGGTGGTCCTCGAAGAACGTCCCCAGGAGTGGGGACGCTGCACGCTGAGAGCGTGCGCCACGGCGTGGAAAAGGTGCGATCGGCATGGGAGTCACTCGTCGCGTAGGGCGATCATGGGATCCAATTTCGCCGCGCGGCGCGCGGGCACATAGCTGGCGGCCAGGGCCACCAATGATAAGACGCCCACGGCCATCAGAATGGTAGCCGCGTCGTATGGCTTCAATCCGAAGAGCATCGAGGCCGCGGCGTTCGCGGCGGCGAGCGACACCACGGTTCCCGCGGCCAGGCCGGAGGCCAGCAGGATGGCGCTTTCGCCCAGGACCATGTACAGGATTTCGCGGCGGCCTGCGCCCAGCGCCATGCGGATGCCGATCTCGTTTCTGCGGCGGGCGACCATGTAGGAGATGACGCCGTAGAGTCCGATGGCCGAGAGCAATCCGGCCAGGATGCCGAACGCGCTGGAAAGCGTGGCCATGAGCCGCTCGCGCACCAGCGAGTCGTGAATCTGGGTTTTGAAGACCTGGAAGCTGTAGCGGATGCTCGGGTCGAAGGCGGCGACCGCGGCCTTCACGGAAGGTGCGACCCTGTCAATGGGCACGTTCGAGCGAATCAAAATGTGCTCCACGGACAAGGGGCGTGGGTTCTGGGATTGCGGCAGCCAGGCGAGCGGCCCGAATGGTTCGCGAAGATCGTGGTACTTGGTATTGCCCACCATGCCGACGATCTCATAGGCGGTCTCCGGCTCGGTGGAGGTGGCTTCCACCCAGAAGCGTTTGCCCACGGGGTTGGCGCCATGGGCAAGCCGGCGGGCGAAGGCCTCGTTGACGATGGCGACCTTGGGCGACGCGGAGGTATCGTGAGGGCCGAAATCGCGACCGGCCAACAACGGAGTGCCGAGGGTATGGAAGTAACCGGCGCCAACCTGGTTGAAGTACGTATCCGTTCTCTGGTGCGAATCGGAACCATCCAGCCACACGTCCTCGTCCCAGGCGTTGCCGCTCAGCGGAGTGAAGCGCGCCTCGGCAGCGGCGGTTACGCCGGCAGTGGCGCGGAGGCGCTCGACCAGATCCTGGCGGGCCGCTCGCATCGGTGTGGCCTGGAGGTTCAGGCGCGCCAGACTGAGGTGCGCGATCAGGATTCCGTCGGGTTGAAAGCCGGGGTTGACTGTCTGGAGATTCTGCAGGCTGCGGACGAACAGGAGCGCGCCTACGAGGAGCACGAGCGAGAGTGCAACCTGGGAAGCAACCAGGACACGGCGCAGGCCGAAGCGCTCGCGGTTGGCCGTCATGCCGCGACTTCCGGCCTTGAGCGACTGACTTAAATCTTTAACCGCTCCGCGGGGCGCCGTACGGGTGGCGCGCAGGGCGGGAGTCAGTCCGAAGAGCACGCAAGTGACGACGGCCAGGGCGGAAGTGAATCCGAGTACGCGCCAATCCTGGTGTAAGTCGACGAAGATCAAACTGCCTTGCGTAGTGAGGAGCGCGACCAGAAGCTGGCTGAGGTTGCGCGCCAGCAGCAGCCCGAGCGCCGCGCCCGCGGAGGCGATCAGCAGGCTCTCTACCATCAACTGGCGGATGATGCCGCCGCGCGACGCGCCGATGGCCAGGCGCACGGCGATCTCGCGCTCGCGCGCGCTCGACCGGGCCAGCATCAGGTTGGCGAGATTGGCGCAGGCGATCAAGAGCACGAAGGCGGCCAGCGCCAGCAGCAGCCAGAGCGGGTCGGAGTATTGGCCGCGCAGGCGCGAGATGCCGGTCGCGGCGGGAACCGCCTCGAGTCTCATGCCGAGATAGCCTTGGATATTCTGCGGCGGATAGCGCGCCGGCAGCGTGGCCGCGAATACCCCTGGCGATAGCGACGCGAGTTGCGAAGTGGCTCGCTCCAGGGATGTGCCGGGTTTGAGGCGGCCCATGACGGTGAGCCACCAGGTGTTGCCGTCATCCAGTCGGCTGGAGGCGCCGCGCAGGGCAGCCTCCGAACAGATCGGCAGCGCGACATCGAAGGACTGCCCCACCTCGAGACCGAAGAAACTCGCCGGGGTGACGCCGATGATTTCGACCGGGATGGCGCCGATGGAAAGCTTGCGGCCGACCGCGGAGGCCACGCCGCCGAATTCGCGCTGCCAGAATGCGTAGCTGATGACGGCGCCTGGAAAGCCGCAGCCTCGGCGATCGTCGGCGGGGGTGAAGACGCGGCCCACAAGCGGCTGGACGTGGAGCGCGGAGAAGAAGGCGCCGCTGACCCACAAGTTCGGGACCACGCGAATTTCTTCGCCAGGCGAGATGTCGATGGCGTCATCGGCCCAGGCAAAGATGCTGGAAAAGGACTGTCGGTGTTCTCGCACCTGCTCCCAGATGGGATTGGTGAGCGCCTCGTCGCGGTTGAAGTTTCCGCCGGCGGGGCCGCGATCGCCGATGCGCACCTCGGCCAGCTCACCGGGATTTTGCACGGGCAGCGTGCGCAGGCGGACGGCATCCACGAGCTGGAAAATCGCGGTGTTCGCGCCCATGCCGAGAGCCAGCGACAGGACGGCCACGGCGGTGAACGCGGGGCTCTTGCGCAGCACGCGCGCGGCGTAGCGGAGATCCCGGAGGGAGGCCTCAATAGCCGAGACGCCGCGGGCATCGCGGGTCTCTTCTTTCACCTGGTCGAGTCCGCCGAGGTCGAGGCGGGCACGGCGGGCGGCTTCCTGGGGCGCGGTGCCGGTTCGAAAGTGCTTCTCGGCCTGGCGATCCAGGTGAAAGCGCAGTTCTTCATCGAGTTCCTGTTCGACTCGGCTGCGGCGGAAGATAGCGCGAATTCGAAATAGGAGATCGGTCCCCATAGGCTTCCCCTTCTACTTCTACAAGAGATCATACGGCGATTCTTGTCGAAGTGCAAGGGGGATCACAAGCCGAAGCACAAGATGTTCGGCCCCGCCGCCACCGCCACATATTGCTTCCCCGCAACTTCGAACGTCATCGGCGACGCCTTCATCCGCACGTTGGTCTCAAACCGCCACAGCATCTTCCCATCGCGCTCGTCCACCGCCTCGAAGCCGCCGTTCGGCTTCCCATAGAAGACTACGCCGCCCGCCGTGGCCAGCACTCCGGACCATGTCTTCGCCTTGGCTGCCCCCGGCTGCGGCGCCTCCCAAACGATCTTCCCGGTCTCGATCGCGAGCGCCCGCAGAAACCGCTGTCCCGTCTGGTCGGGATAACCCAGCGGGCTTCCGGTGCATTCCTCGAGAGCCAGGAAGTAGAACAGCCGGGTCGCCGGGCTGAAAGCCGCCGAGCTCCAGTTCGCCGCATCGTCCGGGCATCCCTTGGGCGCCGTCACGCGAGGCCGCCCGTCCGGCGCGATCTCCGCCGCCCAATCCACTCTCCGCAGGAAGGGCGTGGTGAGCAGCAACTCCCCATTGGTGCGGTCCAGCACGTAGAAGAATCCGTTGCGGTCCGCGTGCAGCAGCAACTTCCGCGGCTTCCCGCGAAACGCCGCGTCCACCAGCACCGGCCCCCGCAGAGGCTCGCTCCCCTGCCACGTCTCCGATCCCGGCTCGCCCTTCCGCGGCACCGTCCAATGCCGCCACAGCAGCTCGCCCGTATCCGCCTTGTAACACGCGATGAATCCGCGGATGCCCTGGTCCGCCCCGGCAACCCCCGCAATCACCGTGTCGCCGACTACCAGGGGAGCCATCGTGCCGCCGTAATGCTGCGGCTCCTCAGGCATGGTCTTCTCCCACACCAGTTCGCCGGTCGCGCGGCGAAGCGCCAACAGGTGCGCGTTGTCGGTCTCGTAGAACACTTTGTCCTCGCGGATCGCCACTCCGCGATTGGTCCCGAGCGACGCATCGCCCTCCAGTCCGCGAGTCTGTGGCCGCGAGTACTTCCAGATCTGGTTCCCGGTCAATGCGTCGATGGCGAATACCTGGTTCGGTCCGGTGACGTACATCACTCCGCCTGCTTCGAGCGGCGTCGTTTCGAGGCCGTAGTCGGGAATGGGAAAGATCCACTTCAGCCTCAGGCCGCCGACGTTCCCCCTGTGAATCTGTTTCAAGTCACTATAGCGGTTGGCGGTCAGTTTCCCGTTGTAAGTGAGCCAGTCCCCCGGCTCCGGCTTCCCCCAGGTGACCCGCCTGCCGGCCTCCGGCGCAACCGTCACCCCGGCGTTCAAGCTCCGCACGTAACCGGCGAGCGCGTCCAACTCCTCGGGCGGCAAATCGAACGCCGGCATCCCCGCGCTGGGAACTCCGCGTTGCACCACGTCCCGCACCTGGTCGACAGACTGGCCGCTCAGCCGCGGATTTCCCGCCAGCCCCGGCCCTTGCCCGGTGCCTCGAGCGTCTCTGCCGTGACAGGCGGCGCAGCGGTCACGGAACAGCTTCTGTCCATCCACGGCGGAGAGGGCCGCGGGGAGAAGAAGAAGCGCCGCGAGTGTCCGGGTTTCCATGCGTGCGAGTATACACCAGGGCGGACCGAGAACTTCACCGCCGAGACGCCGAGACGCCGAGGTGGCCGAGAAAGGGCAGCCGAGGGGTGGCTTCGGGTGCGAAGCAGGTTCCGCTTGAGGCAGCGGGACCAGGGGGTCCCGCGCGGACCAGGGGGTCCGCCCCACCAATGGCGCAAGTGCGAGAATGAACCAACATGAAGGCTCTTTTCCTGGTAATCGTGTGCCATACTCTCCTGGCCCAAACTCCACCCCCAACTCCACCCAATGGAGAACGCCATGAGTTCGTCATCTCGAATTTCCGCACGGAGAGCGGCGTGACGCTGCCCAAGGCGCGCATCGTTTATGGAACCTACGGCCATCTGAACGCCGAGAAGAACAATGCCGTCCTGCTGCCGTCGCATTACATGGCCAACTTCCACGGATACGAGTGGCTCATCGGACCCGGAAAGGCGCTGGACCCTTCCCAGCTTTTTCTCGTCTCGACCGAGCTGTTCGGCAATGGCAGCTCGTCCTCGCCCAGCAACACTCCCGAGCCGTTTCACGGTCCGCGCTTCCCGGTCACCACCATTCGGGACAACGTCGAAGCCGTCCACCGTCTGCTGACCGAAGAGTTGAAAGTCACTCACCTGCGGGCACTGATCGGCTTCTCCATGGGCGCCCAACAAGCCTTCCAATGGGCCGTGAGTTACCCGGATTTCGCCGACCGGATCGTGGCCACTTCCGGCACAGCCAAGACCTACCCGCACGGGATTGTGCGTCTGGAAGGGCAGATCGCCGCCCTCACCGCGGACCCCGCATTTCAGGGCGGCGATTACACCGCTCCGCCGGCCAAGGGGCTGGAGGCTTTCGGAATGGTTTGGGCGGCGTGGCTGTATTCGCAGGAGTGGTGGCGCCGGGAATTGTGGCGCGCCGGCTCGCCGCCCGGCACCACCTTCGAGCAGGTCGCCAACCGCTTCCGCACGCGCTTCAGCGCCGACGCCAACGACTACATCCTGCAGGCGCGCACCTGGGAGCGGCACGACGCCGGGGCCACCCCCGGATTCGGAGGCGACATCGAACGCGCCCTCCGGTCGATCAAGGTTCCCCTGCTGTACATGCCGTCGGAGACGGATCTGTATTTCCCCATCGGCGATGCGCGCTATGAAGCGCCGTTCATCCCCAAGGTCACGCTGATGCCCATCCCGTCTCTTTGGGGCCACACGGCCGGTGCGGCCAGCAACCCCGCGGATGGCAAATTCCTGAACGAAAACATCGCGCGATTCCTCGCGGCCGGACGGTGAGGGTGGGAGTATTCCACTGAACATACGAAAGCCCGCCAGCTTCAATCGCCTGAAAACCCGCAGTAAACCATGATCGAGGCGATCGTCCTCATATCGATAACCCACTCCAAAACGCTCTGAAGGCAATTGCGACTGCGAAAGTGCCGCCCCCCTTCGAACCTCCGGCCAAGGCAACCCGTCCAACGGCGCGGGTGCTGCCGTCGCCAGTCAACCTGCTAACGGGTCCCCCAAGTATGCAGACGCCAGCACCCAGTATTCCGCCCGAGGTACCAAGATCGACGCTGCGACCTCCCTCTGATCCGGTGAGTTCGCCATACGGCGCAGAATCGGCACAATCCGGGTTTGCGGCGCTTCTGGCTTTTGGACCCGACGATCCCCACGCCAACAGACCTTACTCAATAGCCGAGCTAATGGGACGACCACGAAGGTGAGAATCACGGCGTAGCATGCTACGCATCACCTTCGGCTCATCATGCACCGTAACCGCGCAATACAATTCCTGGCGAGCCCCTCGTCACGATTTGGCAATGGCCGTCCCTAACTATGCCTAAGGGGCCCGGAGGTACGGCTGTCGGACGTCCAAACCGCGGATAGCCTGGAAGTGCTTCAAATTGAAGGTAAGGAGTGTAGCGTTGCGGCTGAGGGCGGTGGCGGCGATCAGGCAGTCGGGGATGCCCACTCCGAAACCCAAACGATAAGCCGCGAGGAGGTCGTAAGCGTGTGCGAACTCTGAGGCGTCGGGCCAGAGGATTTGGAACCGCCTGACGAACTTTTGGACTTGCCGTTGGTCTGCTTGATCCCGGCAACCCATCACGAGTTCCATAGCGACCACACCCGGCACGCCGAAGGGTTCGGCCGACAGGCTCGCGAGCCATTGTTTGGCGAGGGGCATACCCCGAAGGCACGAGCCATTGTTTGGCGAGGGGCATACCCCGAAGGCAATCGATCAGTACGTCCGTGTCTAGAAGATACATCTACGCCGAGCGCTTCCAGCCCTCCGTTCGCAATTGACGAGCGAACTCGGCGCTATCGCGAATATCCGAGCGATTTGCCCACATGCCGCAGAATTCCGAATCGGCGAGTTCCCCGAGCGTCGGGGTCCCTGTCGTCGTCCGCGACGAGACGACGAGCACGATCTCGGCTGGCCCGACCGGCACATCATCCGGCAGGGTAAGGTGCAACTCGCGATTCGCCGGAATCTCTGCGTTTAGGTTAATCGTCTTTACCATAGCCGGGAGTCCGTCACTCGAAATAAGTCTTTCCCGTTCAAGTATATAACGTAGCCAGCGTGGCTGCCAGAAATTTTCCCGCCGATTTCCGCCGATGAAATCCGCGCCTCTGGTCGCTACACGGTCCGCCGAGTTGGTTCGATGGTCGCTGACCGGGGGAACCGACAGCGGGCTCAGGTTCATGTCGATCAGGAATTTCATGCGGCCGGAAGCAGCGATTTCCAAAAGCTGCGGCTGGCCAAGAAAGACGTGCTGGAGTATGTGGTGTGGTGGGCCAGGCGGTTTCGCCTGCCAACAGGATGGAAGTTCCCGCTAGCTCGGCGACAGCAGGCCGCGGACGGCATTGATCAACTGAGACGCACAGAACGGCTCCGGCAGAAACGCGCTCCCTTCCATGTAGTCATGCGGGTCGGCGCCGCCCGAGAGCAGCAGAACCGGGATGGACGGGTATCGCTGCTTCATCCACCGGCTTAGCTCCGCACCGTCCAGATGCGGTACGCCGATGTCACTGACCACCAGGCTGAAACGGCCTTGGAAATCCTGAATCAATGAGAAGGCGGCGAGGCCGTCATCGGCTTCCACCACCCGGAATCCCTGTCTCAGCAGAACAGTTTTAACGAACGAGCGGACTTGCGGCTCGTCGTCCACCAGCAGAATGGGCAAGTCGAGCATCGCGATCGTCTTTTCAGCGCCATTTGGGGACAAAATCATTGTGGCACACATAGGGGGCGAATACCAGACTTACTTATCTTAAATTAGCGCCGCCACCCGCAAAATGGGGTATGCCATTCACCCCAAAGGATTCGTTGTAAGCCTCCACACAGCCGCGATAGTGTTGCATCAGGGCAAGGCACTGGAGGGTTTGATGAGACTCTATCGCAGCCCCATCATTGTCCCTTCTCCGGCCCCTTCTCCGGCCCCTGACCCGGCTAAGATCTCGGGAGGGGGCATCGCCACGGGCGCCACCGCCTCGGACACCACTACGATTGGGAACCGCTGTGATGTGAACGGAGATGGGGTCGTAAACGTAGGCGACGTCCAAACCTTGATTAACGTGGTCCTTGGCGCGGTCTTTGGCAATAACCAAACTCCACTCTTTGATCTGAACCGCGACGGTTTCGTGAATCTCGCCGATATTCAAATCGCGATTAATGTGGCTCTCGGTGCATCGGCGTGCCCGATTTAGGGAAAAACAGCATGGAACACGAAGAGCCCCTACGCTGCCGGAACCAATGGTGTTTAATACGGTGTCCGGCGATTTCAACGGCGATGGCTTTCCCGACGTGGTGGTGGGAACCAGCGGTGGCTGCATGATGTTCCTGGGGAACGGCAGCGGCGGGTTCGCCGCGGGGACCGTTTTCGGCGCCGGAGCGTGTGGCTTGGGACTGGCCGCCGGCGACGTGAACGGCGACGGCAAACTGGACCTGGTGGTCACCAACAACACCGACACCAAGGTCGGTGTCCTCCTGGGCGACGGTCACGGGGGTTTCACCCCCGCTCCGGGCAGCGGATTTGCGGCCAGTTGCGGAATCGTAGCGTGCGGTGGGGGCCAGTTTACTAACTAACATGGTCCTGGCGGATTTCAACGGCGATGGGAAACTCGACCTCGCACTGGTCAACAATACGAGCAACACGCGGGAACCGGGTATTTTATGTGGCCGCGCGCGATGTCAACGACCTCAACAACACGGACTGGCATGCCATAGGGACGCAGGCGGTGAAATAGGGGGCCTTAAACATGAAGTGGGGCGGCCCCCGGGGCGGCCCCCCTGGTCCATGCGGGAGGCCCTCGTCCCGACTTCGCCAATCGCATCAAGATCCGGCAGGATGCGAAGACGGCCGGCGAAAGGCGAAAGCGCCTGCCCAACCACGCATGTGCTACCATTCAATTGGACTTCGTTCCGCAAGGGGGAGCACGTCCTTTTCCTGAATTTTAACCACCTTTATAAATGAATTTACGCTCTCTTTTCAGTCTGTTTTCCTCGGATCTCGCGATCGATCTGGGGACGGCCAACACCTTGGTCTACGCCAAGGGTAAGGGCATTGTCGTCAACGAACCCTCCATCGTCGCCATCAACAAAAATACCGGAGAAGTGGAAGCCGTCGGCAAGGAGGCCAAGGAGATGCTGGGCCGCACNNCATCGCCGATTTCAAAGTCACCGAGCGCATGCTGAATTACTTCATTCAGAAGGCGCACGGGCGCAAAATGCTGGTCCACCCGCGCATCGTCATCGGGGTGCCGAGCGAAATCACGCAGGTGGAAAAACGCGCGGTGATGGATTCGGCGTACCGCGCCAAGGCCAGCGAGGTGCACCTCGTCGAGCAGGCCATGGTGGCCGCGATCGGCGCCGGGCTGCCCATCACCGAGCCTTCCGGCAACATGGTGGTGGATATCGGCGGCGGCACCACCGATGTCGCCGTGATCTCGCTTTCCGGCATCGTCTACTCGCGGTCGGTGCGCGTCGCGGGCAACGAGATGGACGACGCGGTGATGCAGTACCTCAAGCGCAAGTACAACCTGCTGATCGGCGAGCGCACCGCGGAGGCCATCAAGATGGAGATCGGCTCGGCCTTCC
>OMOG01000130.1:32848-47140 GCA_900290305.1 Candidatus Sulfopaludibacter sp. SbA4
CAAGGGGCGCAACCTCATCGAGGGCGTGCCGCGCACCATCACCATCGAGGACGCCGAGATCCGGGAATCGCTTTCGGAGTGCGTGGCCACCATCGTGAATGCCATTCGCGTGGCCCTCGAGCGCACGCCGCCCGAGCTGAGCGCCGACATCAGCGACCGCGGCATTGTGCTCACCGGAGGCGGCGCGCTGCTCAAGAATCTCGACAAGCGCATACGGGAAGAGACCGGGCTGCCGGTTTCGATCGCCGACGATCCGCTGGCGTCGGTGGTGCTCGGCACCGGCCGCATGCTCAGCGATTTCCGGCTCTTGCGCAAGATNNGAAGGCGGCCCGGGAACATGGAAGGGTTTCTCAACCGGTACCGGAACATCACCGTCCTGCTGCTCGTGATCTTCGCGCAACTGGTGCTGGTCGCGATGCAGGTGAAGAACGATCAGGACGTGCGCATGATCCGCGTCTGGACGGTCTCGGCGGTCACGCCGGCGGCCCGCATCCTGGAAGGGCTGCGCGGCGGCGGCGTGGGGTTCATCCGCAACTACGTCACGCTGCACGATACCAACGCGGAAAACCGGCGTCTGGCGGAAGAGAACGGCCGCTTGAAGCTGGAGAATACCTTCCTCAAGAACGAGCTGAACCGCGCCGACCGCGCCAAGGCCCTGGAGATGTTCCAGGCGCACACGCCTTCGAAAATGCTGGCGGCCACGGTGATCGGGATCGCTGCGGGAACGAACTCGAAGGTGGTGTTCGTGGACCGCGGCTCGGGCTCGGGGGTGATGCGCGGCATGGCGGTAGTGACGCCCGACGGCATTGTGGGGAAGGTGATCGCGGCCTATCCCGTGTCGTCGGAGGTAATGCTGATCAACGACCCGGATTTTGCGGCCGGGGTGGTGTCGCAGAAGAGCCTCGTTCACGGCACGCTGAAGGGCGACGGCACGCCGCTGTGCCACGTGGACTACGTCCCTTTGGAAGAGAAGGTGGCGGTGGGCGAGTGGTTCTACACCTCCGGCGACGACCGCGTTTTCCCGCAGGGATTTCCGGTGGGAGTGATCAAGGCGGCGCGGCCGGGGACGGGATTTCAGGAGATCCTGGTGGAGCCCAGCGGTACGCAGCACGGGTTGCTGGAGGATGTGTTGATCCTGATTCAGGGCGTGCACCAGGAGATTCCCGACGCCCCGCAGGTGAACCAGCCGGTCTACATTGCGCCGCCTCCGCCCAATGCGAGTACGTCGCTGACCAGCGCGCCGACCGGTGCCACCGCGGGCGCCGGCACGGAAGTCGACAAACTGCGCATGGTGTACAAGGCGGTCGGCGAGGAGCAGGGCCACAAGTACGGCGAGGGAGAAGTAGGATCGCGGCCGCCGGATTTCACCAAGCTGCCGGCGACCCAGCCGGGGGTTCGAGCGCCGTCGGGCGCTGGGGCCGCTCGCGGTCCGGCCGCGCCCACTCCGGGTAGTGCCCCGAGT
The DNA here is from genome assembly GCA_900290305.1 of Candidatus Sulfopaludibacter sp. SbA4. GTDB lineage: Bacteria > Acidobacteriota > Terriglobia > Bryobacterales > Bryobacteraceae > OMOG01. The sequence continues at coordinate 34,311 of OMOG01000130.1, forward strand.
GGGGCTCCGCCGGCGGCTCCGACCGGCGCCATCGTCCCGCGGCGTCCGGTCGCGCCCACTCCGAGTGGTGCTCCGACCGGGGCGCCGACAGCCACCCCTCCCCCCGACGTGCCGCCGGCGAAGAAGCCGGCGCCTCTGACGCCCCTTGCGGGCGAGAATCCCGCGGATACCTCGCGCCGCGCCAACCAGGCGGCCGGCGCACCCACCGGCGCGCCGAAAGGCCCACCCCACTGAGGATCACGAGCACACGATGAGCTATCCGGGCGGGCGCATTCTGCTGAGCAGCCAGCGCGAGGGACAGGTTTCGCGGTTCCGCGCCTGGGTGCTGCTGGTGGTCCCGCTGGCGGCCATTCTGTTCCAGATTTATGTGCCGCTGTTCTTCCAGTTCCTGGGATTCGTGGAGATGCCGCTGCTGGTGGTGGTGTACTTCGCGCTGATGCGGCGCAACCAGGTGAGCGGCATGCTGGTGGGAGCGCTGGTCGGCCTGTTGCAGGATTCGCTTTCCAAGGTCCCGCTGGGGATGTACGGGATCGTGAAGACGCTGGTGGGATACTTTGCGGCGTCGGTGGGGATGCGGCTGGATGTCGACCACACCTTCATCCGGCTGTTGCTGTCGTTTGTGTTTTTCCTGTTCCACCAGATTCTCTTTTGGGTGATGGAGCGCGCGCTGCTCAGCCACCAGCCGGCGTTCGAACTGCAGCGGTGGCTGGTGCTGGGGCTGCTGAATGCGCTGATCGGCGTGGCGCTGTACCACTTCCTGGACAAGTTGCGGGAGACGGCTTGATATCGCTGGCCCTGGCACGCTTTGTGGTCTGGGAAGCGGCTATGTTCGCGGCCAGTATCGAGATCGCGCGGCGCCTCGGGTGGCGCGACGGCGATCGGCCGGAAGAGAGATGGCTGGCGGTGCTGGCGATCGAGGTGACGCTCGAAGCCACGCTGGCGGGGCTGTTCTCGTTTACGGGTTGGAATTCGGCAGCGGCGTATTGGGTGGTGGCGGCGGTGGTGGTGCTTGTGTCTTGGTGGGGCAGGCGCTTTCGCCTGCCAACCAGTTTTTTCCCATCTCCTCAGAGAGCCCTAGCCCTCATCGCCGCGCTCCTCGTGCCCCTGATCCTCCTCTCCTTCAAACCGGTGGAGGAAATCGATTCCATCAACTACCTGCACTACCTGATCGACTGGATGGCCAACCGCGCCACGCCTTACACCTTTGCGACCAACTACGTGGCGTTCTGGGAACTTTCGTTTCTACCCACGTGGATGGTGACCGGAGTGGACCTCTTCTTTCCGCTGCTGGCCTTGAAGGCGGTTCTGGTCCTCGCGCTGGGGGCATGGCTCGCGGGCAGGGAACTGGGTCTCGGCGGCGGGCTCCTGCTGTGGACCGTGTTCGGAAGCGTGCTCATGCGCCATTTCTGGTTCGAGTATTCCGGCGTTCCCACGCTCAAGAACGACGCGCTCCACGGAGCGGGATTCGTCCTGCTGGCGCTGGTGGTTCTGCGTGCGGCGCGCGGCTCGCTCGTCTCCACCGACTGGGCACTTCTGGCCTTGGGCGCCGCCTTCGCCTCGGTGAAATACACCGGGATTTTCGCCGCCTTCATCGCCATCGCGTTGGTGGTATTGCTGCGCCGCCCGGCGATCCGTTCCGTGCTGCTGGTGGCCGTCTTTTTTCTGCTCACTTCGGGACATTACTACCTGCACAACGTGGTGCGCTACGGCAGCCCGTTCTACCCCTTCCAGATCAACCTCGGATTCATCCGCCTGCCGGGTACGGCCGATCTCTCGAATACGTCTATCCTGTACAGCCTGCACGATCCACGCTTGTGGCGTGCGCTGTTTCTGCCCGCCGGCGGAGTCTCTCCCGCGGGCCTGCTGTTTCCGGCGATTCTGGCGGGTGTGCTGCTGGCGGCGGCGTGGCGTTGCCTGGGTGCGGCGTACGCGTGGGTGCGTCATCGCACCCAACTCCACCCGCGCAACTGGGTGGCCTTCCTCCTGGTCTGCGGATGGTTGCTTTATTTCCGGTCGGTGTTCAGCGCCAGTGCTTATGCCGGCGATCTGTCGTTCATCCGGAATAATCTGAACAGCATTCGCTACGTGGACGGCGTGCTGGCGCTGAGCGAAGTCTTCCTGGTGGCTCTTCTGGCAAAATTTACGCGGCTCGCCTGGCTGCTGGTAATCGTCAATGTAGCGAGCCGCCTGGTGGACCTTTACGGTAAGGTCTCGGTTGCGCTCTTTCCGAAATTATTGGTCGCTGCCGCGGCGGTGTCCGTATTTGGGCTGCTTCTGCTGCTGAAGCGCCGCGCATGGATTGGCGCGCTCGCCGTCCTGGTCGTGGTTTGTCCCTTCATCGTAGAGCGAAACCGTTTGCAATGGATGACTTACTGGAACGATTTGAAGCCGTCGCTTGAGATATTTCGGGATAAGGATCTGGCTTTATTGGCAGTTCCGGATGGTGGCTACTTCGCGGGCCACCTGGTGGCGGCGGGGAATCCCGTACATACGGCGGTGCGTACGCTATTGCCCGAGGAACTGGACGCCGTGCCGCTGTATGCCCGTCCCCGTTATCTCGCGGTGATGGTGACGTCGGGGTCGGAAGCCGCTGCGGACTGGCAGTCACGCTACCGTGCGAGGCTGGCGAATTGGGGTTATGAGCCGCGAAATCTGGGGAAGTACGGCGCGATTCTGGAACGCAAATTCTGACGAGTGTGCCTGCCAACATTTCGGCAGCCGTCCCACGATGGCAGCGGTTTATTCGATGCCGACTGTTTACCTGCAATCACATCTCTAGCGGTAACTTTGGCTGGTAAAATGCATCTTTATTCTTAGGAAGGCAGATTTGATGAAGCAACATTCCGGACAGACGGTGGCGATTGAGGAAAAATGGCAGGCTCCCGAGCTTGAAGTGCCGAGCCCGCACCTGAGCGACGCCGTCAACCGTTGCATCGTGCAATCCGAGATCGAAGGCGGGGTACACCTTCGCAACGTGCTCCCCGGCACGGTGCTCGAAGTCCGGACGCAGAATCGTGCCTACACCCTTCGCTATCAGGGCGACAACCAGGCTCTCATCTCCGGTCACCCGGTGTTTTGCCCGGAGCCGATCCTTGTGAGCATCCACGGCTCCACCTGGGGCGGATCCATGCTCAAGGAACACTTCATCGGCCGCGGCATGCACCTGGAGTTTGGGCACCCGATCTACGAGCCCATTACTACCTCGATCATTGAGGACGTCACGGAGAAGCGGGCCGCGTAAGTGAGGCGCGTCCTTTCGATCCTGTTCATCGTCGTGATCGCCGCGTACGCCGCGGACGACCGGGTAGTGCTTCCGGGTAAGAACGGTCCAGGGAAAGGCAAGCGCATCGTTCTGGTGAGCGGCGACGAAGAGTACCGCTCGGAGCAGGCGCTGCCGCAGTTGGCCCGCATCCTCGCGGAGCATCACGGATTCGACTGCACCGTGCTGTTTGCCATCGATCCTCAGGACGGCACGATCAATCCCAACTACACCGGCAACATCCCGGGCCTGGAAGCGCTCGATTCCGCCGACCTCCTGATCCTCTTCACGCGATTCCGCGATCTGCCCGACGCGCAGATGAAGCATTTCGTGGACTACGTGGAGGCCGGCAAACCGATCGTCGCCATGCGCACGGCAACGCACGCGTTCGATTTGAAGACCAGTGCGACCTACCGCCGATTCACTTGGAACAGCAAGGAATGGGATGGCGGATTCGGCCGGCAGGTGCTGGGCGAAACGTGGATCAATCACCACGGACGGCACGCCGTGCAAAGCACGCGCGGAATCGTGGCGCCGGGGCAGGAGCGCGATCCGATTTTGCGCGGAATTCCCAGCGGCGGCATCTGGGTGCCCACCGACGTCTACGAAGTGCGGCTGCCGCTGCGGGAGGGCGCACAGCCCTTGATCCTGGGAGAGGTGCTGGAGGGCATGCAGCCGTCCGATCGAGCGGTTGCCGGCAAGGCCAACGATCCCATGATGCCGGTGGCCTGGACCAAGACTTACGGCAAAAGCGGCCGCGTCTTCACGACCACCATGGGCTCGTCGCAAGATCTGCTGAATGAACCATTCCGCCGGCTCCTGGTGAACGCCACCTACTGGGCACTGGGGATGGAGCGCCGGATTCCAGCGCGCGCCGATGTTGCGCTGGTAGGCGCGTACGATCCGCTGCCCTTCGCCTTCGGCGGATTCGCCAAGGGCGTCAAGCCGGCGGATCTGGCGGGGCGCTAGCTGGGGCGGGGCTGCTCCAGTTTTGCAGGATCAGTGGGGCTACACCAGCTCGATCGTTACACGGCGCCCGACCATCGCCGCCGCCCTTTGCAGGCTGCCCAGCGTAATGTCATTTTTCGGATCGAGGATACGGTCAACCTGGGTGCGGCTCGTTTTGAGCAGCTTCGCCATCTTGTTCTTGGAGATATTCTTTTTCTTCATGGCCTCGGCGAGCTGCCAGGCGACGACCTCCTTGACCGCCTGGGCTTGTGCCTCCTCGAAGATGCCCTCCTCCTTGAGAAAGTCATCAATGCTGGAACCCATATGCTTCCTGCTCATCCCTCCAACTCCTTCCGGCGCTTTCGCGCCACTGCCAAATCTTCCTCCGGCGTGGCCCGCGTCTTCTTGATGAACCCGTGCAACGCGACCAGGTGCTCCCGGTATAGGCAGAGCAGCACGCGCGCCGACCGCTTTGTCGGCAGATCCGTCCGGACTTCCCATAGCCCGTTTCCCATTGGGCGGCACAGCGGCATCCCCACCGGCCATCGCCACTGGGCCCGCAGCAGGTCCTTTCCTATCGCCTGGCGCTCCGCCTCATCCAGCCCTTTTAGCCACTCCCTCACCGGCTCGCTACCCGCCGCCGTCCGGCAAAAAATCAGCGGGATTTTTTGCGGCTGTGGGTCGTCAGTCACCCTGTACCTTATCTAGTACAATGTACCATAAAAGGTCGCTTGCGAACCGCATTTCGGCCCTTGCCAGGGGGCTCCCCAAGCGCACCTTCGGCGGCTCATGACCGAGGGAAAGCTCACCGCCCTTCACTCCGGCGCGCGTGAAATTGCTCACACCGCCTTCGGCGCCCCCCTATGCCGCCATTCCCTGTGCATGGTGCTAGCATGAATCGTGCAGTACCGGGCCCCCTCTCCTTCGATCCGGCGTCTGATCCTTTCTACCGTAGCGATCTGGTCGATTCTTGCCGTCCCCCCGTTAGCCGCACAAGGGCGTCCCGTCCCGAGCATCCACGTCGGGCGCACCGATCTCACCAAATGGACCATTCAATCTTCCGCGCAAGTAACCCAGACGGGCGACGTGATCTCGACCCCCGCATACGATGCTCACACGTGGTTCGGCGCGCGCGTGCCCACCACCGTGCTCAACGCGCTGGTCGAAGACAAGGTCTATCCCGATCCTACTTACGACCTCAACTTTCAGGCGCTGCCCGGCGCGCTCTACGATTCGGGCGATAATTTTCTGATCGATCCGCCGCCATCCGATAACCCCTATATCGTTTCCTGGTGGTACCGCACCCAGATGACGTTGCGCCGCAGCGTCGCCGGCCAGCGCCTGTGGCTGAATTTCGATTCCATCAATTACCGCGCCAACATCTGGCTGAACGGCACACTCCTGGCCGATTCCACGCAAGTGGCCGGCATGTACCGCGGCTTCGAGTTCGATATCACGGATCGCGTGGTGGCCGGCGTGAACACCCTCGCGGTGGAAGTGATTCCGCCCGTCACCCACGATCTTACGCTTTATTTCGTGGACTGGAACCCCATGCCGCCCGATAGCGACATGGGTATTGTGCAGAGCGCGTACCTGCTCTCCACCGGTCCCGTATCCCTGCGCAATCCGCAAGTGGTCAGCACCCTGAGTCCGGCGTTCGACCAGGCGCAGTTTACCCTGTATGCCGACCTCACGAACGGCAGCGGCCAACCGGTTCAGGGCACCTTGCAGGGCAGCATTAATGGCGTCCTCGCGGACGGTGGCGATATTTCGTTTTCGAAGGATGTACAGATTGATGCGCAGCAATCCACCAGAATTACCCTGACGCCGCAGGAGTTTCCGCAGCTTGTCATGGCCAACCCGCAGCTCTGGTGGCCCGCTGGACTGGGGCCGCAGAGCCTGTACAAGCTGCAGGTGCAGTTCGAAATCGGCGGCGTGGTCTCCGACCGAGCATCGGCCGAATTCGGCATCCGCCAGATTTCTTCGCAGATCGACGAGAATCAGCACCGTCTCTTCCTGATTAACGGCCACCCGATCCTGATTCGCGGCGCCGCCTGGGTCCACGACATTATGCTGCGGCAGGATACAGAACGCGAGGAATACCAGGTGCGTTACGCAGCCGACATGCACATCAATGCGCTGCGGCTCGAAGGCAAGATGTTCGACAACCATCTCTACGAACTTGCCGATCAATACGGGGTTCTCATCATGCCGGGGTGGTGCGTGGGGGCGTTCGAAGAATGGGACCTGTGGGACGCCGAACACTACGCCATCGCAGGGGAATCGATGCGCTACCAAATTCGGCAGCTCCGCAATCATCCCAGCGTTTTCGTGTTTCTCTACGGCAGCGACGGTGCACCCACACCGGCGGCCGAGCAAATGTATCTGCAGGTGATGTCGGAAGAGAACTGGCCTAACCCGTATCTCAATTCCGCGGCCGATCACACCACTCCGGGCGCGGGCATCAGCGGGGTGAAGATGACCGGGCCTTACGATTGGGTGGCGCCCAATTACTGGCTGACCGACACGAATCGCGGCGGCGCATTTGGCTTCATCACGGAAACCAGCCCCGGCCCCGCCGTCCCTGTCGTCGCCAGCCTGCAGCAGATGATGGCGCCGCAGCATCTCTGGCCGGTGGGAAATCCCGGTTGGAATTTTCACGCCGGCTGCGGCGATTTCGCACAGACCGGCGACTTCACCACTTCCCTTGAAAACCGCTACGGCATCGCCAAGGACCTCAATGACTATGCGATGAAGAGCCAGGTCATGACCTACGAGGCCGAACGCGCCATGTTCGAAGCATACGGCCGCAACAAGTACGTCTCCACCGGCGTGATCCAGTGGCTGATGAACACCGCATGGCCCGGCCTCATCTGGCACCTCTACGATTACTACCTGCGCCCCGGCGGCGGATACTTCGGCGCCAAGAAAGCGCTCGAACCGGTGCATGTGCAGTTCTCGTACGACGATTCCTCCATCGTGGTCGTGAACTCCACGTATCAGGACCTCCCCGGCTATCGGGTCACAGCCGAAGTCTACAACTTCGACCTCACCCAAATGTATGCGCACACCGTGCCGGTCGACATTCCGAGCGACAGTTCAACGCGGGTGCTCTACCTTCCCAACATTCCCGGGCTCTCCACCACTTACTTTGTAAGACTGCTGGCGGACGACGCCTCCGGCAATCGCGTCAGCTCGAACTTCTACTGGCTTTCCACACAACCCGACGTATTCGACTGGACGTTGCCCGACTTTCCTTACGCGCAGCTCAAGACCTACGCCGACCTCACCGCGCTCGAAACCCTCCCGCCGGCCCAGGTGTCCGTGACCTGGAATTCCGAACCGGGCGATGTAGACCAGGTGGAACACGTGCAGGTGACGAACACGTCCTCGCAACTGGCCTTCTTCGTCCATCTCACAGCCCTCGCAGGCGAAGGCGGCGCCGACATCGCACCGGTCTACTGGGACGACAACTATTTCGAGCTGATGCCCGGCGAAACGCGCCTCATCGACGCGTCGTACCCGCTGAAGATGCTCGGCGGATCGGCATCTTACATTCAGGTGGACGGCTGGAACGTAGTGCCGGCGCCCGCGAAATAGCCCCCGCTGGCAACTTGGGAGCGCACGTCTGTGCCGCCTATCAAAACTTCATATCCATTCTATAAATAATAACGTCTGGACAACTGCCAACAGATCAGCCATAATTCCAGGAACCTCCCAACACCCCGTAGTGCGAGCCCAAGTAGCCCGAAGTGTAACAAGGAGCTTCTATGTTCGCCGGCCGCGTGTGTTTGATCGTATTGTTAGCGTCCACTGCATGGGCGCAAACCTTTCGTGGGAGCCTCACCGGCACCGTGACGGATACCTCCGGAGCCGCGCTCCCGGAAGCCGCCGTGCGCCTGGAGAACCCGGCCACGGGATTCACCCGCTCCACCGTCGCCACCAGCGCGGGCGAGTACAACTTCCCCGATCTCGCGGTCGGCATCTACAGCATCACCGTCACCCACGCCGGATTCGAAACCACCAAGGTGGACAAGATCGAAATCGCGGTTTCGAAGACCACCAACATCAACGTGCAGTTGGGCGTCGCCCAGCAGCAGCAGGTAGTCGAGATCTCCGCCGCCGCGGTCAACCTGGAGACAACCTCCAGCGATCTCTCCGCTCAGGTGAACGACAAGACCGTTCAGGAACTGCCGCTCAACGGCCGCGATTTCAAACAGATGGTGAAACTCGCGCCCGGCGTTACGCCCTCCGGCACCGACGTGAACGGCATGCGCTCCACGTCCAACAACTACCAGGTGGACGGGGTGGATAACAACGACGTGATGCTCGGCATCTCCTCTCAGAATCAGGGGGGGGTCGCCGGAATCGCGGGCGGCCTGCTTCCCATCGACGCCATCGATCAGTTCTCGGTGCAGACCAACGCCGGGGCCGACACGGGCCGCAACTCCGGCTCGAACGTCAACATGGTGATCAAGTCCGGCACCAATGCCATTCACGGCACGGCGTATTTCTTCAATCGCAATGAGGACCTGGCTTCGCGCTCGCCGCTTCTGCCCGCCGGAAGCCGTCCCCAGGAGATCCGCAACAACCAGCCGGGCTTTTCCGTGGGCGGCCCGATCGTCAAGAACAAAACCTTCTTTTTCGTTTCGGGCGAAATTCAGTACGCCATCGCCGGCGAATCCATTCTCGATACGTCGCCATCCGCCGCCTGGGTCGCCGCGGGCGATGCCGTGTTGTCCAAGTACGGTGTCCCGGTGAACCCGGTATCCACCAACCTGCTCACGATTTATCCCGCCTACAGCCGCAACGGACCCGCCACCGCCAACAACTACCTCGCCAACGACCTGAACACCTACAACAGCTTCAACGGGCTGGTGAAGATCGACCATCGGTTCAACGACAAGCATTCGCTCTCCGTCCGTTATTTCGGCAGCGCGGGGACCCAGGTCGCCGACGTCGGGTCGCACTTCAAGGACTTTTTCCAGACCGCGCCGATGCATATACACAACTTTTCCGTAGTGGAGAACGCGATCCTCTCGCCCCGGCTGGTCAACCAGCTCACGCTCGGCGAGAACTACTTCATGCAGACTTTTCAGGATGAAAATATCAGCTTCAATTCGCTGGCCCTGGGTCTGAATACGGGATCGAGCATCGCCGGCGCGCCGACGATCAAGATCGGCGGTTTCGATTCCGTGGGCGCGACCCAGCCCGCGGGGCGCACCGATACCACGGGCCACATCACCGACAATCTTTCGTACACCGCCGGCCGCCATCAGCTCAAAATGGGCGGCGAATACCGGCGCGCGCAGCTCGACGTGGCCTACTTTAACAACGTTCGCGGCACCTTCAGCTTCGATGGCACACGCGGGCCATGGTCCTCCGATTCCACTCTTTCGAGCACCCTCAAGTCGCTGGCCGATTTCCTGGCGGGATACCCCACCAACTCGAGCGGCGCCACCATCAATCGCGGTGAGCCCGAGCCGATCTACCAGATCAACTCCGCCGATGGGTGGTTTCACGATAACTTCCAGGTGAGCCCGCAGCTCAACATCAACTTCGGCCTGCGCTACGACTACTACGGCGTGCTGCACGATTCCCAAAACAACCTGGCGAACTTTGTTCCGGGCGTCGGATTCACCACCGCCCAGTTGTATCCCAAGACGAAGCTCGATTTCGCACCCCGCTTCGGATTCTCCTGGGCGCCCAAGTGGTCCCGGCGACTGGTGATTCGCGGCGGCTACGGAATCTTCTACGATGTTCCGCCGGTGAACTCGGTCGCCTCGGCCGGGTCTTCCAACGGCGCGTCGACCGGCGTCGCCTACAATGCCGGCGGCCCGAACCCGGTCTACGCGCTCACGGCAACCAACGTCGTTTTCCAACCCGGCGTGCCGGTCTTCGGAAACTCGGTGGCCACGCCGCCGTTCGGAACCTTCTCCGTTAGCCAGCAGTTCAAGATGCCGTATGCCCAAAACTACAATCTGACGGTGCAGGCACAGCTCGCCAAGTCGACGCTGCTACAGGCCGGATACGTGGGCAATATTGCCGACCATCTGCTCACTCTGCTGGATATCAATCAGCTCATCAACGGCGTGCGCCCCCTGGCGCAACAGTATCCTACGCTCGCCGCCATCAACCAGTTGAACACCAACGCCAATTCGCATTACAACTCGCTGCAAGTCACGCTGCGCCAGCAGATCTGGCACGGGCTGGCAGCCAATCTCAACTACACCTGGAGCCGCGCCATCGACGACGATTCCAGCTACACCACCCCCATGAACAGCTACAACCTGGCGCTCGACAAAGGCAACAGCACGTTCGACACACGGCAGATCCTTACCGGGTTTATCAGCTATGAGATTCCGCAGTTGGGACACTTCGCCCCGCGCCTGACCAGGGGTTGGCAGCTCAATTCGCTGCTCACCTTTACCACCGGCCAGCCGATCAACATCACCACCGGCAAGAATACCGACCTCACCGGAGAGAATAAAGATCGCGTGAACCTGGTCGGGAACCCGTTCGCCAACGTGCCGGTCTTGACCGGAACCCTGGCCATGCAGTATCTGAATCCCGCGGCGTTCGCCGTTCCCGCCAGCGGAACCTACGGCAATCTCGGCCGCGATGCGATCTTCGGACCGGGCTTCGGCTCGCTCGATTTTTCGATCTTCAAGAACACCCGCATCACCGAACGGATCATGTCCCAGCTTCGCATCGAGATCCTGAATCTGTTCAATCGCACCAACTGGGCCAACCCCACCACCTCGTTTTCCAGCGCCAGCTTCGGCGAATTGACGCAGACCAAGAACGGCTCGTCCGCTCCCGGCCTGGGCTTTGGCGAACCGCGCAACGTGCAACTGGGGCTGAAGCTGATATTCTGACCCATCCGAGCCCCGACCGTCAGTACCTCCAGAGTTGAATTCGTGCTGAAATTGGCAGAATCATCCAAGCCGCAAAGCCCGTTATTCTCAGCGCTCTCCGCTTCCTCCGCGCCCTCAGGTATTGACTTTGTTTTGCTCCGCGTCTTCCTCCGCGCCCCCCGCGCCGGGGTACCCTTGGGGTCCGGTAAATTCTCTCTTTCCCCTCTGGTTCCGGCTCGTCCGGGTTAGGGAGGAGCTTTCCGCAAAGACACGCCCCACGGCATGAAGTTTTCTTCATCCGAAAATCGCGCCGCCATCGTACAATAAGGGACAGCGAAGAGCGGAGTTTCCACCTGGTCTTCTATCGCAAATACTGCTTATGTCTCCTATGACCCCCTTTCGGCCGATGCTTGTCCTCTGCCTGTCCACGCTGCTTCTGTCTTGTAGCCGCCCCGCCAAGACGGTTGCCGCCAGCCAGCCCGCGCCTCCCGACATTTTCGCCGAGGCGGCGCCCCATTCGCGTGAGGCCAACGACGCCGGCCGCTTCCTGGCGGGCCTGCCGGGCGCCGAGGGCAGCCCATTCGCCGACCTGGAAACGCAGGAAGCCTGGAAGGTGCATCGCCGCGAGCTGGACCGCGCCTGGAGCGGGATCGAGACCAAATCGCTGCCCGCCATGCAGCAGTTTCAGGCCAAGGAATTGAGCGCGCCGGCGATCGTGGATGCGCGGGTCTTCTACCCGTTCAGCGGTCCGGACGCCCTGATGCTCACGGTCTTCTTTCCGCGGAATCCCGTCTACGTGATGGTGGCGCTCGAGCCGCCGGGAACGCTGCCAACCGCGAAGCACTTCGCCAAGAAGGATCTGGGGAAGGCCCTGGCAGGGGTGCGCGAGACCGTCTCTGACGAGCTGCACCGCAGCTTCTTCATCACCCGGCAGATGGACCGCCAGTTCCGCGGGCAGGTGACCGACGGGCTGCTGCCGCCCATCCTCCTGCTGCTGGTTCGCAGCGGGCACACCATCCAGGGTTACCGCTATGTGCAGATCGACCATACCGGACAGATCATCCCGAGAGGCACCGGGCCAACCACCGAGACCGGCAACAAAGGAGTGCAGGTCGATTTCGTGACCGACTCCGATGGGAGCGCCCACCGGCTCTATTACTTCTCCACCAACCTCGCCGACCAGAGGCTGAAAAACAACACCGGCTTCCTGGCATTCATGGCGGAGATGAAGGGCGCGACCACCTATTTCAAGGCGACGTCGTACATGACCCACAAGCCGGAGTTCTCCGAAATCCGCGACCAGGTGCTGGCCAAGAGCGTGGCGGTTTTGCAGGACGATTCCGGGATCCCGTACCGGTACTTCGAAGCCGAGCCCTGGCATGTTCAGCTCTATGGCGAATATGAGCGCCCGTACGGCAGCTTTCGCTGGCTGGAGCAGAAGGATTTGCGGAAGGCTTATGATACGCCTGGTACGAAGCCGCTCCCTTTCCAGATCGGCTACGGGTTCAGGAAGGCGCCTTCGAATCTACTGTTCGCCAGAAAAGGCGACTTGAAATGAGGCCGCCGGGGTTGACGTGACCCCGGCGGTTTCAGGAGCGAATCTCGTGCGCAATTCCATCATGCACCCGGGATACGCACCCGCGAAAGTCCTGCCTGTACTTTGGCCGTACTGAACCAATTCGCCTTCTTGCCTGCATAGTACTCCATTTCATAAATACCATCTCGTATCGAACCGTGGCGCGGGCACTCGTGCCTGCCGCGTCGAC
>OMOG01000771.1:0-6087 GCA_900290305.1 Candidatus Sulfopaludibacter sp. SbA4
CTGGAAATTGGCGAACCCGATTTTCCCACTCCCGCCCACATCATCGAAGCGGCCAAGAAGGCGCTGGACGAAGGCTGGACGCACTACGGTCCCACGCAGGGCCAACCCGATCTGCGCGAAGCCATCGCCGAGACCGTTTCCCGCACGCGCGGCATCAACGTGGGGCCGCAGCACGTCTCGGTGGTGCCTGGGGGCAAGCCCATCATCTTCTTCCCCATGCTCGCGCTGCTCGAGCCCGGTGACGAGGTCATCTATCCCAATCCCGGCTTCCCGATTTACGAATCGATGATCCGGTTTTTGGGGGCCACGCCGGTGGCGATGCCGCTCGAAGAGGGCCGCGGATTCTCATTCGACCTCGATCTCTTCCGCGACCGCCTCAGCGACCGTACCAAAATGGTGATCCTGAACTCGCCCCAGAATCCCACCGGCGGCGTGATTCCGCGCGAGGATCTGAAGGTGATCGCGAACCTGCTGCGCGAGCGCGACGTCATCATTCTGAGCGACGAGATCTACTCGCGGATCTACTACGGCGAGCCTCCGGTCTCCATCACGAGTTTCCCCGGCATGCTGGAGAAGACCATTATCCTGGACGGGTTCTCGAAAACGTACGCCATGACCGGCTGGCGCATGGGATACGGCGTGATGCCCACCTGGCTGGTGGAAGCCGTGACCAAGCTGATGGTGAATTCCAACTCCTGCACGTCGAGCTTCACGCAGCGCGCCGGTCTGGCAGCCCTCAAGGGCCCGCAGGATTGTGTGGACCGGATGGTGGCCGAATTCCGGCGGCGCCGCGATGCCATTTGCCAGGGCCTGAATGAGGTTCCAGGATTCCGCTGTGCGGTGCCGGGCGGTGCGTTCTACGCGTTCGCCAACGTGACCGCGACCGGTTTCGACTCCAAGGAGTTGGCCGATTTGTTGCTGACGGAATATGGCGTGTCGTGCCTGACTGGCGGCTGCTTCGGCGAGTACGGCGAAGGCTACATTCGTTTCAGCTACGCCAATTCGCTGGCGAACTTGAACGAGGCGATCAATCGGATCAAGAAGGCCGCGGAGCGGTGGCAGCCTGCGGTGGTCGCTCGGTAACGGACCACTCCGGATGCAGTTGCCAACCCCGTTCCAAGAGGTTATGTTGAGGCATGACCGTAAAAACGATCAAAGAGGCGATCGAACACCTGCCGGCGGAGGAACAGACCGAACTGTGGCGGTGGTTTGATGGTCGCCAGCAGGCCGCGTGGGATGCGGAAATCGAGAGGGACTTTTCGCCAGGGGGACGTGGAATGTTTTTGCTCGAAGAGGCGAAGGCCGATTTGGCCGCGGGGCGGACGAAGCCGCTCGATGAATTCCTGGCGGAAGCCACGGCCAAACGACGGACCCGGTCGAAGAGCAGCCATTGAATCCCTTCCGCTCCTCTACCACACCCCGTTTCTGGAAGCTATATGCGGAGCTTCCTACTGAGGTGCAGGCGTTGGCTGTCAGGAAGTACGGCTTGTTCCAGAAGGATCCTTACCATCCGTCGCTGGGCTTCCAGTGCAAAGGCGACGCCTGGACCGTGGAAATCGGACGGTCATATCGCGCGATTGCATATCGGTTTTGAAAATCGGTTGGTCTGGGTTTGGATCGGCTCACACGAAGACTACAACAACGTCCTCAAGCGGGTAAGGTAGGGCCAAGTCCGCGCCCCGGCCCGCTGCCTTTTTCATCTGTGTTACTCTGAAATTTCTCAGCGTGTGCCAGCGCGTGTCAGCGAAGCTCTCGTCTTGCGTACTTACCCGTTGAAAGAGGCGGACCTCGTGGTCAGCTTTCTCACCAGGGACCAGGGGAAGTTGCGGGGCGTGGCCAGGCGGGCGCGGCGTCCGAAGAGCGGCTTCGGCGCGGGGCTGGAGCGGTTATCGCACGTGCGGATGGCGTATTTCCAGCGCGAATCCCGCGAGCTGGTAAACCTGGATTCCTGCGAATTGATCCGTTCGCAATTCGGCCTGGTTTCCGATTACTGGGCAAGCGTGGCGCTGGACTACTTCGCGGAGGTTTGCGAGCAATTGCTGCCTTCCGCGGAGCCGAGCGAGAAGTTTTTCCGGCTCCTGCTGGCCGTGCTGGATTTTCTTCAGCCGTCGGGCGAGCCTGGGGACGCGGGCCGTGTGTGGCGCGCGGTAACGTATTTTTCGTTGTGGGCAGTGCGGCTTTCGGGATGGCTGCCGGAGTTGAATGTTTGTCTCAGATGTGGAAGCGTCCTCGATGAGACCGAGCGGGCGTTTTTCGGCCGCGGCCAGGCCGGGCTGATTTGCGGCCATTGCCGCGGCGCGGCGGGCGCAGGAAGCACTTGGGAGTTGAGCGCCGACTCCCGGAGCACGGCCGCCGAGATGTTGCGCAAACCGGTGGCGCAGATTTCCAAGACGCACTGGGACCAGGGTACGGCCTCGGACTTGCGAAGGTTTTTGGTGCAGCAGATCGAGGCGCATGCGGAGCGAAGATTGGTGACGGCGCGAATGTTCGAAGCATCCAACTGACAGTGACCTACCGATGCAATCTTTTCAAGAGATTATTCTCAATCTGAAACACTACTGGGCCGACAGGGGCTGCATCATCCAGGAGCCGTACGATATCGAGGTGGGCGCCGGCACCATGGTGTCGGAAACGTTCCTGCGCGTGCTCGGTCCCAAGCCCTACCGGGTCGCCTATGTCCAGCCGAGCCGCCGCCCGGCCGACGGACGCTACGGCGACAACCCCAATCGCCTCTACAAACATTTGCAGCTTCAGGTCATCCTGAAGCCGTCGCCGGAGGACGTGATCGAGCAGTACCTGGGCAGTCTCGAAGCCATCGGGATCGACCTGCGCCATCACGACATCAAGCTCGAAGAGGACAATTGGGAAGCGCCCACTCTGGGCGCCTGGGGCATCGGCTGGCAAGTGATGCTGGATGGCCTCGAGATCTCGCAGTTCACCTACTTCCAGCAGTGCGGCGGAATCGACCTGGACCTGGTGCCCGCGGAATTGACCTACGGGCTCGAGCGGCTCACGGCGTTCCTGCAGGTGAAGGACAGCGTGTACGACATCGAGTGGGCTCCGGGGTTCACGTACGGAGACGTACGCTACCAGGACGAGCTGCAATACTCCGTGTACAACTTCGAGATGGCCGACATCCCGACCCTGTGGAAACTGTTCGAGCTGCACGAGGGCGAAGCGGCGCGGCTGCTGAAGCAGTACGACCCGAAAGCCGCGGACAAGAAACGGTTCCCGCTGCTGCCCACCTACGACCAGGTGCTGAAGTGCTCCAACCTGTTTAATACGCTGGATGCGCGCGGGGCCATCAGCGTGACCGAGCGCCAGGTGGTGATGGGTCGCGTGCGGAGGCTCGCCGTCGGGGTGGCGCAGGCATGGACCGACCAACAGCAGGAGCGCTCCGGGGCGGAGGTGGCGCAATGAGCCTTCCGTTCCTGCTCGAAATCGGCACCGAAGAGATCCCCGATTGGATGATTCCGGCGGCGCTGGCGAACCTGCGGCTGCTGTTCGAGAAGCTCGAGATCCCGTACGAATCTGTGGCGCTGGACGCCACGCCGCGGCGGCTCGTGCTGCGCGCCGAGGGATTGCCGGAGCGCCAGCCGGATAGCGAAGAGCGCGTCATGGGGCCGGCGAAATCGGCCCCCGCACAGGCCGTCGCGGGGTTCGCGCGCAAGCACGGCGTGAAGCCCGAAGACCTCACCATCGAGACCACGGCCAAGGGCGACTATTACAGTTTCGTGAAGAAGGTCGAGGGACGGCGCACAAAGGACATTCTCGCCGGCGCGCTGCCGTCGCTCATCCTCCAGATCAATTTCCCGAAGACGATGTACTGGACCGGCAAGGGCGGACCGCGCTTCATCCGGCCGATCCGCTGGATCGTGGCGCTGCTGGGCGAGGAAATCGTCCCGTTCGACTTGGCGGGCGTGCACTCGGGGTCGCTCACCTCCGGACATCGACGCCTGGGAGCGCGCGAGATTGTCGTCACCATCGCGGATTACGAGCGGCGGCTGCGCGATCACTACGTGATTCTTTCGGCCGAAGAGCGGCGCCAGAAACTCACCAGCGAGATGGCCGGCGTTCGCGTCAAGCCCGACCCTGCGCTGCTCGAGACGCTGGTCTACATCACCGAGTTCCCGACGCCCATCACCGGCAGCTTCGACACGCAATTCCTGGAACTGCCCGAAGAGGTGCTGATCACCGTGATGCGGCACCACCAGAAGTATTTCTCGGTGGAAGACGCCCACGGCAAGCTGGCACCGCAATTTGTGGCGGTGATGAATATCGACGCCGATCGCGAGGGCTTCGTCCGCCGCGGCAACGAGCGCGTGCTGCGCGCGCGGTTCACCGATGCGCGGTTTTTCTGGGAGACGGACCAGAAGAAAAAGCTGGCGGACCGCGTCGAGGATTTGAAGGCCGTGACGTTCCTGAAGGACCTGAAGGAGCGCGGCTCGTACCATCACAAGGTCGAGCGCATGCTCGCCATGCTCAGCGGCGATCGTCATGCTGCGCGCGCCGCCGAGCTGTGCAAGTGCGATCTGACCACCGAGCTGGTGAAGGAGTTTACCGAATTGCAGGGAGTGGTCGGCGGCTTGTACGCGCGGGTACAGGGCGAGCCGGAGCCCGTATGGCAGGCCATTTACGACCACTACAAACCCGAGAGCATGGAGGACGCGATCCCGCGGAACCACGCAGGGCAGATGGTCTCGATTGCGGACAAGATCGACTCGCTGCGCAGTTGTTTCAGCGTGGGCCTGGTGCCGACCGGCTCGAAGGACCCGTACGCCTTGCGGCGCGCGGCGCAGGGCGTGGTGAGAATCCTGGTGGAAGGTGAGGTCGCAATTCCCCTGCTGAACCTGATCGAAGGCAAAGAACTGACTGCCTTCTTCGAAGACCGCGTGCGCTTCTACTTCAAGGATATTCGCGGTTTCAAGTACGACGAAGTCAACGCGGCGATGGCGGCCGGCTGGGGCGACTTGAAAGACCTGGAAACGCGCCTGGCCCGCATCCAGAAGCTCCGCCCCACTCCCGATTTCGAGCCTCTGGCCGCCAGTTTCAAGCGCATCCGCAACATTCTGGAGCAAGCCAAGTGGGACAGGCCTCCCGGCCTGTCTTCCATCGACCCCACCCTGCTCGAACCCGGCCCGGAGACAGACCTCTACCACGAATACCGCGGCATCGCCGGCCAGCCCATCGAGAACGTGATCTCTCGCCTGCGGCCCAAGGTCGACCTGTTCTTCGACAAAGTTTTGGTAAACGCGCCGGACGCCCGCGTCCGGCAAAACCGTTTGACGCTGCTCAGCACGCTGTTGGCGGAGTTCTCCACCATAGCGGATTTTTCTGAAATTGTAACTAATTCATAGGAGCGAAGAAGCATGAATAAACACGTCTACTCGTTCGGCAACGGAACCGCCGACGGCGATGGGAAGATGAAAGACACGCTCGGCGGCAAGGGCGCCGGGCTTGCCGAAATGTGCCGGGCCAAGCTGCCGGTGCCGCCCGGTTTCACGATTTCAACCCAAGTCTGCAACATGTATTTCCACAACAACAACGCCGTTCCGGCGGAGATCCACCAGGAGATGCTCGAAGCCCTCAAGACTCTCGAGGAGCGCATGGGGCAGAAGCTCGGTGATGTCGCGAACCCGTTGCTGGTGAGCGTGCGCTCCGGCGCGAAGTTCTCCATGCCGGGCATGATGGACACCATTCTCAACCTGGGGCTGAACGACGAGACCGTGAAGGCCCTGGTGGCCNNGTTCGCCTACGACTGCTATCGCCGCTTCATCCAGATGTACGGCAACGTGGTGCTGGAGATCCCCAAGCACGATTTCGACGAGATCTTCGATGGCCAGAAGAAAAAGGTCAAGGCGAAGCTCGATACCGAGCTGACGGCCGAAGATCTGCAACAGGTTATCGCCGGTTACCAAAAACTGGTGCAGAAGAAGACCGGTAAGGCGTTTCCGCAGGATGCCTTGGAGCAGCTCCAGGGCGCCCGCGATGCCGTGTTCGGCTCCTGGTTCAACCCCCGCGCCCAGCACTATCGCAAGATGAACCAGATTCCCGACGACCTGGGCACCGCCGTCAACGTGCAGGCCA
>OMOG01000771.1:6093-6651 GCA_900290305.1 Candidatus Sulfopaludibacter sp. SbA4
AGCACTATCGCAAGATGAACCAGATTCCCGACGACCTGGGCACCGCCGTCAACGTGCAGGCCATGGTGTTCGGCAACCTCGGCGAAACGTCGGCCACCGGGGTGGGCTTCACCCGCAATCCGGCCACCGGCGAGAAAGTCTTCTACGGCGAGTTCCTGGAGAACGCGCAGGGCGAAGACGTGGTGTCCGGTGTTCGCACGCCGCATACTTTCGCCGAGCTCGAAACGTGGAATCCCGCGGTCTACAACCAGCTTCGCGAGATCACCACGATGCTCGAGAACCACTACCGCGACATCCAGGACTTCGAATTCACCGTCCAGGACGGCAAGCTGTACATGCTGCAGACCCGCAACGGCAAGCGCACGGGTCCGGCCGCGGTGCGGATCGCCGTCGAGATGGTGGGCGAAGGGCTCATCTCGAAGCAGGAAGCGGTGCTGCGCGTGGATCCGCAGCAGCTCGATCAGCTCCTGCACCCGGTGCTCGATCCGGCGTCCAAGAAGTCGCTGGCGAAGCTGGCCACGGGCCTGCCGGCATCGCCTGGCGCGGCGGTCGGGACCA
>OMOG01000583.1 GCA_900290305.1 Candidatus Sulfopaludibacter sp. SbA4
CCGCATCCTTCAGGCAGGCAGCCAGCAGCGCTCGATCCCCATCAACCGCTACGCCAGCGAGCTGGTCCGCACCGGAAAGATCGGGCCGATCCAGTCTGTCATCGTCTGCAACTACCTTCCGGGGTTACAGTGGACCCCCCAACCGGGGCAGCCCGTCCCCGAAGGCCTGGATTGGGACGTGTGGTGCAACCAGACGGAGTTGCGCCCGTATCACCCGCTGCTGCACCGCAGTTGGGCCAACTATGTGGACTACGACGGCGGTGGATCGTCCTGGGGCGTTTCCGGATGGGGGACGCATGGCCTGGACCAGGTGCAATGCGCCCTCGGCATGGACGACACCGGCCCCGTGGAACTGTGGACGGAGGACTGGAAAACCATAGACCGGCCGAATTTCTCCATGGCCAAAAGCCCGATGTGGCAGCCGGTACTTGGCCGGAAGCCCGTCATGATGCGCTTCGCGACCGGAACGGTGGTCAGGCTCGAAGAGCCCTGCAGGGGCGGCTCCATCGAAGAGGGCGGTCACGATCAGTTGGGCGGCATCTTCGTCGGCACGGATGGCGTGATCAAGATCATCCGCGGCAACTTTAGCACCACCCAGCCGGAACTTCTGAAGGACGCGCCGCCACCCACGAAGGAAGGCAGGGGTGAAGACGTCTTCCACCTGAAAAACTTCTTCGAGTGCGTGCGCACGCGCCAAAAGCCCAATGCAGATGTCGAGGTCGCGCATCGTGCGAACAGCTTGTGCCACCTCGCCAACATCTGCCGGCTACTCGACCGCAAACTTCGTTTTGATCCAAAGGCGGAGAAGTTCATCGGCGACGATGAAGCCAACACGCACCTGTCGCGGCCGCGGCGGAAAGGTTACGAACTGCCGGTGTGACCTGTGGGGCAGGCCATCGTTTTTTGTGGCCTGCCTTGTTAATCGGCCTTCCGGCGTCGTCTGCGCTCTCGCAACCCAAAGTGAACAGTATTGGGGCTAAGGGTAGAGGTGGGCAACCCAAGAGTAAAGGGAGCAAGCCCTTATGAAGACGGAAGGATCGGCCTGAGGCAATTGAGTGTATACTGCTTGGCAATCTGGAGCAAACCTGGCAGTCTGGAGCAAAAAGGAGATCCCGGGAATTTAGGGTCTCGTAACCAAATTCAATAAGCAAACGGGTTTCAAGGGGGCCCGTCGATATGAAATCAGTCAGAGCGCTTGCGTTCCTCATGTTACCGCTGTCCACCATGATGCCAGTGGCAAACGCCCAAACCGTAACAGGTTCGATCACCGGCACAGTCGTCGATGCCGCAGGCGCCCTTGTAGTCGGCGCAAATGTGCAATTGACGAACGAGATCACCAGGCAGGTCCGCGAATTCAGCACGTCGGGAAATGGAACGTTTATCTTCCCCGATATCTTCCCGGCGGATTACGATCTCAAAGTAACGCAGACCGGATTCAAGACCTACGTCCAGAACGGCATCACGGTCGGTACGCTGGAGAAGGTGGACCTTCACACCATCAAGCTCGAAGTCGGCGACGTCGCCACTGCGGTCGAGGTGAAGGCGGAAGCGGCTCGCGTTGTCACCGACAGCTCCGACCATGCGACCGATGTCAACCTGAAGCAGCTTGAGGAGACCCCCATCCGCGGCCGGAACTGGGAAGGATTCGTCAAAGACCTGCCGGGTGTCATCGACATGGGCACCTACGACCAACGCGGCTGGAATGGTAACTCAGCCGTCATCAACGGCGGTCAGCAGGGACAAGTCCTGGTGACATTCGATGGCATGGCCGCGCAGGACTCCGGAGCTCCCAGTCTCAGTACCTACCAGACGCCCAGCACCGATGCCGTCGGCGAAGTCAAACTGCTGACCGGAAACTACGCAGCCGAATACGGAGCGCGCAACGGCGGCCAACTGAACGTCACGATCAAGAACGGAACGGCCCAGTTTCACGGCAGCGCCTATTATTACTACCGCCACGAAGAACTTAACGCGAACGAATTCTTCAACAACGAGCTGAACGTGCAGAAGCCCCGGTATCGCTACGAGAATCCCGGCGGTACCGTCGGCGGGCCGGTCCTCATTCCGAAAGTCCGTTTCAACAAAAACCGTAACCGCCTTTTCTTCTTCTTCTCCTGGGACCAGCTTTGGAACGCGCAGAACACGGCGCTCAACAAGTTCACGATGCCTACGGCGCTGGAGCGGCAAGGCAATTTTTCACAGAGCGTGAACCCCAACGGTTCCGCCATTCTGATCCGCGATCCGAACACGGGACAAGCCTGCTCGACCACCTCCGCCGCCGGGTGCTTTCCCGGCAACGTGATTCCCGCGAGCCGAATCAGCCCGATCGGCAGCGCCATGCTGAACCTGTTTCCATTACCGAATACAACCGACCCGACCGGTGCGCGCCAGTATAATTTCACGGATGTTCTGAGCAATACCGATCCGCGCGTGGATAAGATCCTCAGGTTGGACTACAACATTTCGTCCAAGGATTCCATGTTCTGGCGCGGCCTGAAGGACTACCAGGCCCAGACGGGTTACGGCGCCATCCTCGGCGCCTTGGGTGATGCCTGGGGTCAGTTTCCCCACAGCTATTTCATTCCGTCCGTCGGCTTCGCAATGACGTACATCCACACATTCCGCCCCAATCTGATCAATGAGGCGACCGTGGGACAGAATCGCGCTCACCAGCAGAATCAGGAGACCAACTCCGCTCTGTACAACAAGAGCCTGCTGCCTCTGACGTCGAACGGTCAGACGGTCGCGTTGCCGACAATCTTCCCCGCCGCGGCAAACTATCTGAACCTGCTGCCGAATATCAACTTCGGCCTGCCCTCGGGCTTCAGCGCATCCTCGTCGCCGACCGGGATCCCGAGCCTTCCCAGCTTCGGCTTTGACAGCCGGTGGCCTTTCGACGGCACAGACAACCTGGCGACCTTCACCGATAACATCACGTGGGTCAAGGGGGCCCACATCGTCAAGGCCGGTTTCTACTTTGAGCACGAAGCCCGCAACGTGAGTGATTACTCGGTTTACAACACGGCCGGCACTTACTATTTCGGTTCCGACCTCGGCAACCCGGTGGACACGGGCGACCCCTTGTCCAACGCACTCACCGGAAACCTGTACGGCTACGGGCAGGACAATCTCAAGCCGATCCACCGCACCCGCTACAAGCAAACCGAGTGGTTCGTGCAGGATGCGTGGAAAATCAGCCGCCGGCTGACCGCCGACTTCGGCATGCGCTTTCAGCGGCTTGGCTCTCCTTATGACGCCCCGGGGCAGACGCAGGGTGTCTTTGTGGCCTCCACTTACAGCGCGAGCGCGCAGGGTCAGGTTCTGTACCCGTATTGTACGGTCGCGGTGGCCTCCACCGCCAGTTGCCCGACCGCGAACAAGGCATCCATCAACCCCGTTACGGGTGTCACGTACCCGTACTCCCGGCAAGGCACGTTCGCTCCCGGAAGCACCGCCGGGCTCAACGGTACGCCGTTTTCGGGTATCGTTCAGACGATGTCGGCGACTCATTCCCTCTTTGCGACGCCCGGCTTGGCGTTCGCTCCGCGCATCGGCTTTGCCTATGACGTGTTCGGCAACGGCAAGACCGCACTGAGAGGCGGCTTCGGTATCTTCTACGGCCGTGCGTTCGGGGTCGATGCCACCAGCGGCGCTTCGGGCGTCGGCATAGGACCTATCTCCACTCCGCCGCATTTCCTCGCGCCGATCGTCCTCAGCACCAACATCTCGGGTCTCTCGGATTCCTCACTCGTATTCACGCCTCAGACTACGGTCGGCGGGCCTTTGAGTTATCCGGCGCCCCAGACCTTAGACTGGAGCTTCGGTGTCCAGCAGGATCTGGGCAGGGGCTTTGTGATGGATATCGCATATGTGGCGAACTCCGCGCATCACCAGTTCAACCAAGGCCTCATCGATCTGAATGCCGTTGCTCCTCTAACCGACTGGACTCCGACGGCCAACAACGGGTCGCCGGGACCGGTTGCCAAATTCCTCGATCCGACCAGCGCCAGCGGCGGCGCCGGCGGATTCTATTCGGCCAACCTGATTCGCGCGCTGGCGGCGTCCTATCCGGGATGGGGTGGAATCCAGATGTACACGTCCAACGGCGAATCTCACTATGAGTCGTTGCAGGCGCAATTCAACAAACGTGTCGGCAAGAACTTCCACTTCGGCAGCAACTATACGTGGTCGAAGACTCTGGCCTACTCTCGCAACCAGTGGGTGTCGGACAAACTGCTCGAGAACATTGTGAGCGGCACGCGTCCCCAGGCGGTGAACGTGAACTTCGGGTACGCGATTCCCGGGGCCACCAAATTCTGGAACAACAAGTTCACCGAGTTACTGACAAATGACTGGCACATCGAGGGCATTCTGACGTTCTACTACGGCACGCCCCTGTCCATCGGCTGCTCCGCCAACGGCGCGCCGATCGGCTATCAGCAGAACGGCCCGCTGTTCAATTCATCGCAGACGCCCACGGCTCCTTCGCCCCTGTGGTATAACTTCAACGTTTCGGCGTTCTCGCTTCCCCCGGTCAACTCACTCGGGATCGGCAACGAGCAGCCGACCGTTACCTATGGTCCCGGCGTGGAGAACACGGATTTCAGTCTGTTCAAGCAGTTCCATGTCTGGGGCGAGCACAAGACGCTGGAATTCCGGATTCAGGCGTTTAACGCTCTGAACCACTTCAACCCGAACAACCCGAACACTTCGCTCGCCATCAATTGCAACGCGGTGAACGGAGCCTGTACCCCGGGTGGCGCGAACACCAATGCCGCATTCGGTCAGATCACCTCGGCGGCTCTGCCGGCGCGGCACGCAGTTGTATCCGTTCGCTTCAGATTCTAAAGTGGGCAGGTTTCCGAAAAAGGCGCGGAAGTGTATAGTATCGACAAGCACAGGAGGCAAGTATGGCGTTTACCGCGACGAAGGATCTGATGCTCCCCGCAACCGTGACCGGTTCATGGCCGCGCCCGCGCTGGTACACTCAGAATCTCTGGGGCCGACCGCTGGACACGGCCATGATGGACCCGTGGTTTCGAGAGCAGTTTTCCGACGCGCACGCCATCGTAGTTTCCGACCAGGCGCGCGCGGGTCTCGACATTCTGACAACCGGTGATTACCATCTCGACGAAGACGTCGCCGGACGCTCCTGGCACCACTATCCGCTGCAACGCTGGAAAGGGCTGGAACACGAGGAGCTGCAGACCGAAAAGACCCGCTCACCCCTGCTCTCGTACCCGGTGGGGACGATGCTCGATTCCATTTACAAGACGTGGCGCTGGCCGCGGGTGTCGGGCAAAGTCGAGCACGATCCCAAGAACCCGCTCGAGTACGCGAAGATCTGGCGGATCGCGCAGCAGGCCGCGGCGCGAACGGGCCGGCCTGTGAAGTTCGGGACCTGCTCGGCGCAGGTGCTGGCATTCTTCCTGGACAGCCATTCCAAGGAGTACGACCTTGTCGACAAGAGGCAGTTGATTTGGGACATGGCCGAGGCCATGAACAAGGAGCTGCGCCAACTGGCGGCCTCGGGGTGCCAGGTGATCCAGGTGGAGGAGCCCACGCTGCATTTCATGGCCCGCTACAATCCGGAGCAGAAGGAATTCATCAGCTTTCTGGTGGATGCATTCAACCGGGAGGTCGAGGGGTTGGACGACGTGGAGGTCTGGATACACACTTGCTGGGGCAACCCAAATATGCAGAAGGTGTTCACGGATGAGTCGTACGCGAACTCGATGGAACTTTACCTGGAGCGCCTGAAGGGTGATGTGTGGACCATCGAAGCGTGCGAGAACGATTTCAAAGAGCTTCCGCTGTTTAAGCCGTACCGGAACTCGCTGAAGAAGAAGATCGCCGTCGGAGTGATCAGCCACCGCACGCTGCAAGCTGACTTCCCGGACGTCATCGCCAGCCGCATCCGTCGCTGCCTGGAATTCATCCCGGCC
>OMOG01000325.1 GCA_900290305.1 Candidatus Sulfopaludibacter sp. SbA4
CCCCCGGCCCCCGAGCCCCGGCCCCCGGCCCACTCGCGCTTTGGCGAGCCCGGCCCCTGGCCCCCTCCCCGCCGCCAGCGTGGATCGCCCTTTCCCTCGTACTCCTTGCCGCCTTTTTCCTCGCCTACTTCTTTAACGCCCTCGCCCCCGAGGTCAGCCCCGATGGCTCCGGCTACCACCTCGGCAACGTCGCCCGCCTCTGGCGTCACCATGGCTTCGTCTGGGATTACCACAGCATGTACTCCTACCTTTCCCAAGGCGCCGAGATGCTCTTCCTGGTCGCCTTCACCTTCGGAGGCCATTCCGCCGCCGCCCTGGTCCACTTCGCCTTTCTGACCACCCTGCCGCTTCTCATGATCTCCTACGGCCGCCGTTTCGGCCTCCCGCGCGCCGCCCTCTTCGCCGCCATCCTCGCCTACACCTGCCCCATCGCCGGACTCGCCGGAGTCTCCGCCTACAACGACCTGGCAGTTGCAACTGTCCTTTTTGCAGTTTTCTACCTGCTTCAAGTATGGGATGAGTCAAAAGATACCAATCTGCTCATTCTAATTGGCTTGCTATCCGGGTTCTCCTATGCCCTGAAATACACCGCCTGCCTCGCGCTGCCCTTCGCGTTGACCTTTGTCTATGCCCGAACCCGCGACCGCCGCGCCCTGATCGTCCCTCTCGCCGCCGCCGTCATGATCGCTCCCTGGGTCCTCCGCAACTGGATCTGGCTGGGCAATCCCTTCGCCCCGTTCCTCAACCGCTGGTTCCCCAACCCCTGGTTCCACCCCGGACCCGAGCACTCCTACCTGGCCGACCTCGGCCGCTACGAAGGCATCAACCATTTCTGGGAGATTCCCCTGCAACTCACACTGCACGGAAGGCTTATCCAGGGCATGGTGGGCCCGGTCTTCCTCCTCGCCCCGTTCGCGCTCCTGGCCCTCCGCCACCCTCACGGCCGCCGGCTCCTGCTGGCCGCACTGGTCTTCGCCGTCCCCGGATACTTCAACACCGGCGCGCGATTCCTGATCCCCGCCATCCCGTTCCTCTCCCTTGCGATGGGGATCGCGCTCGCCAATTCCTGGGGCGTCCTGCCCGCGCTGGCCATCTTCGAAGCCCTGGTCTGCTGGCCCACGGTACTGGCCCTGTATAGCGACCCAATCGCGTGGCAGATTCGAGCCATCCCGGTGCGCGCCGCGTTCCGTCAGGAGCCCGAATCCGAATTCCTCGACCGTCACCTCCATGACTACGCCCTCAAGGAACCCATCGAGCGCGCCGTAGCCCCCAACGAAAAAATCTTCTCCTTCTCCACCCGTGCCGAAGCCTACATCGATCGCGATATCGTCGTCTCCTACGAATCGGCCCTCGGCAACCTCGCCGAGGACATTCTTTATACTCCGCTC
Source organism: Candidatus Sulfopaludibacter sp. SbA4 (assembly GCA_900290305.1). Taxonomy (GTDB): domain Bacteria; phylum Acidobacteriota; class Terriglobia; order Bryobacterales; family Bryobacteraceae; genus OMOG01. The sequence goes on from OMOG01000325.1 coordinate 1,389, forward strand.
TACCACCCGCCCATCGTCCGCCGGCGAATTGGCTTCGAATCGCAAAACGCACGCGGCGTCCGCATCTTCCAAACCGCCTCGGCCGACGCTTACTGGACCGTCTCCGAGGTGCGACTCCTGTCCCGTGGCACAGGCATTTCTCGACCCGTCACCGGGCCTGCCTGTGTTTCCTGCGAAGGCTGGCGCTTCACCGCGCAGCCCAACCGATGGGAAGCCGGTCTCGCGTTCGATGGCAGCCCCGTCACCCGCTGGTCCACCTGGCAGCCCATGTCGCCCGACTCCCGCCTGCAAGTCGAATTCGGCCGCGCGGAACCGCTGGATGAAGTAATTCTCGAAGGCCCCGTCGACGCCGCTCACGTATCGGTTGAAGTTTGGTCGAACGGCCTCTGGAAGCCCGTCGACGGCCCGATGCAAGAGACCCGCATCGAGCCGCCACCCGATCTCCGCCGCGCCGCCACCCGGCAACTGACAGGGCGGGGAATTCGCTACCTTCTGATCGACAACTCCGATTTCATCGCGGCGGACCTGCACCAGCGGGCCGCCCAGTGGGGAATCACCAAGCTCGCGGAGGCCCATGGAATCTCGCTCTATCGAATGGATGAATAACGTAGCCCTCGCGCTCCTCCTGGCCGTCTTCGCGCTCCACGTGTATCGTGCCGCCACCCAATCCATCACCGTGCCCGAAGCCGTCGCCTTCGACCGCTGGATCCGTCCGCCCCTGCGCGACATCCTCCCGCAGCCCTACGATCCCGCCAACCACATACTGATCACCCTGCTCATCAAGCGAACCGTGGCCCTGTTCCGTCTTTCCGAATTCTCCTTCCGCTTGCCGAGCCTGCTGGGCGATGCGCTGTACCTGTGGGTCGCATACCGCCTCTCTCGCCGCCTGCTCGGTACCGGACGGCTCTTCCTGGCCGCGCTCGCCCTGATGAGCCTCGCTCCGCCCAGTCTGGCGCTGGCGCTCTTCACCTGGGCCATCGAGCTGATGCTCACCCCAAACCTCAACCTAGCCGGAATCTGCCTGGGCCTCTCCGCCGCATCCGACCTCGCGTTCCTGCTTCCCGCAATCGCTCTAGCCACAGCGTTCCTGATCGTCACCCTCGTCCGAGAACCCGCCCGCTGGCTCGCAGTCGCAGAGCGCTTCGTCATCCCCACGGTCGTGACCGGGTTCGTCTTTCTGGCCATCCCGCTGAGTCACGCACAGGCCACCAGCCTGCACCTGTGGCAACTCCCAATCCCTCATTGGCCCCAAGACTCCGGTGCTCGTTCACTGGTCCAGGCCCTGCGGCGCGATGCCGTCGGCCGCCACGTCGAAATCGGCGCGAGTCCCGGCCTCGAGCCCATCCTCACCTTCTATCGTGCACGCTATCGCCTGTCCAACTGGGAGCCCATGCGCCACAAGCCCTTAACCGGCAATTTCGACTATTATGTACTTGACCGGCACGACGCCACGCTCGTCTCGGAACGGCACTTGCAGGTGATCTACCGCGGCCCTGCACTGCTGCTAGCCCGTTCGAGCCCCTGATCCATACCAGCCAGGGTGGTGGTTTTCGGCCACCCTCAACCCCGTCGCAATGGCATCAACTCACTGATTACAAACCAGATGTATTTTGGCCTATGCATTGCAGAAACATACACGCAGTTCGGGAGTCAGTCATGCAACGCTCGTCCCACCTCCGGTTCGCAGCCCTAGCGGGTGCAATGCTCTTGACGGCCGGCCTGTATACACCGGCCCGCGCACAGGATCCCGATGACATGCAGCGTGGAGTGGCCCGCATCAGCCTTATGAACGGCGAGGTTTCCGTCCGCCGCGGTGACTCCGGCGACTGGGTCGCCGGCATCATCAACGCCCCACTGCTCTCCGACGATCGTATCTCGACCGCCCCCAATTCGCGTGCCGAAATCCAGTTCGACGCCGCCAATATCCTGCGCATCGGCGGCAATGCCGAAGTGCGGCTCACCCAACTCACCCAACTGGCAGGCGGGCGCTACCAGATGGAAATCGCCCGCGGAACCGTAACCTTCCGCGTCCTGCGGTCTTCCGATGCCAATGTTGAAGTGGATACTCCAAGCGTTTCCGTAAGACCATCAAAACAGGGAGTTTATAGGATCATGGTCAATGACGCCGGCGAGACCCAGATGATCGCCCGCGCCGGTGAAGTCGAAGTCTTTACGCCGCGCGGATCGCAATGGGTCACCCAGGGCCAGATGATGGTCGCCCGCGGCACGACCGCCGATCCCGAGTTTCAAATCGTCAACGCCAACCCCCCCGATGAGTGGGACCGCTGGAACGATAACCGCGACCGTGCCCTGATGCAGTCCACGAGTTCTCAATATGTCGGACCGGGCGTCTACGGCGCCGAGGATCTGGACCAGTACGGCACTTGGCAGGATGTCGCCCCCTACGGCCCGGTCTGGCGGCCCACCGCTGTCGGTCCCGATTGGGCTCCCTATCAGTCGGGTCAGTGGGCTTGGGAAGACTGGTATGGATGGACCTGGGTCAGCTATGACCCCTGGGGTTGGGCGCCCTATCACTATGGCCGCTGGTTCAATCAGCCGGGGTTCGGCTGGTGCTGGTACCCGGGCCTGCGCGGCTTCCGTTCCTACTGGTCTCCCGCGCTGGTTGGCTTCTTCGGATTTGGCGGCGGCGGATTCGGTGTCGGCTTCGGATTCGGCAACATCGGTTGGGTTCCGCTTGCCCCCTTCGAGGTCTTCCACCCCTGGTGGGGACGGGGTTTCTACGGGCGGGGATTCGGCAATTTCAACGTCACCAACGTGAACGTGAGCAACATTTACCGCAACGCCAGGGTCGCCAACGGTATCTCCGGTGTCAGCGCGGCGGATTTCCGCGCCGGCCGCTTTAACAATATCTCTCGCGTGCCGGGCAGCCAGGTGGCATCGGCGGGCTTGATTCGCGGCCAGGTTCCCGTCGCTCCGACCAACGCCAACCTGCGCTACTCCAGCCGCTCGGTTACCAATGTCCCGCGAACCAACGAGAACACCCGGTTCTTCACGCACCAGCAGCCCAGCGCGGCGCAACGGGTTCCATTCGCGCAGCAGCAGCGGTCGTTTGAATCCGGGAATCGCGGCACGGCAACGCCCGCGACGCGCAGCGTTGGGCAGCAGCCCGGCGGTTCCTCGGGCGGCTGGCGCCGTTTCGGCGAACCCGCGGGCCAGAGTTCCGCCCAGCAGAATTCCGCGCAGCGGACCACGCCCAACACCAACAACCGATTCGAAAACACCCGGCCGCCATCGGCCAACGGCAGCGGCTGGCAGCGCTTCGGCGAGCCCGGCAGCGCGACGCGCCAGGGCTACTCCGGGTCCGGCAACAACAGCACCCCGCGATACAACGCTCCGGCCCCGCGGCAGAGCACTCCGAGTTACAGCGCGCCCGCGCCGCGACAGAGCGCGCCCACTTACAGCGCGCCCCGAGGCGGAGGCGGTGGCGGCGGCGGTCACTCCTCGGGTGGTGGCGGAGGCCATTCCGGCGGCGGCGGCAGCCGGGGCCACCGGTAATCGAGTTTCCTTCGTGGAAAGCATCAGTTTCTTCCCATGGGCCCGGTCCCGTTCAGCGGGGGCTGGGCCCTCTTTTTGAGGTCTTCATAAAAGTTTACATAATATTCGTTATGCGTAGTCAGATCGATACAAAGTCGCGAGGAAGACCGCCAGCTTTGGCGCGACACCCGCAATCGACCGGCTCGCCGAAGAATCCCGCGCCACGGCCCAAGAATCCCGCGCCGCCCAGGGTCCGCCAACTCACCGCACGCATGGGCATACCGCCCCAGCCCCCGCCGCAAGGATAGCGCCGACGCCCGACGCCAGGCAGCAGGAGCGCACCATGGAAGCCATGGCCGCCATCCAGGAGCGCACCGTCGAGGCCATGGCCGCCAACCTCTCCGACCTCCGCGCCGAAATCCTCATCCGCGCCCAAGCCACCGAACGCAACATGGACCGCATGGCGGAATCCCTCCGCGGCATCCAGACACAACTCATGGGCCTCAACCGCTGGGCCGACACCCTCGACCGCGACACCACCGCCCGCGTCGCCGCTCTGGAACACCAGCGCCAGTAATCCCGGACCCCATGGACCCCATAAATCCTCTAGGCCCCAGCCGCCCGCTGACTTACAATAGAGATGCATGACCGCCGAAGCGCCCATCGACCGAATCGAACACATCATGGCCGGCTGGGCCGAAGAACGCCGCAAGGACCGCGAGGAATACCGCCAGCTCTGGCGCGACACCCAACACCAGATCAACGAGCTCACCTTCAAGATCGCAGCCACCAACGACGCCGTCGCAGCTACCAACGACACCGTCACCCTTCTGGCCACCGAACTGCGTAACGAACTGCGCGTCTCTGATAAGCGCGCCCGCGCGGCCGAACAGGAACTCCGCGACCGCATCCAGGCCCTTATCTCCGCCATCGGCCAAATGCTCCCAAAATAGGAGGACCCAAGTCCCTGAAGCCCTCGCTCATTCCCGTCGTCGCTCTTCTCGCTTCCTCCGGATTGCACGCCCAATCCGCCTGCAACTCCCAGTCGGGCGCCGGAAACTCCACCACCTTCGCCTTCTACACTCCAGGACTGGGCCCCGTCTCGAAGGCCCCGGTCGTCCCCTTCCCGTCTCCCAGCCTGTCGCCGCTGCCGGTCATGTCTTTGCAGAATCTTCTATCCATCAAGACAGCTCTGGCGCCGTTCGTGCACTCCACTTTCCCGGGTCCGCCTCAGGTTCAGTTTTTCCCGGTGCCGGTTCGCGCACCCGGCACCACCAACGTCCCCATCGCGCTGGCTCCCACCGCCAGCTTCCAAGGGATTGTGCAGCCGGGGCCCGTCCAGATCGATCCCCCTTCGCCCGATATCGCCGTCGGACCCAGCGACGTGCTGATGGTGGTCAATTCGAGCATCGCCCAATTCACCAAGGCCGGCGTGCTGGAACAGAACACCCAGTTCCAGGACTTCTTCAGCACGCTGCTGCCAACCATTTGCCCCGATGGCGCGTCGAACTGCCTGATCTTCGACCCCAGCATCCGCTACGATCAGTTGCACGGCCGCTTCCTGTTTCTGGCCACCTCTAGAGACACCAACACCACCAGCTTTCTCCCCAGTTATCTGCTGCTCTCGGTCAGCAATGGCGCGACCTCTAACAGCGGTTGGAAGACCTGGGTCATGAATGTCTCGCTCGATGGAAGCACATCCACGTCCAACTATGGCGACTTCTGGCGGTTCGGCTTCGACAATACCTCGGTGTATCTCGCGGGAAACATGTACCAGAATGGGCAGTTTCAATACGCCAAGATTCGCGTGGTGAAGAAGTCCGACCTTTACAACCTGTCGGCCGCCACCCTGCCTTACCAGGATCTCTTCGGCCTCACCAACGAAGACGGCTCCCTGGCGGACTCCATTACACCCGCGCACCAGCGCGGCAAACCCTCGGCGGGCAACTCCCCCGTGCTCGTGAGTACCAACAACGTTACTCCCAGTCCGCCGCCAAATTACCTCACGGTCTGGAAGATCGACCCCACCACCACGCCGCTGGGCTGCACCCACAGTACCGTAACAGTCATGCCCTACGACGTTCCTGCTCCGGTTCCCCAACTCGGCACCACGACGGTGCTGGATGGCGGCGACCGGCGGATTCTGAAAGCGGTCTACCGCAACGGCTTCCTGTATACGGCCCGGGACTCCGGCTACCAGGATGCCGCCATCACCGTCACGTACGACGTGATCGACACCTCTAACATGTCGCTGGTTTCCCAAGCCCGGATCCTGAACAGCAACTCGTTCTACCCGGTCTTCGATGTCCCGGCGACTACCGCGTCCGGAGCCCCGTTCGCCAGCCCGATTACCGGCACCACCAGCGCGCCCGACGGTACCCAGGCTTACCCCTCAATCTCCTTCCTCAAGGCGGGCAAAGCCTTCTACGATTACACGGGCGGAGAATCTTCCGCCACGAACAAGCTCTTTAACCGCTGGGGAGACTATTTCGGCGGAGCCGTAGACCCCATAACCGGCGGTCTGTGGGCGTCGGGTCAATACGCGGAAACACAGGTCGCCGGCTATGGCGAATGGGGGACGTGGGCCGGCTACTTCCCCTGGCTGACTACTCCGGCCTTCACCGACGTGCCCTCGTCCAACCCTTTCGCCGACTACATCAACGTCATGAGCCTGTGGCAGATCACCTCGGGATGTACGGCCACCACCTTCTGTCCCACCACCACGGTCAACCGGTCGCAATTCGCGGCTTTCCTCATCCGGTCGATGGAGGGCAACTCCTTCACCTATACGACCACACCCTACTTCACGGACGTCCTGGCTTCCGATCCCAGCTTTCCGTATGTCCAGAAGCTGCGCGACCTCGGGATCACCTCGGGATGCACGGCCACCACCTTCTGTCCTGACGATCTGGTGCCCCGATGGGCCGCCGCGACACTGCTCGTCCGCGCCAAGCTCAAGGCCCTCTTCGGGGACAACTTCGCGTACCCGGCCACGCCCTCTTTCGAGGATGTGGCGCCCACCTCCTCGGCGTTCCCATACATCCAGAAGCTGTTCGAGTTGGGTGTCACCACCGGCTGCACCGCCACCGAGTTCTGCCCCGACGACCCGATCACCCGGCAGCAGGCGGCGGCGTTCATCGTGCGCGCTTTCCTGAACTGAGTCTGAAGGTGTTGCCGCTGCCGTTCCACCAGGTACAGGCCGCAGCTCGGCCACCCCGAGCCGCGGGACGGATCCACCCCGCCCACCAGCCGGAATTGCCTCCCTCCAGGTCCCGCGCCGCGAGGTAAACCACTTTGTTTCAGCGAATGCAGCGGTAAATCTCAAGTTCAGAATCACGGTCAGGGAGGTGCCGCTTTCGTTGACCGAGGAGCCCGCAGCGGTGAAGCCACCGGAAACCGCGTAACCGGTACTAGATCGGGTTAGTGTTAAATAAAATACAGAAGCGGGTTATACTGAGGCAGTCACAGCCGGGTAAGAGAGCATGTTCGAAGATCTCCGCTACGCCCTGCGGGCGCTGGTAAAGCATCGCGGTGTCGCCTTGGTCGCAGTCCTGTCGCTGGGATTGGGAATCGGCGCCAATACCACCATCTTCACCCTGGTGAATGCGGTGCTGCTGCGGCCGCTGCCGGTGGAAGATCCGGCCCGGCTGGTGGCCGTGAACACGTTGGATTCCCACAATCCGGGGTTCGTGATGTGTTCTTATCCGAATTTTAAGGATTACCGCGACCGCAACCAGGTCTTCTCTTCCCTGCTCCTGCACACCACCATCACCATCAACCTGACCGGCCGCGGCGATCCCCAGTTGCTCATGGGACAGCTCGTGTCCGGGAATTACTTTTCGGCCCTGGGCGTGAATCCGGTGGTGGGCCGTGGATTCCTGCCCGAAGAAGACGCCGCGCCCGGAGCTTATCCGGTAGCCGTGCTCAGCCACGGTCTGTGGACTCGCCAGTTCGGCCGCGACCCCCAGATCACGTCCCGCACCATCAGCCTGAACGGCCGGCCATTCCAGATTGTGGGCGTGGCCCCGCCGGGCTTCCAGGGCCTCAACGAGCTGTTCGCCGCGGATGTCTGGGTGCCCATGATGATGTACCAGCAGATCTATCCCAACGCGGTGGTGGTGACGCAGCGGCGCTTCCTGGGCTTTGCGGTGGTGGGCAGGCTGAAGCCCGGAGTCAGCGTCCCGCAAGCGGAGTCCGCCATGCAAAGCATCGCCGCGGAGCTGGAGCGCGAATATCCCAAAGATAACGCGGGACGGCGCATCCGGCTCTCGCCGGTTGCCGAGGCCGGCCTCGCGCCCAAGACGCGCGACATGGTCACCAGCGCCGGCACGGTCCTCATGATTATTTCGGCCCTGGTGATGATGATCGCTTGCGCCAACGTCGCCAATCTCCTGCTGGCGCGGGCGCTGGCGCGCAATAAGGAGATTACGGTGCGCCTGGCCCTGGGCGCGGGCCGCTGGCGCCTCATCCGCCAACTCCTCATCGAGAGCATCGTGCTCTCCGTATTGGGCGGCGGCGCCGGGCTGGCCATGGCCGCGTGGGCGCGGGACCTGGTGTGGTCACTGCGGCCCCCTATGTTCAGGCACTCCGGGGTGCATCCGGACCTGGACGGGCGGGTACTGGGCTATAGCCTCGCGGTCTCGATCCTGACCGGAATTCTGTTCGGCCTGATCCCCGCTCTGCGGGCCACGCGCAGCGACCTCGCCACCGATTTGAAAGAGCGCGCCTCCCAACCCGGCTCTTCCATCCGAGGCTGGAGCCCGCGGTCCGTTCTGGTGAGCGGCCAGGTAGCGTTTTCGCTGATCGCTCTGGTAGGAGCGGGACTGTTCGTGCGCAGCCTCCGCAATGCGGGGCACATCGACGCCGGTTTCGACGCCAATCACCTGGGCATCGTGGCGTTCAACGTAGGCGACCAGGGATACAACGAGGCGCGCGGGCGCGACTACCAGGGCCGCGTGTTGGAATTGGCCGCGGCCACTCCGGGTGTAGCGTCGGCCGCGCTTTCGAAGGACTCGGCGTTTCGCGTGTCGAGCGCCCGCACGGTGCTGCTCGAAGGTCAGGAGAACACGGTGTCGGGCACGGGACGCATCACCCTGACCAGCGTCGTGGGACCGGGATATTTTCAGACGGTGGGGATTCCGCTGCTGCGCGGACGCGATTTCCGCCCGCTCGATACGCAAAGCACGCCGCGCGTGGCGATCATCAACGAGGCTGCGGCGGCGCATTTCTGGCCGGGCCAGGAGGCGGTCGGCAAGCGGCTCCATTTCTTCGGCGACATCAATCCGGCCGAGGTGGTGGGGGTGGCGCGCAACGCCAACTATCAGAACATCGGCGAAGAGCCGCAGTCGCTCATCTACCTCTCGCTCATCCAGTACTACTTTCCGACCGCTGTGGTATGGTTCCGCACCAGCGGCGACCCGGAGGCCGTGGCGCTGGCGGTGCGGCACGCCATGCAGCCGCTGGACCGCAATCTGCTGCTGCAATCGGAGGCCGTGGAACGCACGATTCGCGAATCGCTGTGGGCGCAGCGGCTCTCGGCGGGGCTGCTGACGGTGTTTGGCGGCCTGGCGCTGCTGCTGGCCACCATCGGGATCTACGGCGTGGTTTCCTATTCGGTGCATCTGCGCTCGCGCGAAATCGGGGTTCGCATGGCGCTGGGCGCCACCGCCGGCGACGTGCAGGCGATGATCGTGCGCGAGGGTTTCCGGCTGGTGGCGATAGGGGTGGTGGTGGGCACCCTGATCGCGCTGGTGGCCGCCCGCCTGGTGCAGAGCATGTTGTTCGTGATCAGCGCCCGCGATGCACTGACGTTCGTCATGGTGCCCTCGGCCATGGGCCTGGTGGCGATTGTGGCGTGCTGGCTGCCGGCCATGCGGGCCACCCGGATCGATCCCTCGACGGCGTTGCGGGAAGAGTAGCGGCGGTGGCCTACCCCTCTACGCGGGTAGAATTCCCGCGGCCCCGCCAGCGCCACCAAGATTGCCAGCCAGGAACGCCAGGATCGGGTGTATAGTAAGGTGACTGCCCAAGCTGAGGCAGCCGTAACAGTCAGTGTGATGGTGACCCTAAATTGGCCGGCCCGGTAGCAACCCGGGCCGGTCGGGTAATCGGGACACCAACCTCGATCCCTTTCTCCAGTACGCCGCGAGAAGAGTAACTGTGGTGGTCTACCCCTCTACGCGGGTAGAATTCTGAAGATCTTGGTGTCAATGGAATCGGTGTATAGTAGAGAAGGAGTAGGCGGGCCGGAAACCCGGCCCGCTTTCGCCGTTACCTGGAACGACGACGAATCCGCTTTACGCGGACCGTAATCGTGACTGTCAATGCAATGACAGCCGTAACGGACAGTGTAATAATGAGCATACACTGTCTCCTTTCCGTCCCTGAATTGGCCGGCCCGGTGGCAAGCCGGGCCGGTCGAGTATTCGGGACGCCAACCTCGGTCCCTTTCCCCGAAACGGAAACTCGATGCTAGCATGAGTTCAAGACCAACTCATGCCCATCGATCTGAAACTTCTCGCGCAATACGACACCCCGACCATCTGCAACACCATCGAACTCTTCGAGGTGCGGCCCCGCAACGAAGGCTATATGGATGCTCGCATCCGCGCGTGCTTCCCGGAGATGCCGCCAGCGGTGGGCTACGCGGCCACGGCCACCATGCGGTGTGCCCTGCCCCGCCGCGAAGGCGACGTGTACGGGTCTCTGGATGAACAGGTGGCGCGGTTTGCCGAGCTGCCGGGTGCGGCGATCGTGGTCTTCCAGGATCTCGACGATCCTCCCGTCGCGGCGACCTTCGGCGAAATCATGTGCACCACTTACAAGAGCTTCGGCGCGGTGGGACTGATCACCAGCGGTGCGGCGCGCGATCTCGACCAGGTGCGCCGCTTAGGCTTCCCGGCCTTCAGCAATGGAGCCATCTGCTCGCACGGCTACAGTCACATCGTGGACCTGCATCGGACGGTTCGGGTGGGCGGCCTGACCATTCATCCCGGCGATCTGATGCATGCCGATTGCAATGGCGTCACTACGATTCCGCTCGAGATCGCTTCGGAGGTGGCGCAGGTGGCGGCGGAGTTCTGCGCGGCAGAGTCTCTGGTTCTGGAGTATCTGAAGGGTGAGAGAGTGGACGTGAAGGGGTTCACGGAGGCTCGGAAGGCCATGATGTCGGCACTTGCGGTTTTGGGGAAGCGGGTGCGACAGAGGCAGGGATGACAGGCCAGGAGGCCTGTCCTGCTTAGCGGAATTCCGCGCGATGCTGTTTCACCGCGCCGGAGCGGTCTAACCGTACCGGCCCCGCCACCTTCTTGCCGTCGACCGTCGCGCCGGTCCAGCCCGACGCCACCTTCACCGTGAGCTTCATGCCAGCCAGCTCGACTCCGTTCAATGCGAAGTCGATCGTCTGGAAAGGCTGCAGGTAGACGTACCGGTCGTCGGCCTGGAATCCCAGGATCCGCACCAGGTATTCCCACGAGCATTTGTAGCGCGGGTAGGGCGGAAATCGCGGCGTGTCCTTGCCTGGCTCTTCGCGTAGTGTGATGGCCTTTCCGTTGTCGTCGATCGAGCGGTTCCATTCGCCGACGGCCAGGTGGTTGTTGTGCAGGCTGGCTTCCACGGAGCGAAACACGTCGAGGCTCGCGGCCTCATCGCCGGCCGCGCCGAGGAGCGAGCCGAGGTCGAGCTGCGCCCCGATCCACGCGGTCTTGGCGTGGGGCCCCGAGTGCGTGTCGGGCTTGCGGCCCGGAAGCATGCCGTTCACCCAGCCGCGAAAGCCGGCCGCGGGGTCCTCGAGCAGATTGTTCTTGTACAAGGTCTCGAGCGCCAGTTTGACTTTGTCCTCGGGCAGGACATCCGTGGCGTGGGGATCGACCAGCACCATCCATTTGCCAAAGAGCTGGTCCGTGAGCGCCGATTCGGGCACGCTGCCCTGGTCCGCGCCGGGAGTTCGCGAGAAGAGATTCCAGTAGTGGCCGCGATCGTTCCACAGCAGGTTGTCCAGGCTGGTGGCCGCGTCGGCGCGCTTGGCCTTCGCCGCGATGCCCTCGATAAGAGCCGGTTCGCCGAGCTTCGCGGACATGCTTTCGAGCGCGTACAGCCCGTACACCCAGGCGATGTTCACGTAGGCGCTCACGCCGGGCATCTTCCACAGGTCGTAGCTCTGGTTGCCGTGTTTGGAAGCGATCAGGTCTTCGTAGCCATCCACTCGATTGGTGCGGTTGGCGGCGCGCAGGGCATGCGGGAAACCGGTCTTCAGCCACTCGGGATCGTTGAACCACAGGTAGTCGCGCCACACGCGGACGAGGAAAGTCGGCTCTTCGGCGTAGTCCGCGGAATCGCTGAAGAGTGAGTGCCACACGAAGCCGGCGTTCTGTTCCTCGGTTGGCATAGACTTAAAGTATTGGTTTAGATCAGCCCGCTCCAGCTCCGGCCAGTTGATGAGGTAGACCCAGTTACTGTACGCCAGCACGTCCATGGTGTTGACCCACTGGTGCGGCGTTTCGATCTCGAAGAACTCGCCGCCGGCGG
>OMOG01000010.1 GCA_900290305.1 Candidatus Sulfopaludibacter sp. SbA4
TGTGATCCCCTTCCGGGTTGTCTTTCGGCCGGGCGCCTCGCTCTACGAGCAGGTGGTCTATGCCGCCAAGAAGGCCCTGGTCTCCGGCCAGTTGCGCCCCGGCGATTCCTTCCCTTCGGTCCGCGCCCTCAGTACGGACCTCAAAATCAATCCCAACACGGCCCACAAAGTCGTAACGCACCTGCTCAACGAGGGCCTGCTCGAAGTGATGCCGGGCACCGGTACCATCGTGGCCGAGCCGCCCGGGTCCACCGCCGCCGAACGCTCCCACCTCCTCAAGAACGAGGTGGAGCAGCTCGTCGTGGAAGCCAAGAAGCTGGGTATGAACCTTCGCGAAGTGACGGCCGCCCTCTTCGCGAAGTGACGGCCGCCCTCGCCGATCACTGGGAGCGCCTGGGGGCACAGGACGGTAAACGATGACTTGCGCGATTCGTACCAACGGTCTCACCAAGAAGTTCCGCCGCACGCCCGTACTCGAAGGGCTCGATATGGAAGTCCCCAACGGCAGCATCTACGGCCTGGTGGGTACCAACGGCGCGGGCAAAACCACCACCATCAAAATCCTCATGAACATCTTCCCGCCCACCGGCGGCCATTCCGAAGTCCTGGACGTCGATTCGCGCCGCCTCTCTCCCGGCCAGTTCGCGCAAATCGGCTACGTCTCCGAAAACCAGGAGATGCCGGGCTGGATGACCGTGGGTTATTTCCTGAATTACCTGAGCCATTTCTATCCCACCTGGGACCGCGCGCTGGCCGCCGAGCTGGTCCGCCAGTTTCAATTGCCGCTCGACCGCAAACTCCGCCAACTTTCCCACGGCATGCGCATGAAGGCCGCGCTGGCTTCGTCCCTGGCCTATCGCCCCAAGCTGATGGTGCTCGACGAGCCCTTCACCGGCCTCGACGCGCTGGTGCGCGATGAGCTGATCGAGGGCTTTCTGCCGCGCGCCGAAAACACCACCATCTTCATCTCCTCCCACGACCTCACCGAGATCGAGAGCTTCGCCAGCCACATCGGGTACCTCGACCGCGGGCGCCTGCAGTTCTCCGAAGAGCTGGACACCTTGAGCGGCCGTTTCCGCGAGATCGTCGTGACGTTCGACGCCGCCCCGCAGTTGCCGCGCGAGTGGCCCGCAAACTGGCTGCAACAGGAGGCCGGCGGCGCGGTGGTGCGGTTCATCGAAACCCGCTTCGACCAGGAGCGCACCGCGGTCGACGTCCGCCGCTTCTTCCCCGGATGCCGCGACATGGTGGTGAGTGCCATGCCGCTGCGCTCCATCTTCGTCACCCTGGCGAAAGCCGGCCGGACAGCCGACTGAGAGATGCGCATGCGAGACGCTCTGCTCATTTTCCGAAAAGATGTCCGCCACCTGTGGCCGCGCATCCTGATAGTGCTCGCGATCGCGGCCCTCGAAGGGTTGCTGAACGCCGCGGCCCCCGCGGGGAATCCGCTGCAGCTTTCAGTCGTGTGGCTGTGGGGATTCTCGTGCGTTTACCTGACCGCGTCGGCGATTCAGGAAGAGAGCCTGCCCGGCGACAATCAGTATTGGCTGACGCGGCCCTTCAGCCGGCGGGGCCTGCTGATGGCCAAGGTGCTGTTGCTCGCGGTTTTCGCGAGCGCACCCCGGATGGTCGTCCAGGCTGTCGCTCTCAGGCTTAACGGAGTCTCTCCGCTGCGGTACGCTTCCGTTCTGTTCGCCACCGGGGTGTTCAGCCTCGCGATCGGACTCGCCGCCGCCGCGCTCGCGGCGGTGACGGAGAACCTGATGCAATTCCTGTGGGTCCTGCTTCCGATTGCGGCGGTGGAGATTCTGAGCCTCATGTACGGCGGCCGCGAGATTGGCCAGAACAACGTGGCGTGGATCCGCAGTTCGGCGCTGGGCGCCTTGATCGTGGCGGCGAGCATCGCCATCCTGATCGTGCAGTACTCGCGCCGCAAGACATTTGTGTCCGCCGGCATTCTGGCGGGCACGCTCGCGATGGCGGCCATGGTTCCGTTGCTCGTAACGTGGCATGCGGCGTTCGCCCTGCAAAGCAAACTCGGCCGCGCCATAGGCCCCGCCTCGATGCGCATCTCCTTCGAACCCTCTGGCCCGGCTGGCAACTACACCGCCGAGTACGGGAAGGCGCTGGAAGGAATCGACCTTCCAATTCGCATCACCGGCATTCCCGCCGGCACGCGGGCCGTCAGCGAGCGCGTGGCCACCACCATCGAGGCGCCCGGCGGCAAGACCTGGTCTTCCGGCTGGACCTCCACCGGCGCCATCGCCAACCCGAACCCCCTCGAGGACAGTCACGCGATTCGGGCCGATGGCGCTTACCGGCAGCACCTGTACGTGGACGCGGAGTTTTACCGCGCGGTGAAGGACGCGCCGGTTCACCTGCACGCTTCCGTGGCAGTGACGCTGCTCGGCGAGCGGCAGTCCGCGCCGATCTCGGCGCGCGGGCGCACCGGGCATCTTCCCGGAGATGGCATCTGCGGGGCGGGCCCAGGGCCGTTCCCCAGCAACGTGGTGGTGTTTTGCGACTGGCCCGGGCAAGCGCCTGCGCGAGTCTATGTGCAGGCGCGCTCCCTCAAGAACGGCCAGACCTTGGAAAGCCTCCTGCTTCCGGCCGGCCCGTACGCACCGTACCCGACCGATGGATCGATGTGGAGCGGCGCCGAGACGATGTTTACCGCCCCGCCCGAACCGGTCGAGATGAAACTGGAAACCTGGCGGGCGATCGGTCATTTCGAGCGCGAGCTGGACATTCCGCAGATCCGCCTGAGTGACTACGCGGTCCGCCGCATAACCGATCCGAACTGAGCCAGCCATGAGCCGAGTCATCGCCATCTTCCTCAAAGACGCCCGCCACCTGTGGCCGCATATCACGGTGTTCCTGTCCCTGATGGTGGCAGCCGCGCTGCTTGACCCCACCTACACGCGGCGCGACTCCTCTTCCTACACGCTGCTCTCGTCGCTGCTGCCGCTGGCTTGCTGGGGCCTGATTATCGTCTCGATCCACGAGGAGAAACTGCCCGGCGACCGCCAGTATTGGCTGACGCGCCCCATTTCCTGGAGAGACCTGCTGGCGGCCAAGGCGCTCTTCGTCGTCGCGTTCATCAACCTGCCGCTGCTGCTTTGCCACCTTGCGGTCTGGCTCGCGCTGGGAATCCCGCCGTCGGCCCACCTGCCGGCCCTGCTCTGGAAGCAGGTATTCTTCTCGGCCTTCTGCATTCTGCCGGTGGCGGCGTTGGCGGCAATCACCCGGAACATCGGGCAGGTGATCCTGGCGGCGCTCCTGATCGTTGTGCCCGCCGCCCTGCTGGAGCAATTCCTCTTCACGCGCTTCCGCCTCGCCTGGGGAGGCCGCGAGTGGCTGCTGACCGCGAGCGAGGCCGCGGTTCTCTCCTGCGGAATCGCGGCCTTGCTGGTGCTACAGTATTCGCGGCGCCGCACGGTGCTGGCCCGCGTCCTGGCCGCTGCCGTGGCGCTGGCCGCCCTGGCGGTATTCTATGCGTCGGCCGGCGGCCGCACTTCCCCTGCAACCGCCCTCCGCATTTCGCTTGACTCCGGACGCGGGCGTCCCGACCGGCCGCAGCCCAATGGCTGGAACACGGTCGGCCTCGAAATCCCGGTGCGCATCGAGGGCTTTCCGCGCGACGTCCAGTTGATGAAAAACCTCATGACCGTCCAGGTCGAGAGCACCAACGGCGGCGCCTGGCGCCCAACCTTCGCCGAGGGCGGACTGCACGATGTGGCCGATGGCCGCGGATGGCTCACCATCCTGGTCAGCAAGCCGGTCTTCATGGAAATGAAGGACGCTCCGGTGGATGTGTCCGGCGCGCTCGAATACACTCTGTTCGGAGAGCCGCAAGCGCTGCCGCCGCCCAAAGACCACGCCGTGGTGGTGCCGCGGATCGGCGTCTGCTCCCAAGGGGCGGGCCTTTCGGGGACACTCTCGGTGGTCTGCTATACGCCGTTCCCGCAAGCTTCGCTCTACCTGGGAACGCCGCGCAGCGGAGCCAACTGGATTATCCCCATGGGCTTCGTGGGCGCGCCCCTGCCCACTGCGGCCGGATTCCAACCGGTGACGAAGTTCACCAGCCAACTGCCGTTTGCCAGTTGGAAGGACACCGGCGACGCGCGGCTGATTGCGACACGGCCGATCGAGCGGATCGCTCTTCGATTCGAATTCCGCGGTGTCCGTCTGGCCGATTTCGCCGGGAAATAACGTGGCTTTGCAGAACACCGTGGACAACCCACTGATTCTGAGGCTGCTTGTGGGGCAGGATTTTATCCTGCAGGCCGATTTGCAATCGGCCCCACTTCGTGTCGCAACGTTTCCGCCGCCAGAGACGCCCCCGCAGGGAATCGTCCCCCGCTCATCGGGGCGCTTTTCTCAACCCGCCGGCAACAAACCGCTAGAACTGGAGCCGGACCGTGAACGCCATCACCCGGTTCGGTAAAGTCCCGTTCGCATATCCCAGCGACGAAGCGTTGGACACCTGGTTGGTAGCCGGATTGAACTGGATGCCCGTATTCAGGCCGTTGACTTCCGTGTGGTTGAACACGTTGTATGCCTGCACCTGAAACTTCAGTATTCGCTTTTCGCTGCCCAACGGCACGTTCTTAGTGATCGTCGCATCGAAGTTAGTGATGTGCGGAAGCCTTAGAACGCCGGCGCCACCACCCAGGTCACCCAATACGGGCGGTCCCACCATCGAGTTGTCCGGCCCCGTCGCGATCCCCGGTAGAGCGAACGCCGCCGGATTGAAGTACACCTTCCCGTTGCCGCTGGTCGGCATGTTTGTCAGTGGATTGCCAATCACCTCGCAGCGCGCGCTGACGTCCGGCGTGCCGGTATAACCGCCGGTGACGGATGGCGCTCCCGACGTGAGGCCGCAACCCGGGTTATACGGCGCCCCGCTGGTGGAGGAAATGATTCCGGAGAGTTGCCAGTGATCGGTCAAAGCGCCCAGCGCCTTCACGCCCAGCTTCTTACCGAGCCCCGGGATGTCGTAGTTGAAGTTGATCTGGAGGTTTTGCGGCCGGTCCCCACTCACTCGCCCGTAATTCCATTCGTGGTTGTTGGGAACCGCCGGGTTGTAAGTGGTAATACCCATGGCTTTGGAGAACGTATACGACGCACCCACCGCCAGACCGTGTGACAAGCGCCTGTTCAGTGTGGCGGTCAGAGCGGTGTAGATGCTCTCCCCGTAAAACCCGGAGCTGTTCATACCGCCGTACCCCGGGTAAAATACTCGCTCGAAAATCGAGCCGATGTCGGGTAAAATACTCGCTCGAAAATCGAGCCGATGTCGGCGCTCGTGTTGCCCGCCGTGGTGGGGTTTATATTCGAAGGCGTGAACGGCCAGCCCGTTCCGATGGGAATCCAATTGGGGTTGTACAGCAGGTGCTGGTTATAGCTGTGGTCCCACCTGGTGCCGATACTGACCACCGTGTTCGCACCGAAGCTATGCTGAACGTCCAGGCTGGCGTTCATAGTCGTGTCCCACGGAACTCTGGAGGGCAGCCAGATGTACGGACTGTTGGGAGCCGTGCTCAGACTCGCCAGGCTGGGCGGGGCTCCCGTGTTTTGCGCCGCGATCTGCGCCAGCGACACGTTGCTGACCGACACCTGGTACGCGATCGGCGACTGTCCGGAACTGGTGTACACTTGATTGCCGTCCAGCCGGTTGTAGAACATTCCAAACCCGCCGCGGATCGCCGTTTTGCCGTCGCCAAACACGTCGTAAGCAAATCCCACGCGCGGTCCCAGGGCGATGGGCGACATGCTGTAGAGAGCGTTCGGTGCGCCGTTGAGCCGAAGTACCTGCATTCCCGATGTCGGATCGCCCGAGTTAGGAACAAAATCCCCCACGAATCCGCTGGACGTGGTTGCGCCCGTAAGAGGGTCCTTGGCCACCAGTCCATTGGCGGAGCTGGTGCATGTCGCGGCGCCGTTCGAACAAGCCGGTACGTAAATCCGCGATATGGCCGACTTGGAATAGGTCGCCGGATTAAAGTTGACAAACGTATTGTTGACATCCACCTGGGGCGTCTGGTGATAGAAGCGCACCCCGACATCCAGCGTCAACCTGCGGTTCACTTTCCAGTTGTCCTGCACATAAAACTCCGCGTTCCAGTACTGGACGTTAAACGTCGTGGTCGCGGTCCACTGACTGTAGCTGTTGACGTTACCGAGCAGGGCATTGGCGAAGCCGTCGTTGGTGTTGAGCTGGGGGGTTGAAGTCGAGGAGGCAAAACTGAAGGCCCCCATATAGTTGTTCCCCTTCGGCTGATACTTATCGTTGTATTCCAGGTAGATTCCGGCCTTGAACGCGTGATGGCCCACGATCTTGCTGAGGTTATCCTGGTAGGTCCAGATGGGGTTGGCGTTCTGGTACGTCCCGGCCGTCGATCCGTTGCGCGAATAGGACATGGCGTTTGCCGGTGCGCTGCCGAAGCTGAACGTCGGCAGGATCGGCAGGTAACCGTTGATCGGCAATACGGATCCGTTGTTCGTGGCCGTGGGCACCGGAAACAGCGTTGGCAGACCCGGCTCCAGCGAGCGCTGTTCGCTCGCCATGTTGTCCAGCGTGTAAAACGAATAGGTGTCCCAGCTTTCGGCGACCGTGATTTCGTTGATCAGCGTCGGCGAGAACGTGTAAGTAGCCGTTCCCGAATAGCCGTGCCCCCCGTTCGGATGATCGATGGGCGAAATGCCCTTCTGTCCCAGCACGCCGCCCACGTCCGAAGTGAATTGCACCCCCTGGTAGAGTTGAATCGTGTCGTCGTAGTCGTTGATCCAGCGGAAATAGCCGCTGAGCTTCGGCGTAATATAGGTGTCGAAACGAAGCACGTCGTTGCGCCGCGGGTGCTTGGCGCTGGCCTGCTCGAAGTAGTTCACCACGTTCACCTGCGCCGGCAATGTCGCGGTATAGTTCGGCAGCGGGAAAAAGTTGAGCAACTGCTGCCCCACCGGATTGATCCGCGACGCGGGTATGACATTGCCCGGAAACGCCGCGTTGTTGTTGTTCGGATCCAGCACCTGGATCAGGCTGCCGTTGTTGTTAAAGCTCTTCGAGAAGTCGCCCACGCGCTCGAGCGCCGTCGGTGTGTACTGATTCTCCGAGCCGCCGGTGACGAATTGGGCGGTATACTCCTGCGACCAGAAGAAGAAGAGCTTCGTCTTGGCTACGTTCCAATGCTTCGGGACATACACCGGACCGCCCAGGCTGTAAGTCTCCACGTTGTACCGGTACGGCACTCGCGGAGTCGCGGCTCCGTTCTTGATGGTGTGGTTGTTCGCCCAGCTATCCGCGTTGAATTCCTCGTGCCGGTGAGTCCACTGGGCCGTGCCGTGGAACTGTTGTGTGCCGTTCTTGGTGACTACCGTGATGGTTCCGCCCGAGTTGCGCCCGTATTCGGCCTGGTAATTCGATGTCAGAATCCTCAACTCCTGGATCGAATCCATATTTGGCTCATAATGATTCGAACCGTTCGATCCGGTGTCCATGTCGGTGATTCCATCCACCATGAAGTTCAGCGTGTTCGACAACGCCGTGTTGCCGTTGATAATGATGCCGCTGAAAGCCGAGTGGCTGGTCACGTCGCGGCTCGTCGTCGTGTCGATCACCCCCGGAACCAGTCTTACGTAGCCGAAGAGATCCCGGCCCTTCAGAGTAAGGTCTTCCAGGTTGGCGGCGCCGATGGTCGAGGAATTCTCGGAACTCGCCAGTTGCACTTGGGCGACCTCCGCCGTAACCGTCGTAGACTCCGTTACACTGCCAATCTCGAGGACTATCCTGCCCGCGTTGTGCGTTTCCTCCGCGGCCACCACGATATTGGTGCGCGTCGCGCCCTTGAACCCGGGCGCTTTGACCGTCACACTGTAAGTACCGGGCAGCAGGTTCTGGAACCGGAATGTGCCGTTGCTGTCGGTGGTGCCCGAACGAACCGCGCCGGTCTCCGCGCTGGTCAGCATGACCGGAGCGCCCACAATCACCGCGTCCGCGGGATCGACAACCGTTCCCTGCACGGAGCTGGCTACCGTTTGCCCAAACAGGCTGCCGCAGCCCAGCGCCAAGACAAAGACAATGCCCACGAAGCAATTCACTTTCATGTTTGGGACAATAACATCTGGTCATACCCGTGTCAAGGCCACCCGTTACCGGTAAAAATGGCCCAGTCTTGGTGGGGCAGGCGCTTCCGCCTGCCAACCGATTTCCCCTTTCGACCACAGCTTCCCAAAGACACGTGATATTGTGATACCGAGCCCATGGTGAAGTGGCGTTTGCTCCGACCATTTTCCCTTCGCGCTGGTCGCGGCGCCACCCTGCCCATCCTAGCGCTGTGGGCCTTCGCCCTGCTGGCATATTCCAACTCCTTTCGAGCCGGCTTGGTGTTCGACAATGAGCAGGCGATTCTAAAAGATTCTCGCGTCGAGGCCGCTTCTTCCGAGAATGCGCGTCTGATCCTGACCCAGGAGTATTCGTACCAGAACGCATCCACCGGCCTGTATCGTCCGCTGACCACGTTCTCCTACCTGCTGAACTACGCCATCCTCGGCGACGGCCCTCGACCGGCCGGCTACCATTGGGTCAACTTCGCGCTGCATGCCCTGAACATCCTGCTGGTCTACTGGCTGGGCCTGCTGCTGTTCCAGGAGATCGGACCCGCATGGGCGCTGTCCGCGGTCTGGGCGCTTCATCCCCTTCTCACCGAATCGGTCACCAACATCGTGGGCCGCGCCGATCTGCTGGCCGGCTTCGGCGTGCTGGCGGGCCTGCTCTGCCACGCCAAGAGTGCGGCTGCTTCCGGCCGGCGCAGGCTGGCGTGGCTGGTGGCCCTGATGCTGGCCGCCGCTATTGGCATGTTCTCCAAGGAAAGCGCGGTGGTGCTGCTGGCGGCCATGGCGATTTACGACTTCACGCTGGGAAGGGACCGGGCGCCCAGGCCAGTGGACACGCTCCGCGGCGCGCCACGGAATACGAAAAAGCCAGGCGTCCCCAAGAGTCGCGGCGCTGCAGCCAGGACGCGGCAGGCCCGAGTGCCCGCGCCCTATCCGTACCTCGCGGTGTTGGTGCCGGTGGCTATCTTCTTGTATGTTCGGTCGCGGGTCTTTGCCGGGGTGGCCGCGACGCATTTTCCGTTCACCGATAACCCCCTGGTGGGCGCCGGTTTCTGGACTGCGCGGCTCACGGCCCTGAAGGTCATCGGCAAGTACCTGTGGCTGCTGGTGTGGCCGCGCAACCTCTCCTGTGATTACTCCTACAACCAGGTTCCGCCGTTCCATTGGGAGTTGGGCGATTGTGTGGCGCTGGCGGTTTGTGCCGGCGCTGCCGCGGCTGCCATCTTTTGTTACCGCCGGCACAAAGCGGTGTGCTTCTTCATTGCCTTCTTTTTCGCGGCTCTGGCCCCCGCTTCCAACCTGGTGATCCTCATTGGCAGCATCATGGCCGAGAGATTTCTGTATCTTCCCTCGATCGGTTTCGCCGGCTGCCTGGTTTGGGCGATCTACAGGCGTCCGCGCATCGCGCCCGCCGTGCTGGTCCTCATCGGCGCCGCGTTGGCCGTCCGCACTTACGCCCGCAACACCGACTGGCTCGATGACCGCAGCCTGTGGACCACCGCCGCCACCGTGTGCCCCGCCAGTTACAAGACGCATCTGCACCTGGCGAGCGCCGTGATCGGACCCCAAGGGGAAGGCATGGACCGCGCCATTGGCGAGGTGAACCGTTCCCTCGCGATTCTGAATGGCCTGCCCGACGGTCGAAACGTGCCACAGGTTTACGCCCAAGCCGGTTTGATCTACCTCATGCAGGGCGAGTTGCTGGCCGCCAGAGGTTCCGCCGCGCAGAGCTTGGAGTGGGATCGAAAAGCGCTGGATGTCTTGTTGCTCGGCGAGAGAATCGATCGCGTCGCCGCCCAGGAACTCCGCCGCGAAAGTCAGTTGCGCGGCATCACGATATCGGCCACGGGCTGGTATCCCTTGTACCTGTCGCTGGGCGACGCGTACCTTCGCCTGTCCGATCCGCGCAAGGCCATGGAGGCGTTCGAGTACGGCCGCATCATCCGCCCGGCGCCGGAGTTTTTCGAGGATATGTCGGCCGCCTGGCGTGCCATGGGAGACCCGCGGCAGGCCGCCATCACGCTGATCGAGGGCCTGCTGGTGGACCAGGGCTATTCCAGCCTGGCTTCCGAATTGGTGGACCTGTATCGGCAGACCGCTCCGGGCAGTTGCGCGCTCGGCGGCGCCGGCGGCACACTGACCCTGAACCCCGCCTGTCCCCTGGTGCATGACCAGATCTGCGCGGCCTTCCGCAACGTGAAGCGGCTTTACCTGCAAAGGGGACAGGAGCCGATGGCCGCCGGCACTGCGCGGAGAGCCGTCAGCGAAGCGGGCTGCACCGCGTTGGAATCGTCTCCGTGATGACTCCAGAAACCCCTGGGCAACCCACTGATTCTGAACTGTTTGTGGGGCAGGCAATCCTGCCTGCCGCCGGCTTCAGCCGGCGCTCCTCGACCCGCGAGGTTCTGCCGCCAAGGACGCTCCCGCCAGTCACTTCCGCGGTGACTCCGGGAATGTGATCCGTCCGGTTCTGAACGTCGTGCAGGCGCTGCGCAGCGAGTGAGCTCCGAAACTTTCCAGGACAACCCACTGATACTGAGCTGCTTGTGGGGCAGGATTCCATCCTGCAGGCCGATTTGCAATCGGCCCGCTTCGATTCCCAAAGTTCCGCCGCCAAAGACGCAAGCCGCCCGATTGGTTGCCTCATCGTTGTGAAGCCTCCCATTCCGGGCTATTCAGGAAGTAAGTGTCGTATAAGTCCTGCACGTCGCGCAGGCTCTCCGGCGGCTTCTCGCCGCGTGCAATACGAGTGAGTTGGCGGAAATATTCGAATCGCTCCACGCCGGGTGCGATAACCACCAGGAGTTCCGCGCTCGCGGCACGCTGGGTCGAGAATGCGTGCGGCATCCGTGGCGGAACCACGATAACATCACCCGGTGCCTGCGAGGACTTGTACTGCGCCATCCAGCATATAGAACATCTCGGCAGAGCGGTCGTGGCGATGGGGACGTGCGCCGTCAGTATTTCTTCCTAAGGCTCACCCGTACCGTGGAGAGCGCTCCGCCCGTCGCACTGCTATCCACCAGAAGCCGGACCTTCGCAGAGGCACCGCCACCGATTTCTGCATCGGCTGCACAGAGTGATCAAACCTAGGGATTGTGAACGACACAACTATA
Organism: Candidatus Sulfopaludibacter sp. SbA4; assembly: GCA_900290305.1. Lineage (GTDB taxonomy): Bacteria > Acidobacteriota > Terriglobia > Bryobacterales > Bryobacteraceae > OMOG01. The sequence goes on from OMOG01000010.1 coordinate 11,232, forward strand.
CCCGGCCGCAAACGTGAATGACTGCAACGGAGGATGAGGGATGCCAGGACACACATGAATAGACCGGTTCCGCCGTGAATCACGAGGGCCGGAACATTTTTCCTCCTCACGCTCGCCCATACGTTCAGCATGTCGCCAAACGGAATCAACGACGCTACAAACAGAAAAACAGCCAGCACACCCGAGGCGACCTTCAACCCCGGCAACACCATTACGAATAGTCCGGATACGATATCGCGCGTCCCTTTTGTCCATAAGTAGGTGCGTGTCTTCGTCTCTGGCGCGGGCACTCCGAAGTCCCTCGCCGCCGGGAGTGGCGCGATGATAAAGCGTGCGCCAATGAAGATGATGCCAATGGCGAGCAGCCCGGTCAGCCAAAACAATATGGAACCCGGTGTCAGGTACGTCTGCTGCGGCATTTATCCCGGAATTCTGTGCAATCATGGTGCCAGAACCGCACTGTTGGAGGTGGATTGTCGATACTCCGTGGGAAGGTTGTCTCTGGTATGGGAAACTTCTCGTACTGGATCGAGAAACTGGACGATCACTACTTCGGCAAGACCGGAATGAGGCTATTCCCCGGGACACTGAATATTCAGCTCGATGAGCCGTATACCTTGCCCGGGAAAGTCATTCGGCTCGAGGGCCGCGAATATGGCGGAAATGTCTCCGTGAACATCGTTCCCTGTGCGATATGGGGGAAGAGTGCGTTTATTCTTCGCACCGACGCGAATGAGGAGGGCCGAGGCCATCATCCGAGGACGATCGTAGAGGTCGCGGCCGACGTAAAATTGCGTGACCACTTTCACCTGAATGACGGTGACATTGTTGAAATCGACACGTTCGACCAGGGCTAGCTAGGGTGAAGAGGTAGGGTGTCCATACAGCGACCGCGCGGCCAGAAGCCCTGACGAGCCGTTCTATGTCTTCTGGGTCGCCGGTGAGAATCGTAGCTTTTTGGCGAAGGGCCGTCGTCACCACAACGGCGTCAACGACATCCGCCGTTCTGGTCATGCCTAACAGCCGCCCTGCTTCGTGCGCCTCGCTCTCGCCAAGAGGAACGACCGCGCACCCAGTCAAGAAGCGCCGGAGTTGGGCTTGTTGCGGGGACCGGCTGACCTGGGCGACCACGGGCGCAGGAACCAATGGAACAATGCCAAGTTCCAAACGGACCTTGTGTTCAGCCCACGCCCGTCGCTCGTTTCTATCGGCGGCCACGAGAACGGCGGCGTCGTAGACGACGGTGCTCACGCGGGACGCCGGACCCTTCGCGACGTGCGGAGCTGTGCCCGCACACTGCGGCGAGCTTCATTCATCTCTTCCGCGGTGAAGCGTCCGTGCTGCTCTTCCCACATTGCGACCGCCGCCAAACCAGCCCGCCGCTGAAGTGCTTCGCGCGCCGCAGCGGTCATCCAGGCCGAGACGCTCACCCCCTCGCGGGCGGGCCGCCGCAAGGATGTTTTCGTGAATGTCGGGGTTTACCGTGATGGCTAGCTTCGGTGATGGGTTGCCGCGCGGCATGCAAAGTATCCTACTGCAATATGATACCGCGCGAACGCCGGACCGAATGGCAAGATGCGCCTGAACCGCGACGCGATCAGACAAGCTGGACACGCCGCCGTGCCCGGATGACGCTACCAGGAAGCTATGCATCCGATCCGCCGTGAACGGCCGGATCGGTATCGGGCCCGAGGGCTGACGCGGGCGGCGCCCCGTCAGGATGGCCGGCCATCTGCTCCCGATTCGGAAATCACTGCTACCGGCACAGTCAAACCTGGGAACCACGATCGGGAGCCCCTTCGCGCTTCTCGGTGGCAGCGCGGGGCCACGCTTTACCCGCCTTCGCCGAGCATGGGTATCGGGATCAACCGAACGAAAAACCGGGCTAGCGTAACCGCACTTGTGCAGACTCCGTGCAAGCGATTGATAATGGAAAGCCTCGTTGCTTCAGACAAGTTCCAGCCGCGCGATCATGGGCGACAAGCCGGCTTGTGGGGAGTGATCCGGGTAGATAGCCCCGGCGCGCCAGTTCCAGGCCGCCTCCTCTGGCCGGCGAGCGGCTCAGCATGGTATAACAGTCATATCAGATGCGGTTTAGCTTCGACCTGCGGAAGAGCAGGCGCCTCCGGGCGAATCCGCGGCGCGGCATAGGGTTTGAAGAGGCGCGTGAGTTGTTCTCACGGCCCTACTGGCTCGATCGGCGATCCGACGTTCCGGAACAGTTTTTGGCCGTCGGCTGGGTGGGCGACCGGCGGTATTCCGTCATCTTTGAAGTCAGGGAAGACGATGAAGGCGAGATTCTGCATCTCGTCACTCTGTGGAGGTCGACAAAGGAGGAAATCCGACTGTATGAAGAAAACTCGTAAATCCGCCAAGCCGGTCTCCGCCGACGCCATTGCGCGGCTAGCGGATCAAGGTAAGGACATTTCCCATTTTTTCAAGGGCCAAGGCCGCATGGTTCAGCCGATCCAACGCGTTAATGTGGACGTCACTGCCGCTATGCTGGAGGAGTTGGATAAGGCCGCGCAGGACCTCAACGTGAGCCGCCAGGCGGTCATCAAGACTCTCGTCCGGCAAGCGCTCGATCAACACTACCTCGCACAACGCGCGAGGCGGCCTCAGCCGGCATCCTAACCGCGACTGCCAGCAAAGTCCGCCAGGATGGTCCCTATGTGCGAGACCGCTGACCGGAGGCTGGGCTACGCAATGCACTTATCGGGAGTAATCGGATGGTTTAGGGGTGGGCTCGACCGGACGTGTCAGGTCCCACATTCCAGTCGTCAGGATTGAGCGAGTGCAGGAGAGACCGGCCTCGACGGCAATTCGGAGTCCCTTGGTTGCATCAAGAATGCCTGCCTTGCCCAGATTTTCAACCTTGCCCGTCAAACAGTTGAATCCTACCCCCTCGTCACCAGCCAGGTCAATTTCACGAAGACAAGGTCCTCCTGGAGTGACGCACTGATATTCGTCGCTTCAGACAAGTTCCAGCCGGAGTTGGCGGCCGATAGCCGCAGCAGCGCGTTGGAGAGTGTGCAAGGTAACACTCGTGTTGCCGGGATCGAGCAAGCGGTCGAGCGCTCTACGGCTGGTTTGCATACGGATGGCCATCGCCGCCTTGGTGAGGCGTTCCCTCTCCATGGCGGCCTTGATCTGATCGGCAAGGATCTGTTTGATGGCTTGTTCCTCACACTCTTCCAGAATGCCCTGTTCGGCCAGAACGCCATCAAAAGATGAACCAACCTTGCCCTTCTTCCTATGCGTCATCTCGAAGCACCTCCTTCATACGCTTGAGCGCGAGCCTCAAATCCTGGGCTGGGGTCTTCTGCGTTTTTTTGACGAAGCTATGCAGCAGCACCATGCGTTCTCGTGCCACGCAGAAGATCACCCGCCCGATCTTCCCATTCGTCAGGTCGCTCCGTACCTCCCACAGGCCGCTGCCGAGACTGCGACAATAGGGCATCCCGAGTGGCCAACCGACTTCGACCTCCTGAATGTCCCGGCCGGCCAATCTGCGATCTTCCCCAGTTTTTGCGATCTAGCCAACGATAGCCCCAGGATCCACTCCCGCACGGGCCGGTTGCCGAGGGCGGATTCATAGAAGAACGCCGGGAGCTTCTTTGGACCGGTCGATCAATTCTCATTGTGCCAAAAATGGCACATGCCGGCAAGGGCCTCCTGCGTGGATTGCTTTGCCGGCGGTGAGAGTGTCTACCAGCACCGGTCCGGAGTGCGCCAAGCTTCAGAAGGCCGTTTCGAAAACCTTAACTTCTACGAAACAGAAGTTAAACTGGACGCGTATGAGGAGGATTTTAGCGTAGCGCTATTCCTCGCTCCCGCTCTGTTGTCCGAATCAGCGTTGTCGCGGACCTTCAATCCCGCCTCAATGCGGCGTCACTCGATCCGCTGAACCCATTGGCTCC
>OMOG01000149.1 GCA_900290305.1 Candidatus Sulfopaludibacter sp. SbA4
GTGGACCGCTCTACTGGAAACAACCGCCCATCGCGCAACTGGTAGTGGATTCCATCCACTACGACCGCCGGGCTGTTAGCCCGGCGCTAAAGCCGGCTTTCAGCCGGCTACTGCTTGCTCACGTTGACGTAGTAGAGATCGGCCGCCACCTCGAACTCGTCCTTCTTCAGTGGCGTCTTCATGCTCTTCCATTCAACCGTGGGCCGCACCATCTCCCAGTGGTCTTTCGTGCCCACCCGCACAGGCATCGCGAACCCCGGCTCATCGGCCTTCCACCGGTAGGAAACCGCGCCCGCGGCCTCGTCGAACTTCAGCTCCAGCACCGGCAGCGCGGCATGCCGCAGATACTCGTCGAAGATGGCGGTCAGGTCCATTCCCGTTTTCTGGTTGAAATACGCGGCCACATCCTCGGTCATGATGTTCTGATACTTGAAATGCTGGTAGAAATCGTGCAGCAGAGCCCACCAGCGGGCGTCGTCGTTTACCACGCTGCGCAGCGTGTTGAGAAAGAGCGCGCCCTTGAAATACTGGTCCTGCGGTGGCGAGCGGTTGACCCCGCGCTGCGTAATGATCGGCTGCGTGTTCCGGACTTTCGACTTGTACCCATTCAAGTACTTCAGCGCGTCGTCGTGCCCCCACATGTACTCCACGTAGAGAGACTCCAGGTAGGTCGCCCACCCTTCGTGGATCCACATGTCCGAGACGTCCGCCGCGGTGATGCTGTTGCCGAACCACTCGTGCGCGCTTTCGTGGATGATGATGAAGTCGAAGCGCGGGCTGATGCCGACGCCCGTCCAGTCGCGCTCCAGGTAGCCGTTCGCGAAGTGGTTGCCGTAAGTGACCGCGCTCTGGTGCTCCATGCCGGAGTAAGGCGCCTCGATCAGCTTGTAGCCGTCCTTCTGGAACGGATACTCGCCGAAGTAGTGCTGGAACGCTTCGATCATCCCTTTGGCCTGCACGAACTGCTTCTTCGCCTTGTCCAGGTCTTCAGGCAGCGCGTAGAAGTCCAGCGGCAGGTCGCCCAGCCGGTCGGCGAAGTGCTCGTAGTTGCCGATGTTCAGCGACACGTCGTAGTTGTTGATCGGGTACTCGACCAGCCAATCCCATCGCGTGTATCCGTCGCCCAGATCGGTCTTGCCCATGAACTTCCCATTGGAGACATCCACCAGCCCATTGGGGATCGACACGCTGATCCGCATGCTCTCCACCTCGTCGCGCCACTGGTCCTTGTTGGGCCACCAGATGCTCGCGCCGATGCCTTCGCACGCCGTGTTGATCCAGGGATGGCCGGACGCGTCTTTGCGGAAGGTGAAGCCCCCGAACCTGCCGGTCTCCGGCGGGGTGCCCGAGTAGTAAAAGTCGATGGTGTACTCGCGGCCCGCGGCGAGCGTTTCCGGGAAGTCCACGAACACCGCGCCAAGCCCGCGCTCGTAGTGCAGGGCCGTGCCGCCCAGCAGGATCTTCTCGATCTGCAGCGCGGCGTGGAGATCGAGCTGGATCCGCGTGCCGTCCTTGAGCATCCGGAAGCGGATGGTGTTCTTCCCGCTGATGAACTTCTTCTCCGGGTCGACGCGGACGTCGAGGTGGTAGAAGAGCAGATCGTTGTTGGCGCGATACGGCCCGTACTCTCCGCGCAGGATGTCGGCCCGCGAAGGCGCCTGCGCCGGAGCCCACGCCGGCGCCCCTGTAAGCAAGAGGAAGATACCGATTATCGTCTTCATTCGAACCTGATCCAGGATACCCCAGCCCCCTGTGGGGCAGGTTTTCAACCTGCAGGCCGATTTGGAATCGGCCTTCCGATCTCGTCCGCGCTACCGGAGCATCCATATAGACATTTAGCCAACTACCTAATTATAATTCAATGCATGGACATCGTCGCGCGCCTCGAAGCAGCCAGAGATCGAACGCTGCCGTACTTTGAGATGACCGAAGAACAACTCGCCCGGAGATACGGACCGGGCAAGTGGCCAATCAGCTTCATTTTGCATCACCTTGCCGATGCCGAGACGGTTCTCTTCGACCGGATCCGCCGGGTCGTCAGTGAACCTCGGCAAGTGCTCTGGGCCTTCGATCAGGATGCGTGGGCCAAGGGCCTCGATTATTCCCGGATGCCGCTCGGTCTGTCCCAACAAATCTACACATCGGTACGGGCCGGCGTCATCTATCAGGCTCATATCCGGCCAATGTTTCAGTCGCTATGATCCGTAAGACGATGATTGGGAAAGACTTGATACGCTCCCAAAACATTGGACCCGATATGAACTTGTTAACCGGCCAACCGATTTATTTTCAATCGCTTACGCTGAGATTTCGGAAAAGTCTAAGTTGGCCGGTTAACAATACCCGATTTTCAAAAAATATTTTCGCCCTGTTTTCAATTACTTAGTTCATCTGAACAGCCACCATCGCAAGGATCGTCTGGTAGATTTAAATCAGGAAGGGAATTGGACTCGCCCCGCACCAACCGGTAGCAACCCGTAGGCGACACAGATCTGTGTCGCCGAATTTCAGTAAGCCCCTTCTTTTCAGCGTCGAGGTGCCTTTTGGCGACACAGATCTGTGTCGCCGGGGTGGGCCAGGGCTTTCGCCTCCCAAACCCCGAAAACGGTGTAAACTCTCACCGTCAAATTCGCGTAACCCGAGCGTTTTCAACATTCGCTCCTGAAAAACGGTGAAAGTTTTCACCGTTTTGGATGCTATTATGCAGCCCGTGACCGAACCAATCGAATCCCGCGCCTCGCCGCTTCCCCAACTCGACCGGCGATTGGTGTATACTGCCTTCCAATCGACAGGAGGGAACAAAATGGGTACCCAAGCCAGCCAGTCGCCGTCCGCCGCTCCAGATATCCTCTGGACCAACGGCCGCTTCGGCCATACTTCGCGGCGCGACCGGTGGTGGCTCTCGCCCTTGCTGGTCTTCCTCGGTCTGGGCACGTTTCTCGTCTATGCCAATTGGGCCGCCTGGCAGAACCAATACTATACCTTCGGCCCCTACATCTCGCCCTTCTACTCACCTGAGATCTTCGGTGACTCGCCGCACGCCTGGTTCGGCCCCAAGCCCGCATGGTATCCCGCCTTCCTGCCGTTCTCCCCGGCACTGCTGATACTCTGGATTCCCGGTCTCTTTCGACTGACTTGTTACTACTATCGCGGCGCTTACTATAAGTCATTCTGGGCCGACCCGCCTGCCTGTTCGGTAAGTGAGCCGCGTAAGTCGTACCTTGGCGAACGCAGTCTTCCGTTAATACTCCAGAATTTTCACCGCTACTTTCTGCGCCTCTCCTATCTCGTGTGGGGTTTCCTGGTCTATGATGCGATTAAGTCATTCTGGTTCTCGAACGGCTTTGGCATCGGCCTCGGGTCTCTCGTACTGACTGTCAATGTCGTTCTGCTGGGCGGCTATGTCTTTGGTTGTCACGCCTTCCGCCACCTGATCGGTGGAGTCTTCGACCGCGTCTCCGAACATCCCGTCCGCCACCGTCTCTATAACTGCGTCACCTGTCTCAACGGCAGCCACAAAAAGTGGGCCTGGGCCAGTCTCTGCTCGGTAGGCTTCGCCGATATCTACGTCCGTCTCTGCTCCATGGGCATCTGGCACGACTGGAGAATTCTGTAATGCCGGAATACCAGCGGCATTCCTACGACGTCCTCATCGTCGGCGCCGGCGGCGCCGGTCTGCGCGCCGCCATCGAGGCTGCCGCTTCCGGACTCAAAGTCGGTGTCGTGTGCAAATCGCTTCTCGGCAAGGCCCACACCGTGATGGCCGAAGGCGGCGTCGCGGCCGCTCTCGCCAACGTCGATGACCGCGACAATTGGCGCGTCCATTTCGCCGACACCATGCGCGGCGGCCAGTACCTCAACAACTGGCGCATGGCCGAGCTGCACGCCAAAGAGGCGCCCGACCGCGTCCGCGAGCTGGAGGCCTGGGGTGCGCTCTTCGACCGCACCAAGGATGGCCGCATCCTGCAGCGGAACTTCGGCGGCCATCGCTATCCCCGCCTCGCTCACGTCGGCGACCGCACCGGCCTCGAAATGATCCGCACCCTCCAGGACCACGGCATCCACACCGGCATGGAGGTCCACATGGAGTGTACCGTCCTCAGCCTCCTCATGGATTCCGGCCGTCCTCAGCCTCCTCATGGATTCCGGCCGCGTCGCCGGCGCCTTTGGCTACGATCGCGAGAAAGGTCACTTCATTCTCTGGTCCGCCAAGGCCGTAGTCATAGCCACCGGCGGTATCGGCCGTGCATTCAAAGTCACCAGCAACAGTTGGGAATACACCGGCGACGGTCTCGCGCTCGCCTGGCGCGCCGGCGCCGAGCTGCTGGACATGGAGTTTGTGCAGTTTCACCCCACCGGTATGGTCTGGCCCATCAGCGTCCGCGGCATCCTGGTTACCGAAGCCGTCCGCGGCGATGGTGGAGTTCTGCGCAATAGCGAAGGCCGGCGCTTCATGTTCGACGACATCCCCGATCTCTACAAGGAGCAGACCGCCGATAACGAAGACGAAGGCTGGCGATACACGCAGGGCGACAAGAACGCCCGCCGCCCGCCCGAGCTGCTCACTCGCGACCACGTGGCGCGCTGCATCAATCGCGAAGTCAAAGCCGGCCGCGGCTCCCCGCATGGCGGCGTATTTCTGGATATCGCCTGGATCAAGCAGCGGCTCCCCAAGGCGGCCGAGCACATCCAGCGCAAGCTGCCCAGCATGTACCACCAGTTCAAGCAGCTCGCCGATATCGATATCACCAAAGAGCCCATGGAGGTCGGCCCCACCACCCATTACATGATGGGCGGAATCCGCGTGGATGGCGACACCCAGATGTCCACGGTGCCCGGCCTGTTCGCCGCGGGAGAAGCCGCCGCCGGACTCCACGGCGCCAATCGCCTGGGCGGCAACTCGCTCTCCGACCTGCTGGTGTTCGGCAAGCGCGCCGGTCAGTTCGCCGCCGATTTCGCCCGTCGCAACGGCGACGTAGTGGCCGATGAAGCCGAGGCGCAGTCCGCCGCCACCGCTGCGCTCGCGCCCTTCGAACACGGCCCCGCGGCCGAAAACCCGTATCAAATCCAGTACGACCTGCAGGACTCGATGCAAGCCCTGGTCGGCATCGTGCGCATGGAAGGCGAAATGCAACAGGCCCTTGGCGTGATCGAGCAACTGCGCACCCGCGCCGCCCACGCGGGTATCGCCGGCCACCGTCAGTACAACAACGGATGGCACACCTGCATGGATCTGGCCAACATGCTGGACGTCTCCGAGGCCATCACGCGCGCTGCCCTATTAAGAAAAGAGAGCCGCGGCGCGCAATTCCGCGAGGATTTCCCCAACAAAGACGCGGAATGGGGCAAGCACAACATCGTCGTCAAGCGCCGCGATTCGGGCGAAATGCTCGTCGAAAAGCAGCCGCTCCAACCGCTCCCCGCCGAGCTGAAAAAGATCATCGAGGAGATGAAGTAGATGCCAACCCACTCCCCAACCACTAATCCCCAACCCCCAACCCCCAGCC
>OMOG01000389.1:0-5636 GCA_900290305.1 Candidatus Sulfopaludibacter sp. SbA4
CGCCCTTGCCGCGGCCCACGAGAAGGGCATCGTCCACCGTGACCTGAAGCCCGCGAATATCAAAGTCACGCCCGAGGGCGTAGTCAAGGTGCTCGACTTCGGACTCGCCAAGACCATTGAGTCCGCCGCCGCGGGCGCATCCCACGACTCTCCCACTCTCACCATGGGCGCCACGCAGGCAGGCGCGATCCTCGGTACCGCGGCCTACATGTCGCCCGAGCAGGCGCGCGGCAAGCCCGTGGACACGCGCGCCGATATCTGGGCCTTCGGCGTGGTGCTCTACGAAATACTCACCGGCTGGCAACTGTTCCAGGGCGAGACCATCTCCGACATCCTGGCCGACGTGCTGAAGAACGAGCCGCTCCTCTCCGCCGTTTCGCCGCCCATGCAGCGCGTGCTGGAGCGTTGCCTGCGCAAAGATCCGAAGCTCCGCCTGCGCGACATTGGCGATGTCTGGCTGGCGCTCGAAGAGATACCGCAGCCCGCGCCCGCCCCAGCACCTCCGCAAGCGAAACGTTCCCCATGGCCGTGGATCGCGGGTCTCGCCGCGGCCCTCGCGCTCGCGCCCGCGGCGTGGTTCCTGAAACCGAAGCCGGATGCGCCCATCATTCAGACCGAGATCACGATCCCTGCCGGCTACCGGATCGCACCCATCGCTTCCTCCCGCCTGGAGTTCTCGCCCGATGGCCGCAGCCTGGTGTTGCCGATCGTCCCGCCGGGCGGCAAGCCTGGCCTGTGGCTGCGCAACATGGAGACCGGCAGCCTGGCTCCGCTGCCAGGCACCGAGGGCGCGGCCAACTTCAACTGGTCGCCGGCCGGCCGCTGGCTCGCCTACATCCGCGGCGACGCGCTCTACAAGCTCGACACCATGGGCGGCCAGCCGCAGCGGCTTGCCAACAGCAACGCCCGCGGAGTGCTCTGGACCACCGACAACGCGATCCTGTTGTACGGCGTGCCGGCGATCCTGCGGATTCCCGTCGCCGGTGGGAGCGTGGAGCAGGCAATGCCGGAAGGCGTGCCCGGCAAGGACGCAGGCGGCATGCGCCCGGTTGCCGGCCATCGCCAGTTCCTGTACACCGCGGCCGGTGGGCCATCAGGCCGGTCGGTCGCCGGCATCTCCAGCTACGACGGCCAGAGCCACCAGGTGCTCTTCGAAGAGGACGAGTCGCCGGTGACGTACGCGCCTGACCCTACAGGTGGACCCGGTTGGCTGCTCTACATCCATGACGGGCAACTCACGGCACACCCCTTCGATCCGGCCCGGCGCGCATACACCGGTGACGCGATCGTGATTGCGGAGGGCGCCTACGCCGGCCCTTCCTTTGCGCACTCCGGGAACGGCGTCCTGGCCTTCCGGCGGGCGGCTGTCCCGCGGAGCCAACTCACCTGGTTCACGCGCGACGGAAAGGCGGCTCCGGCCGGTGACGCAGGTCTGTTCAGCCAGCTCCGCATTTCTCCCGACGGGAAGCGTTTCGCCGCGGCGCGCACCGTGGATGGCAATCAGGACATCTGGCTCTACCCGCAAACCGGCGGCGCGGAAACCCGCCTCACCTTCGAGGCCGCGGCGGACTTCGGCCCGGTGTGGACCCGCGACGGACGCAGCATCGTCTATTGCTCGAACCGCCCTGGCGGATCCGTGGTGGTCGAACGGCCTGTCAACGGAGGCAGCGAACACGTGCTCGCCCAGGTGGAGGGCACGTTTTTTGGTGGCAACTTCTCACCGGACGGGCGCTGGCTGATCGGCATTGTCGCCCGGCACGGGAGATCCGCGCCCGTCCTCATTCCCGCCGGCGGAGGCGCGCCCGTTCCCCTACCCACGGATCGCCGCGATTCTCAGGTGTCCTTCTCGCCGAACGGCCGCTGGATCGTTTATCAGTCGGATTTCACCGGCGCAACGCAGGTGTTCGTCCGTCCGGCCACTGACTCGGGTGGTGTCAAGTGGCAGATCACTTCCTCGGGCGGCAACATGCCTCACTGGAGGGCGGATGGCAAAGAGATCTTCTATATCGATCCTGAAGGCATGCTGACCGCGGTCCCGGTGGAAGCGTCACAGGATACTTTTCACGCCGGAAAGCCGCAGGCACTGTTCCGCGTCCGCGTCGACGACGGGCTCGGAGTATATGACGCTTACGACGTCGCGCCCAACGGCCCACGCTTCCTGGTGGCGCAGTTGGTCTCGGAATCGGTCGAGACGCCGATCACCGTGATCTACAATTTCCCGAAGCTGCTCACCAGATCCCGATGAGCTTCCACCACAGCGGTCCGATGCCCATCCAGATCGCCAGGTTGACGAGCGAGATCAGGAAGCCGTAGCGCCACCAGTCGCCCTGGCGCACGTAGCCCGCGTTGAAAAAGACCGGCGCGGACCCGGTGCCGTAGTGAGTCATGGCCGCGTTCAGGTTGGAGAAGTATCCCAGCGGCAAGGCCGCCAGCATGGGGGGAACGCCCGCCGCCAGGGCCGCCGCCAGAAATCCGGGGTAAAGCGCGGTGACGTGCGCGGTCATGCTGGCGAAGGTGTAGTGCACATAACAATAGGAGGTCACCAGCGCCAGCAGAACTACGAACATGGGCCATCCGGTCATCAGGCTGAACAGCTTTCCGGAGAGGATCTTGACCACGCCGATTTCGTTCAACTGGTCGGCCATCATCACCAGCGGCCCGAACCAGATCAACGCGTCCCACGCGCGGTGTTCGGCCAGCAGATCGTCCCACGTCAGCACCTTCGCCAGCAGGATGGCCGAGAGTCCGGCGAGCGCCACGAACGTGTTGTTGATACCGTGCCACGGAGACGAAATCCACCCCACCATGACGCCGATCATGATGGCGAGCAGCCACTTCTCTTCGCGGCTGAGCGGTCCGCGGCGCGCCAGTTCCTCGCGCGCCAATTCGCGCGCCGGCGCGGTATCGCGGATCTCGGGGGTGACCCAGCGGAAGAGCAGCCACGGCACGATGGCCAGCGTGAGGAATCCGGGGACCACGGAGCCCGAGAACCAGCGCAGCCAGGTAAGCTCCACGTGGCCGATCTTGAAGGCGAACTCGGCGATCAGCGGATTGGCCGCCATCCCGGTGAGATAGATTGCGGACGCAGTATACGTTGTATGGAACGAGACCAGCACCAGGAACGTGCCGATCAGCCGCGCGGTAGGGCCGGGCTCCGAACCGAACGCCGCCGCCACGCTGCGCGTGATGGGGAAGACTACGCCGCCGCCGCGGGCGGTATCGGACGGAATGAAGGGGGCCAGCACGAGGTCGGCGCCCGCCAGCGCGTAGGCCAGGCTCAACGGCGAGCGCGCGAACCGCTCGATGAACAGGTACCCGATCCGCGTGCCGAAGCCCGTCTGGGTGACCGCGCGGGAAAACAGGAACGCCGTGAAGACCAGCCATACCGTGACGTTGCTGAACCCCGAGAGGATCTTGGCCGGCGGCAGGCTGCCCGTGACCCCCAGGACCGTCATGGCGATCAGCACGCTCACTCCCATGCGCACGGGTTGAGCGACCAGCGCAATCACGGTGGCCACGAAGACCGCCAGCACGCGGCCCTGCTCGTGAGTCAAGCTGGGGAGAGGGAGGTAGTAGAGCAGGGCGCCGGGGATAAGAACCACTGCCCAGCGCCACCAGGCGGTTGGAGGGGAAAGGATTGTATTGGCCAAAGCATCAGGGTAGCAGTACAGTAGTAATCGAGGAATCCGTATGTCAACTACCAGACGTCATTTTCTCGGCACGGCTGCCGGGGTCACGCTTGCCGCGGAGATGCAGGCGCAGCAGAACGTCTCGCCCAACGATCGCGTGCGCGTTGCCCTGATCGGCAACGGCATTCAGGGGAGCGGCGATGCTCGCACGTCCCTGGCCACCGGCAGCGTGGAACTGGTGGCGGTGGCCGACGTCTACGAAGGCCGGCTCACCAAGGCGAAGGAAGTCTGGGGCAGCCAGGTCTTCACCACCCGCGACTACCGCGAAGTGCTGGCCCGCAAGGACGTCGACGCCGTGATCGTCGCCACGCCCGACCACTGGCACCGCAAGATCGCGGTCGACGCCATGAACGCCGGCAAAGACGTCTACTGCGAGAAGCCCATGGTGCAACTGGTCGACGACGGCAAAGAGGTGATCGATACCGAGAAGCGCACCGGGCGGATCTTGCAGGTGGGCAGCCAGCGCGTCAGCTCCGTGATCTACCAGAAGGCCAAGGAACTGCTGGAGCGCGGCGCCATCGGCGAGCTGAATATGGTGGAAGCGTGGGTGGACCGCAACTCGGCGATCGGCGCGTGGCAGTATTCGATTCCGCCCGACGCCTCGACCTCGACCATCGATTGGGACCGCTTCCTGGGGCGCGCGCCCAAGATTCCCTTCGAGCCGATCCGCCTGTTCCGCTGGCGCAACTATCGCGACTACGGCACGGGCGTGGGCGGCGACCTGTTCGTGCACCTCTTCACGGGCATTCATTTCGTTCTCGGCGCAATCGGGCCGACGCGCGTGTTCACCACCGGCGGGCTCCGCTTCTGGAAAGACGGCCGCGATGTGCCGGACGTGATGCTGGGCCTGTACGACTACCCGGCCCGCGGCAAATTCCCGGCCTTCAACCTGTCGCTGCGCGTGGACTTCGTGGACGGCGCCACCGAGACGCAGGGCTTCCGCTTCGTGGGCAGCGAGGGAATTCTCACGATCGGGAATGGCGTGACCGTCTCCAAGATGCCGCGCGAGGCGGAGCCGGGCCAGACTGCCGACACCTTCTCGAAGGCCATCGAGGAGCAATATATGCGGGAGTACCGCGCGAAGTACCCGGTGCAGCGGCCCACCGCGGATTCGATGCGCCCGCAGGGCGACGAGGTGTATCTGCCTCCGCGGGGCTACAGCGACTGGCTGGATCACCATCGCAACTTCATCAGCGCGGTGAAGAGCCGCAGGCCGGTAATCGAAGACGCGACGTTCGGCTTCCGCGCCGCGGGTCCGGCGCTGCTCTCGAACATCAGCTACTTCGAGCAGCGCGTGTGCCTGTGGGATCCGGAGACGATGACGCTGAAGGGGTAGTCAACGGCAAAAGGTGTTTCCCGGTAGTTCGCGTGTAGCGCGCCCATCGCGACGGCGGCGTCGGCCCCGCCAGGGACGCGCCACCACCTGAACGGCAATCGGCGGAAGTCCCCAGCCAGGACTTCCGGCACTCTCTTATGGAACGGCCACTGTGCCCAGTGACTGCCAGTTGGAATTCTGACCGTTGTTGTTGCGCGCGGAGAGAAAGAAGACCTGGTTGCCGGCGAAGCTCTGGGTGAACGTGATCGCGAGCGTCAATGTCAGCGTGTTGCCGCTGCCGTTCACCGAGCTTCCGATCCCGCTGATCATGCACTGGCTGTTGGAGACGCTGCCGGAACCGGGCAGTACCATCCCGGAGTACGGACCTCCGGCATCGCCCGCATCGTCCACCAGAAGCACACTCGACGTCGCCGGCACGAAGGCCACATAGCAGCCGTGGCGTGCGTCAATCGCGGTGTTGACCAGGATGTTGGCAACGGTAATGTCCTGGAAGCTGTTGGTGTCGGTGAAGGTGAAGGTATAAGTGTTGGCCAGGTTGCTCGAAGAGTTTGGGCTCATGCCAGTGACCCACGGGCCGGCGGGCGTGGATATCGGCACCTGCCACACCCCGA
>OMOG01000389.1:5646-11886 GCA_900290305.1 Candidatus Sulfopaludibacter sp. SbA4
GCTCATGCCAGTGACCCACGGGCCGGCGGGCGTGGATATCGGCACCTGCCACACCCCGAGCGCCCGCCAGCCGGAGTTGTCTTGGAACACATCACCGGCTGCCATATAGGTCACCTTATTGCCGGCAAAACCCGCGGAGAACGAGACTGTCAAGGTCAACGTCAAGGTATTGCCGCTGGCAGTCACTGGAGCGCTTCCCCAACTGACCGTGCACTGGCTGTCGCCGGTGCTGCCGCTGGATGTCAATTCCGAACCGGCCGACAGGGTGCCCCCGTCGTCACCGACGAGGTACAGAACATTCAACGGCTGGCTGTACGCCAGGTAGCAGGCATGGCGGCCGTCCAGGACATTGTTGATCAGAACGTTCACCACGCCCAGGGACTGGTAGCCGTTCGGATCGCTGAAGGTAAAGGTGAACGGGCTCGGGCCGTTTCCGGCGGCCGGGGTGACTGCGGCTGGAACCTGCCCCCCGGAAGCGACGATTGGGGCCAGATAGCCAGGGCTAAGAGCACCGCTGACGATTGGGCGGTAAGGGTTGCAGTCAAAACACTCCCTACTGTAGTTGCCAGCCGCACCAGGTGTGATGTTGATGGGGCCCCCCGTGCCGGAGAACGGCGAAGGAAGGGTGGCTCCTAAAATCAAATTCTCAGGTTGTCCGGCAAGCGTGTCTTGAAACGAAGTAAACGAAAAAAAAGAGATACTCCGCCCGCTGGGATCGTTTCCTTCGAAAGACAAAAAACTGTTCACTGGGGTAAAGTCGAACGGAGGGAAGAGACTCGTATTGCCCCCGGTTGCCGAAACGTCCCAATTCGGGAATGTCTTGGTATTAGGGTCAAAAACAAAATATCCGTATGCCGTACCACCGTCGGCAAACGTCGCGTTCAGCGTCCATATGACTTGTGAACCGCTGGTTACCGGGAAGGACCGGATCACCGAAGCTGCCGCAGCGTAAGTCGCATTGCCGGCCTGGCTGGCCGCGATCGAGCAGGTCCCCGCCGACACGATCGTCACGTTGCTTCCGGACAGACTGCAAACCGACGTAGTCGTCGAAGTCAAGGTGACTGCCAACCCCGAACTGACGGTTGCGCCGATCGTGAACGGAGCTACTCCCAGCGTTACATTGCTTAGCGCGCCGAAAGAGATTGTCTGTGAAGTCTGACCCGTTACCGTAAAGCTCTGCGTCACCGGGGTAGCCGCGCCGTAAATCGCGTTTCCGGCCGATGCCGCCGTAATGGAGCACGTCCCAGTGCCAACAATGGTCACCGTGGAGCCGGATACCGTGCAGACCGCGGTGGTTGTCGTAGTGAAGGTGACTGGGAGCCCCGAAGAGGTCATTGCGCTTACGGTAAACGGAGCGGCTGCAATTGTTACATTGTTCAGCGCGCCGAAAGCGATCGTCGGCGTCGTTGAAAGGGTGCAGGTGGATGGGCAAGTGACCGAAACAGCGATGCCGGATGCGACCACCGTTCCGGGCTGACCCGAGCTGGGCGGGTTCTGACTGATAGCAAATACCGCCTGGCCGCTTCCGACGGAGTTCATGCCTGAGATCGGGGTAATCCAGGGGACGGTGCTATCGGCGGTCCAGCCAGCTTGCGCATTGGAAGCGCTGATTCCCAAATTGAAGCTGGCTCCGGCGCCGATCGCCCCCGATGGAACGCTGATCAAGGTAAAGGTGCTGGCAGGAATGCAAGCGCCGCCCGGGGCCGCCGGCAAGCTGAGGCTTGGGGGCGCATTGGTCACGAAACGCCCTGGAAAAACATCAGCGAGCGACTGGAATGCGGCCCCTAATTGTGCTTGCGTCGTGGGATCGCATGAATATCCGAGATTAATCCCCCCTGTAAGCATCTGTTTGGCGAGGTAATACTGGATACCGTAAGCCGATATATTGGTCTCGTCATACGTTTCGTCGCACCCGAAGACCCCGCCTGTGGGGAAGTCCGGACATCCGGTCACGTGGGGGTAGCCGTTTCCTTCGGTGTGCCGGGCTTCATGGGCGAAGAGTCCTACGTTCGCTGCCTGGCCGTCCGGCGTCTGCCGGTAGTGCGCCTGAAAAGCAACGGTGGTACCGTCCGCGGCAGCGACGGCAGCCAAACTCCCCACGCTAATGTACTTGAGGCCATTTAGAATGAAGCAGCAATCTCCACCGGCCAGCGGTGTGCTGATATTGACGCCGGCAATCCGCGATTTCACCCAGTCGTACAGCCGGAGCGGCGTCCAAGGCAGATACCCGGACCGTCCCATGTCCATGTAGTACATGTATCTCAGAGTCTGGATGACCGAAAGTTCGTCCGTGACCTGTGTTGCGGGCATTTGGGTAAAGGGCTCGGTGCAGGGGATGTTACCCACGGCAACCTGATCCCTCAAAATCTGGAAATCGCGCCGGATGATTGGAGTATAGGGATCGCTCTGGGGACACGTATCGAGGAACGCCTGCAGGTTCGCGTAGGTGCTGGCCATGCGCTGCGCTGGCAGGTACGTTGCAAGAAAAAGCAGAAGGCATCCGGCTTTGAGGAAAGACCGCATTGGGGTACCCCTCCGATCCAATTCAGTATACGCTTCGAGATGAGCAGCCAGGATATTAAATCCCGATGCGCTCGAAATCCGCTCGCCAGCCGCCGAAGGCCTGCTCCAGCCAGGCGGCAACGGCCAGCGCGACATCTTCCCTCCAGGGATGTGCCACCACTTGCACGGCAATCGGCAGGCCCGATGCCGATTCGCCGCAGCGTACCACTGCGGCCGGCCATCCCGTCAGGTTGTACGCCATGGTGTGGCTGAAGCCGCGGAAGTTCTCTTCCAGCGTGGAGGTCCCGTGGGGCAGCGCGGCCTGCGTGTACACGGGACAGAGGATCGCGTCGTAGTGTCGGAGGAACGCCAGCATCGCAGTGCGGTATTGGTCCCACTCGTCCCAGTATTTCTGGAAGCCCGCGAGGTCGGTACGGTACCGCTCGAGTTTCTCGAGCCAGCCGCGCAGCAGGGGATGCGCGGCCGTAGAACCCAGTGTCTCGAGTAGTTGCCAGAGGGCATCGCCTCCATCGGCGCCGAGCAGCTTCATCTCCAGGTCGTAGGCGTTCTCGAGGCAGGCGGGACGCGCTTCGTCCACGGCGATAACGTCGTCCATCAGTGCGTGGGCGGCGGCGCGAACTACCTGGACGACTTCGGGATCGGTGGCGGCGATTCCGTTCTCCGTGTAGAAGGCCACGCGCAGGTCGCGGAGGCTGACGTCCAGCGGATCGTAGAACGGCGTGGCCTCCGGGCCGGCCAGCAGCGCCATCGCCGCCGAGAGATCCTCGACATAACGCGCCATCGGCCCGATCTGCCAGAGCGCTTCGATCCATCCGCCGGCGGGCGGGAAATGGCCGGTCCGCGACAGACGTCCCGAAGTGGGCTTGATGCTCGCGATGCCGCAGAAAGCGGCGGGGACGCGCACGCTGCCCGCGGCGTCGCTGCCAAGTCCCAGAGGCGAGCCGCATGCGGCGATCAAAGCAGCCTCTCCGCCGCTCGATCCGCCGGACGTGCGAGTCAGGTCGTAGGGATTGTTGGTGGCGCCGAAGATCAGGTTGTCGCTCTCGAAGGCGAACAGCAGATCGGGCAGGTTGGTTCGCGCGATGGGAATGGCCCCGGCGGCGCGCAAGCGGGCCACTAGCGTGGCGTCCTCCGTTGAGGGCGCCGCGTGCGCCCGACCGAGGGTACCGGCGGTACAGACGGTACCGGCCAGCTCGATCGAGTCCTTGATGCTGAAAGGGACTCCGTGCAACGGACCATCCGGCGCGTTGCGAGCTTCGGCCAAAGCCCGCTCGCCCAGCACTTCGACCGCGGCGTTGATCGCGGGATTGACCTGCGCGATCCGGTCCAGGTGCGCCTGGATCAACTCCTCGGAGGAGATTTCGCGGTCGCGAATCAGGCGCGCCTGCTGGGTGGCGGAGAGCGCCAGCACCTCCTTCACGCGAGGACTCATCCCAGCACCCGGTCGAGGCGCTCCAGCAGCAGGTCCGCGTCGGCGCGCGAGAAGACCAGCGGCGGCTTGATCTTGATCACGTTGTGTAAGGGGCCGTCGGTGCTCAGGAGCACGCCGAGATCCTTCATGCGGTTGACCAGTGCGTCGGCCTCTTCGGCCGCGGGCAGCTCGAATCCCAGGAACAGGCCGAGCCCGCGGACATCGCGGACCGACGGATGGCGCTGCGCCAACCCCGCGAGGCCGCGCAGCAGGTAGTCGCCGGTCGCAAGTGCGTTCTCCTGCAGGCCTTCGCCGCGGATCACGTCGAGCACCGCCAAGCCCACCGCGCAGGACACGGGATTGCCGCCGAAGGTGTTGAAGTACTCCATGCCGTTGGCGAACGAGCGGGCGATCTCGGGGGTGGTGACGACCGCGCCCAAAGGGTGGCCGTTGCCGATGGGTTTGCCGAGCGTGACGATGTCGGGCACCACGCCCTGCGTCTCGAACATCCAGAAGTGCGAGCCGGCGCGGCCGAATCCGGTCTGGACTTCGTCGGCCACGCACACGCCGCCGGCGGCATGGACCGCGTCGTAAGCCGCGCGCAGGTATCCCGGCGGCAGGATTACCTGGCCGGCGCAGCTCAGCGCCGATTCGCAGAAGAAGGCCGCCAGGTTGTCCGCGCGGGGAAGGGTGAATGCCGCGGCCCGAGGGATCGGCACCACCTCCACGTTCGGCGGCTTCCCGCGGCCTCCCGGCCCGTTGAACTTGTAAGGGCTGATATCGATCAGCGCGTTGGTATTGCCGTGGTAGGCGGTCTCGATCACGATGACGCCGTCGCGCCCCGTGTGGGCGCGCGCCAGCCGCAGGGCCAGCTCGTTGGCCTCGCTGCCGCTGCAGACGAGGTACACCACGCTCAATGGCTCGGGCAGCGTGGCGGCGAGGCGCTCGATATATTCCGCCAGGTGCTCGTGCAGGTAGCGCGTGTTGGTGTTGAGCAGCGCCATCTGTCCGGCGGCTGCTTGCACCACTCGCGGATGGCAGTGGCCCACGTGCGCGACGTTGTTCACGCAATCCAGATACGCGCGTCCGCCCGCATCGTAGAGATACTGCCCCCATCCCCGGATGATGTGGAGCGGTTGCCGATACGAGATGCTCAGGGATGGCCCGAGGTGCCGGCGGCGCGTGGCGAGGAGATCGGGTGTTGGGCGTCCTTCATGAGAGGCGCACGCGCGGCGGAACACGTCGCGCGGCCAATCGGCAGGCATTGCGGCGAGCCGTTCCAGCAGCGCCCAGGCGGGGCGGTTCGAGATCGCCAGGTACTCGTTGTTGGGATTCTGGCTGGTCTGCCAGGCGCAGTAGCAGACGCTCATCGCGAGGCGGGTGACCGCCAGCGTGTAGAGAGCGTCGACCTCGGCTACGGCCAGCGGCCGGCGCTGGTGATAGGCGGCAACGACCTGAGCAGCGGCCGCGATGGGGTCCTGCTTGTCGAGCATCACGTAGGCCAGTGCGATGGCCAGGTCGCAGACGGTGGCCGTGTGCACCATGTCGCCGAAATCCAGGATCGAGGTGACCTTTGCGCCGGTTTCATCCACCAGGATGTTGTAGTCGTTGGCATCGCCGTGGATCACGCCGGCCGGCAAGGTTCGCCAATCGAGCTTTTCCCAAGCGTCGAAGAGGGGCTCGACGATGCGCCGCTGCGGCCCGGAGAGCAACCCCAGGTGGCGGCGGGCCAGGGCGGCATTGCGCAAATCCCAATAGAGCGTGCGGTGAGCGGCGTGGTGGGAGAAACCGGCGAGGGCGGCATCGGTGGCGGCCAGCCCGCGGCCGAGCGAGGCGAGCAGCTCGGGACTGTGCGGACGCACGTAGCCCAGGCATCGGCCTTCCACCCAGGTGAGCAGGCGCACGAAGTATGCCGGACCACCCTCGGAGCCGGTCGGGACGATCTCGTTGCCCGACCGCGTCGGAACCACGTGCGGCCACTCGAGCCCGGTGTCGCTCGCGGCCAGAAACTTGAGGGCCTTGTTTTGCAGGTCGAGGACTTCGAGCGCTTCCTCCGCGTTCGAGATCTTGAGGACGAATTGCGCACCGGCCGAATCGCGAAGACGAAAATTCTGATCGCGCTCGCTGGGCAGTTCGACCGCCGCGGCCTGCAGGCCGTAGATTTCACCGGCCAGACGGATGGCATCTTCTGCGGAAAACCGCGGCGCCTTACGAACCACAGGTGTCACACCGGTCAGGATACCCCAGGCGGCAGGAGTCAGGAGTCAGGGGTTGGGGGTTAGGGGTTGGGGGTTGGGGGTTGGGGG
>OMOG01000388.1 GCA_900290305.1 Candidatus Sulfopaludibacter sp. SbA4
TCCGTGGAGGCGACGCAGATCTGCGTCGTCTGAGACGGTCGTTTTACTGAAAACAAATCACTTCACTCGGTTGAGGCGATGCAGATCTGCATCGCCACCCCCAAATGGGGGTAGAAACGAAAATAGCTCCCGAACGACGGGAGCCGCGTAGAAGCGCTAATCCTCTTCTTGATTTCAATCTACCATGCAAATATGCCGAGGAGGGGGTAAAAAGGGTTGCGGGAGGCATGGGGTTGTGGTAAATAAGTCGCTATGGAATGAGTGCTTTAGAGTGGTTTAGAGTGGGGTTGAAAAAATAGTTCGAAAGTTGGTGACTGACCAAAAGCGGCGGGAACGGGCGGCCGCGTGGAAGGGGGGTGCGAGGGCATGGAAGTTGTTGAATTGGCAGGTGAAAGCGCCTGCCCACCCCCCTCCAGCAGTTCGCTCGCTAGCTAGGAACGCTACAGTTCGGCGACCAGTTCCTCCAGGCGATCGTAGCTGATGCCTGCGCCTTTGGCCATTCCGGATGCCATGACCATGTCACGCACTTGGGGCGACGGATAGCGCACTGTGGTGGTGAGGCGCGTCTTGCCGTCCTCTTCGGTGAGTTCGGCGGTCACCACCGAGACGGTGTCGGGAAACTGCTCGAAGATCTCGGTGAAGACGATCCGGCTGGGCGGGGTGATTTCGCGGTATTCCCCGTGGAAGGCGGCGTCTCCCTTGGGGTGGCGATTGACGAAGCGCCAGGCGCCTCCGGGGCGAAGATCGATTTCACAGACGGGGACCGAGTAGCCCTCTCCCAGGCGGCCCCACCAATGCTTCACATGTTCGGGTTTGGTCATCGTCTCGAAGACCAGGCGCCTCGGGGCATTGAACAGGCGCGTCATATGGATTTCGCAATCCGACGGCGTCGTGACTATAAAACTCTCGCTATTTGCTGCGCTGCTTCCTACCATGAGTTTTCCTCTCCTTTGCGTTCAGTTGCTGTACGTAGTCGTCCAAGCGATCGAGCCGCTCTTCCCAGACTTGCCGGTAGCGTTCGGTCCAATCGGACACTTCTTTCAGAGGGCCGGGCTGGATTCGACACCGCCGCCATTGAGCGTCCCGCCTCTGGGCGATCAATCCCGCGCGTTCCAGGACACGAAGGTGCTTGGAGACGGCGGGCATCGTCATTTCAAACGGCTGGGCGAGCTCGCCAACGGAGCACTCGCCCAAAAGCAGACGAGCCAGGATGGCTCTGCGAGTGGGGTCCGCAAGGGCTGAAAACGTGGCGCTCAATCGATCGCTTTCCATGGTGCTTTACTAGTTGGTTAATTAACCTAATGGTTTTATACAATAGGGCGCAGGAGTTTGTCAACAAAAAAATCGCGTGATTATCTACTTGACAACAACGGCGAAATCGACCACAAGTGGGTAGTGGTGACAGGCCGGTGAGGCTCTTGAGCTAACTTGCTAGGAAGAAAGGCAAAGACGCTCGGAGCCGATCCGCTCGGGTTGTTTTTCCGACCTCTAGATTGCTCTTCAGATCGACCGCAAAAAGGTCGTATGCTACTCAAAACGCCGATTTACTTCGGCACTCGCGAGAATTTACCCGGCTTTGCTCGCCAAAAGTGACCCACCCCGGGGCCGCGCGAAGGAGCCATTTGGCGCGAGGCAAGGCCGTGTTTTGGCGCGCGCCAAATGCTATTGGGGGGCCAGGCGCCTTCGCCCTGGGCGGTTGATCGCTTCCCGATACACGCGGCCGGCTGTGGAAACTGAACGCGTTACGCGCCTTTGGCGCGTATGATGGAAAATCAACCCGCACGCCTTCGGCGTGGATGATATCGCTGGCCTCCTCCTTGCACTGCGCCAAATCGTGTTCTCGACATGGGTCGGTTTAAACGAGCAGAAGTGGTCAACTCTTGGCGAGCGCCGAGGCCGATTTATGCCGTATCGTGAAACGTACAGTTTCAAAGCCTTTTGGCTTTCGCCTTGCGTTTCGGCTTAGGCTCCCGCTTGCGTGGTATGTCGGACATCGGCATCTGGAGCGGCGCTCAGGAGACTCCTAAGGACGGCATCGAACTTCAGTTTTGGGGACTCTGGGGATTTCGGCCATGAGTTGTACGCACTGAAAGCGCAAATGATGTTATCATTTTGAGCGGAGGACGGCGGAGTCGAACCGCTATCCCTGGCAGGATTGTTCGCGGATTATAAATCCGCTACCCGCACCGGCTAGTCGCCCTCCGAGGACATCCCGTGGTTCGGTGGAGGTGGGGGAAATCGAATCCCCGCCGGATTGGATGGAAAGCCGCCCGGCAACCGTTCACCCCCACTGGGAGCAAGGCCAGCAGTTCCGGTAAGAACCTGGGGCTGTTGGCCTTTTTCATTAAGGTCTAGCCCATTATGCAATATTGCATTGCTCGCGTCAAGTCCACCATGCAATATTGCATTGCGATGCCAAAGGGGGTATTATGGGGTTGTGGAGATTCATGGATTACTGCCCCCCGGCTGGCAACAATCTCATTGAGGAGTGGTATTGGGATCTCCCCGACGAAGCTCAGGCCGAATTCGATGTAACGCTCAAGGTCCTCTCGGTAGTCGAGGATTGGAGGACACTGTCGGAGTTCAAGAGCCTAGGCAGGGATGGCCTATGCGAGATCCGATTCAAAGCGAGAAATATTCAATATAGACCGGCCGGATTCTTTGGTCCAGGCGTGAAGCGCTTCTCGATTTATGTTGGGTGCATGAAAAAGGGCCGGGTGTTCGAACCGCCTAACGCGTTTGATTTGGCAATTAAACGCAGGGGAATGGTCCTGCGTCGGGAGGCATACTTGCATGAGCGAGTTGTTTAAGTTGTGGCAAAAGCTGTCTCGGAGCAAGAAGTACAGGGAATCGTTTGCCGCTTCTGTCGTCAAGCGACTTATTCCGCTACAGATTCGGGTTCTTCGAAAGCAGCGAGATTGGTCGCAAGCACAACTCGCTAAAGAATCTGTTCTGACGCAAGGTGTTATCTCTCGTGCGGAAGACCCTGATTATGGGAATCTGACCATTAACACATTGGTTAGAATTGGCGCTGGTTTTGACTGCGCATTCGTAGGTCATTTCATTCCATTCAGCGAACTCGGGCGGTGGTACACGGCCCTAGTAGATGAAAACAGCCTTAGGGTCCCCAGTTTCGCGGATGATGTGTACTCTGCGGATCGCAAACCGGCGGATCGCAAACCGGTCGGTCAAGCCTATACGTTCGATCTTGACTACTCCACCGTTCCGCCAGATCCGATAGTAGGTAGTGGATCATTCAAGCTAGCTCACTATCCAATGTCGGCGCCTGTTCCGATGTCACTCATTGAAGGCACCAAAAATATAGATTCTGCATACAAGCAGAAAATGGTGATCATTAACAGCGAGAAGCTTTATGCCTGATGATAACGACCTAAACAATAGCATGCTGGAAACGCATACTCAGCAAAAACGTGTTCATTACGGAAACGTAGACTACTCCAAAGCGCAGTCTGTAAGGTTCTATGCAAATCATGTTGCGGGAAACATGACATTGTTTGATATTCGCCTAATCTTGAGTGACGTGGACGTTGTCGGCGATCATGTCAGTGCTGTCCAGACCTTAACGCTGTTACTGTCTCCTGAGGTTGCTGAAATGACCCGCATCGTGCTGGAAGAGGCTCTGACAAAATACGGCCAAAGCTTTGGAAAGGTCCGCCTGCCCGAGGAACTTAAGCACACACCGATCCAAGAGGGAACGCCCAAGACTACAAGTGAAGAGCGGATCCGTCAAGGGTAGTTACGCCCGTCAGGGACTGTTTGTCCGGTGGCGCGATTCAGGCTGATCCAGCGAGCTATTGGCCGCGGAGGAGCGACTAACTGGGCAATTTGTCCAGCAAGGCAGGCCACAAAAACGATGGCCCGCCCCACCAAGACCGGGTCACTTCCTGACGTATTTCTTCACGTCTTTGGGACCGACTTCGGCGCCGTAAACGTTGCCCTGTGCATCCGCACCTACGCCTTCGGCGGCGCTGGTAGCGCCGGTGCCGGGCCCGGGGTCGGGGATGAAGGCGGTCACTTTGCCGTCCTTTGCGCTGCCGATGCGGATTCCGCGTTTCCAGCCGGGGTTGTGCCCGTACCCATCTCTGTCGGTCGATTCGGAATCGGCCACGTACATGATGTCGTTCTTGTCGATGAAGATGCCGCTGGGGCGGCTGAACTGTTTCCACTCTTCGAGGAACTTGCCGTCCTGGTCGAAGATCTGGATGCGATTGTTGCCGCGGTCGCCGACGAAGAGGCGTCCCTTGGAATCGAAGGCCAGGGTGTGGGGCATCTCGAACTGGCCGGGCGCCGATCCGTGGCCGCCCCACTGCTTGATGGGCTTGCCATCCTTGGTGAACTTGAGGACGCGGGCGTTGCCGCGGCCCACGTTGTGGCCGTCGGAGACGAAGATGTCGCCATTGGGGGCGATGGCCACGGCATTCGGCTGATTGAAGGTGTCGGGCCCATCGCCGGCGACTCCGGCTTTACCGAGAGTCATGAGGACCTTTCCCTCGGGACTGAGTTTGAAGACCTGGTGGCCCTTGCCGTTGGCGCCCTGGCCGTCGGTGAGCCAGATGGTTCCATCCTTCTCGATCCAGATGCCGTGGGGGAAGACGAACATACCTTCGCCAAAGCTCTTCAGAAGCTTGCCGGAGGGGTCGAATTCGAGGACGGGCGCGAGGTTGGAATCGCGGCAGGAGTTGACGCCGCAGCGTTCAGCGACCCAGATGTGGCCGCTGGCGGCGACCCAGACGGCGCTGGTGGACCCCATGGTGCGGCCTTCGGGGAGGGTGAACCAGTGCTCGACGGTGCGGTACGGATTGGGTTCCGAATTGGGTTGGGCGTAAGCCCCTGCGTAAGACGCCGCGATCAGTGCGGCTAGCGCGGAGATCGGCATGGATCTCGCTCGACTTGTTTCCGGCATGACAGCCCCTCCTGCGGCGCTGCTGCGCAAACGCCACCGGACGATTATACTGCACTGAGGGGGATTGATTCGCATGACAAGAGCAGCACTCAGCCGTGTTGTGTTGATCGCGTGCCTGGCGTCCGTGGCGGCATTCGCCGCCGATGTCACCGGCAAGTGGGAGTTCAACGTGCAGACCGACGCCGGGGGCGGCACGCCTACCTTCGTCTTCAAGCAGGCCGGGGAGAAATTGACCGGGACGTACAACGGGACGTTTGGTACGGCCGACCTGGCGGGGACCGTGAAGGGCGACAACATCGAGTTTTCGTTCGAGGCTTCGTTAGGGGACCAGAAGGGCACGATCGTTTACAAGGGTAAGATCGAAGGACCTACCACGATGAAGGGGAGTGTGGAATTGGCGGGTCTGGGAAGCGGGACCTGGACGGGGACGAAGAAGGACTAGAAGAAGGAGCCAGAAGTCAGGAGTCAGAAGTCAGAATGGCAGGTCGGCGTAGGCGATGCCGGTGAGCGAGCCCTGGCCGGTGAGCAGGACCTTTTCGCCGGAGCCGTCCAGGCGGGCGCTGTAGACGCTGCCGCCGAGGTCGGTGAAGAACATGCGGCGATGCCCGAGATCGAGCGCGATGCCGATGCCTTCGTGCAGGCCGCTGACGAGAATCTGCGGAGCGCCGCGCGGCGGGTCCATGGGCGCGCGGTTGACGGTGTTGCCGCGCGGGGGATCGCCGCGATCGGTCCAGTACATCATGCGGGCGCCGAGATCGAGGTCGAGGTCGATGGGCTCGGGCAATCCGTCGAAGAGGATTTCGATGTCGGAGCGGTGTGCGGCGTCCTGGCCTTTGGGAATCTCGATCGAGGCGCGGCGGATGGTGCCGCGGCCGGCGTTGTCGCCGCCTTTTTGCGTCCAGTAGATCTGGCCGCGGTCGAGGTCGAGGGCGATTCCCACGCACCAGTTGCGGGCATCGCGGCGGGCTTCGTCGCCTTTGGCGGTCTCGACGAGGGTTTCGATATGGGAGCCGTCGAGCGAGGCGCGCATGATGCGCATGCCTTCGCGGTCGGCCCAGTAGAGCTTGCCGTTTTTCTGGTCGAGCTTGAGTTGCTTGGGCGTGAAGGTGCCGCCTACGGGGACGATGGTGGTGAGGTTCTGGCCGTCGAGATCGGAGCGCTCGATGGATCCGTCGTCGACGCTCATTTTGCCCATGTTGGTCCAGAAGAGGTGGCCGGCGTGGAGATCGATGGCGATGCCATCGACGCCGTTGGTGCGGCCATCGAGGACGACTTTCAGGTCGGACCCGTCGGGGTTCGCGGAGACGATGCGCTTGCCTCTGAGGTCGAGGAAAAAGATGCGGCCGGCGGGCGCGGCGGTCAGGGGCGCGAGGGACGCGGCCACGGCCAGAAGGAGGTACAGGGCGAGGCGGGCGGCATGCATGAGGTTTGTAATATATCACAGGGGATGGGAGGGTGAGCATGCTTGACGCGGAGACTGCTTGACGCGGAGACGCGGAGGCGCGGAGGAAGACGCGGAGGAATCAAGGAGGAGGTCAAGACCTGAGATAGCGGAGGAAGCGGAGCCTGCGGAGAGAGTGTTCAGTGTCTTGCCGCCTGTGATAGAGTGTCACGAGATCCGTATGAGCACACAGAGCCTCGCACTCGCGATAGTTTTCGCTGCTGCCGCCTGGGCGGCCGCACCTGACGGAGAAGCCCTCTATAAGCAGCGGTGCGCCACCTGCCACGAGGGGAAGGCGCAGCCGCGCATGCCGACGCGGCAGGAGATCGCCGCGCGCACGCCGGAAGCGGTTTACCAGGCCATGTTCGGAGGGGCGATGGTCCCGCAATCGGCGGGTTTGACGGAGGAAGAGCGCCGGGCCATCGCGCGCTTCGTCACGGCGAAGGAGTTCGGGGCACGCGCCGCTACGGGCGGACGATGCGGGACAGCGCCCGGTCCTCTGCGCGTGGGCGAGACGGACTGGAACGGATGGGGGAGCGACCTGGCCAACACGCGCTACCAGCCGAAGCCGGGACTCACCGCGGCCGATGTTCCGAATTTGAAGCTGAAATGGACGTTCGCATTCGCGGGCGATTCGGTGCGCTCGGCGCAGCCGGCGGTGGTGGGGGATCGCGTGTTTACGGGCAGCGCGAGCGGCGCGGTGTACTCGCTGGACGCGGCGAGCGGGTGCGTCTACTGGCGGTACGATGCGGGTGCGATGGTGCGCACCGCTGTGAGCATCGGGAAGGCGGGCGTCAAATTCATCGCGTATTTCGGCGACGTGCGCGCGACGGTCCACGCGGTGGATGCGGCCACGGGCGAGCTGCTGTGGAAGATGAAGGTGGACGACCATCCGGTGGCGCGCATTACGGGGGCGCCGGTTTTTTACGATGGGCGGCTGTACGTTCCGGTGTCGTCGATCGAAGAAGCTTCGGCGATGATGCCCGCGTACGAGTGCTGCAAGTTCCGCGGGAGCCTGGTGGCGCTCGACGGGGCGACGGGGAAGCAGATCTGGAAGAGCTTCAGCGTGGTGGACCCTCCGACCGCGCGGGAGAAGAACTCGGCGGGCGCGCAAACTTGGGGGCCGGCAGGCGCGGCGATCTGGTCGGCGCCCACGATCGACGTGAAGAAGAAAGTGGTTTATGCGGGTACGGGCAACTCGTATACGAATGTCTCGATCAATACCAGCGATGCGGTGCTGGCGTTCGACCTGGAATCGGGGAGCTTGCTGTGGGCGAGCCAGGTAACGCCCAAGGACAACTTCACGATGGCCTGCGGCAGGAGTGCGAATTGTCCAACGGACCCGGGGCCGGACCACGATTTCGGGACGTCGCCGATTTTGCGCGAGCTGCCCGGCGGCAAGCGCGTGCTGGTGTGCGGGCAGAAATCGGGAGTGGTGTGGGGACTCGATCCGGATCAGCGCGGGAAGGTGCTGTGGCAGACGCGCGTGGGCACGGGCAGCGCGCTGGGCGGAATCGAATGGGGGCCGACGGCGGATTCCGAGAACGCGTATGTGGCGGTGTCGGATGTTTTCAGCCGCGAGGGGCATCCGGGCGGGCTGCATGCTTTGAAGCTCGATACGGGCGCGAAGATCTGGACGACGCCGCCGGCGGAGCTGCACTGCACGGCAGGGACGAAGGGGTGCAACAGCGCGCAATCGGCGGCCATCTCGTCGATCCCGGGGGTGGTGTTCTCGGGCTCGGTGGACGGGCACTTCCGGGCATTCCTGTCGAAGACCGGGGAGACGATTTGGGACTTCAACACGGCGCGGGATTTCGAGACGGTGAATGGCGTGCCGGGCAAGGGCGGATCGCTCGATTCGGCGGGGCCGGTGATCGCGAACGGGATGGTGTTTACGAATTCGGGGTACGGGATGTGGCAGGGATTGCCGGGGAATGTGCTGCTGGCGTTTGGGAGGTAGCGAACTCGACGCGGAGGCGCGGAG
>OMOG01000482.1 GCA_900290305.1 Candidatus Sulfopaludibacter sp. SbA4
CGGGCAACGTGCCGCCCCCGAACCTGATCCTGCTGACCAATCAACAGGCCACGCGAGCCGCGATTCAAAGCGCCATCGAAACGCATCTGAAAGCGCGCGCCGGGAAGAACGATACGGTGCTGCTGTTTATCGCCTCCCACGGCGCAACCTACCCGGTCGACGGCAAGCAGAAAGGCTTCATCGTCACCTACGACAGCAATCCCGAAGACCTGTCCGCCAGCGGCATCCCCATGGACGATGTCCACAAGCTTTTCGAGAACCAGTTGACCAGCGTCAAGCGGTTGCTCTTGTATGTGGACGTTTGCCACGCTGGTAAGATCGGCCAGATCGTCCCGCGCTTCGATGCCGTCAACAAAACCGCGGAACGCGACCTGACCTCCGAGGACGTGCAGATGTTTGGCATCCTTGCCGCGCAGGGGGGCCAGGTGGCCATCGAGGGAGTCGATTTCGGCGGCGGCCACGGCGCCTTCACTTACTTCCTGATGCGCGCCCTGAATGGCGATGCCGACTTGAATCGCGATGGCAAAGTGACGATGTCGGAGTTATCGGACTACGTGCACGACAAAGTGCAGGAGGCCACCGCGCGCCGACAGACTCCCAAGCAGATCGGCGACATTGACGAGACCCGCACCATGGCGGTCACTACCCAGCCGGGCATCGACTTGAAAGAATACACCGTTCCCACACTGGTTGCCCGCCGCAGTTTAACGCAACAGCGGAAGGGGCCCTCGCCCCCGGCTGTCGAGCGCGTGGTTCTTCCGCTGACCGCAAGCACCCTGAAATACCAGGACCCGGAGGGCCTGATCAAACGGTTTGAAGACGCCGTGCAGCAGGGGCACATTCTGCCGGCGGACGACCCCAGCGCTTTCACCTTTCTGGATGCCCTCAGTGTACGCCTCAAACCCGAAGAGTATCGCGCCGAAGCCGAGAAACTCCGGGTAGCGCTGGAGGACCGGGGACAGCAGGTGCTGCTCACTTACCTGGCCGGCGAGCAGACTCCGCAGAAACGCGACGATTTCCAGCTTGGCCGGGCATACTTCGAGGCGGCGCGAAACCTGACGCCCGACTCAGTCTATCTCGAAAGCCGGCTGACCTTCTGCCAGGGCCGGGTGGCTATCTTCGATAAAGACTACCAGCGCGCCGAAACCCTGCTGGCACGCGCCGTGGGGCTCGATCCGGAGCTGGGCTATTCTTACAACGGCCTGGGAATCGCGTACCTGGAGCGCGCCGATTACGACCGCGCCATCCTGGCGTTTCGCGACGCGGCGAAGCGCGCGCCCTACTGGGCCTATCCCTTGCACAACATGGCGCTGGCGCTTGCCGAAAAAGGGGACTACGCCGGCGCGATCCGCACTTATGAACGGGCTATCGAGATCGCGCCGCACGTGTTCTACCTGCCTTATAACCTCGGGCTGCTGTATCAAAGACTGAATCGCTCCGCCGATGCGGAGGCTTCCTACCGCAAGGCAATGACTATCGACCCGGGCAACGCGCGGGCGTGGAACGCGCTGGGATCGCTGAAGGCCGCGGCCGGACGAAACGCCGGCGCCGAAAAGTATTACCGGCAGGCGCTCGAACGGGATCCGCAGTTTCTGGCGGCGCGTTACAACCTGGCGCTGCTTCTTTCGGCGAGTAAGGCGCGCTCGGGCGAAGCCCAGGCGTTGTGGCGGGACAACCTCTCGCGCGATCCCGAGCATCTGCCTTCGCGTCTGAGCCTGGCGCAATCGCTTGCGCAATCCGGGAACGACGCTGAAGCCGCCCGGGAATACGGCCTGGTCGTCGCGGCACGGCCGGATTACGTGGCCGCGCGGCTGGCGCTGGGAGACATCGACACGCGGATGGGCAATCCTTCGGATGCGCTCGGCCAGTTCGAGCAGGCGTTCAAAATCCAGCCGGCCAGCGCGGAAATACTGGAGAAGATCGCACAAGGGGAGGCCGCGTTGGGGCGCACCGCGGATGCCAGGTCGGCATACGAAAAGGCACTCCCGCTGGCCACGGATGGCGGCGCGCGAAAGCGGATCCGCGCGGCGTTGGAGAAGTTGAAGTAGCGGACCACTCCCTGACGGTCGTGGCTCTGTTGGCCTCATTGACAATACGCATCGGAGCCGCGACCGTCAGGGAGCGGTCTTACTGTCTCGGTCCGTCTATTT
>OMOG01000023.1 GCA_900290305.1 Candidatus Sulfopaludibacter sp. SbA4
GGCGTGAAAAATGCGAGGTGTGGCTTGCTCATCGCCCGTTCTCAGTCGGCCGCCGAAGCGAGTTGCATGGTTTGGTTTCGACGCCGCAGCACGCGGAATACGTCGGCCAGCAGAGTTCGCTCGGACCAGGCTAAAATGGCCCCATACACGGCACTATACGCCAACAGTTGCACGATCAGGGCCTCCAGCCCGGCAGAGGGATGGAAGACCCGGCGGATACCAAACACCACGGACCCAGCGGACAGCGCGGCCACAAGGGAGCGTCGAACGATGTTAAACAGCGAGACCCCCATGTGCAGCCGGTTGATGTAATACTGTTTGGCAGCGAAGCCCGCCGAGCATACGGCGATGACTCCCACTGCCGCACCGGCCTTGCCGAACATCCAGGTCAGGGGGAAAAACAGAAACAGAAAGGCTGCGCCCAGCACCGCGATGACGTTCAGGATGGGGCGGGTGTTTCCCTTGGTCTCGAACAAAAGCGCCCAACTATAGCCCACGCCCCCTACCACGAGCGCGATGCCCTGGGCGCGCACGAAGAGCTCCGCGCCGGCCCACTTAGTGGTCAGCAGATATCGCACGATTGCCTCCGCGAAGCACACCATGCCAATGCCGATGCCGGGGATCCAGAGCATGGAGGCGCGGCTGGCTTTCGTAAAGCCCGCGCCGATTCGCTCGGGCGATTCCCTGAGCTTGCACAATGCGGGAAAGATGGTCTGGCCGAGGATGACATCAATGGAAACGATAAAGAAGACGATCTGCTCGGCGGCCTTGTACTGGCCCACTTCGCTGGTGGAAAGGAATAGGGAGAGCACCAGAATAGTTCCCTGCTGCACCGCGATCATGGTCATGCGGCCGATCCACAACGGACCGCTGAAGTCCACCAGCGATCGCAGTTCGCGCATGTCGATTTTCCATTTCGGCTTGAGATCCGCGAGGATCCACGCCGGCGCGCCGGTTGCCACCAGCGCCACCATCGCACCGATCACGAGCGACCAAACGCCGAATCCGGCATAGGCCATCGCCACCGTGACGACAAAGCCTGCAACGCGGCCGATAAACATCAGGAGCCGCTGCTGCAGATACTTGAACTCGCGCGAAAGCAGCGACAGAGGCAGACGGCCCAGGCCGTAGAATGCCTCGTAGCTCATTACACTCAGCAGAGCCCAAAGCCTCGGTTGATGGTAGAATCGCGCGATCCCGGGGGCGGTGATCAGGACCAGAATCCAGAGGAGCAACGCCAACAGAAAATGCGCCGTAGCCGCGACACTGTAAGACTCATGCAGCCGGTCGGCATCGCGCTGGATCAACCGGTCCCCGATTCCAAAGTCGGAGACGGATTCGAGAGTGGTAGCGAAGACCGAGGCCATGGCGTACAAGCCGATCTCCGCGGGACCGGCCAGGCGCACAACCAGCAGGAACTGGAGAAAGGTCAGCGCTCCGCCCACCACCGCGAAGACCACATTGATCATGGCGCCCCATACGACTGTGCTGCGGAGCTTCTCCGATCCGTGGGCCGATGTCACCGCGGCTTCCATCGCTCTGCTCACTGGCGCGTCACCGCCATCCCACGGCACCGTCCCAATTCGCGATCCGCGCCGGGAAAAACCCGGTCTACGATTTCGCGTGCGTTGGAGACGCAGGTGCCAATCTTGCCTCCGAGCACCGACCAGCAGCCCAGGCCATGATCCGTGACTACGGTCGGCCGGCCGTCATAATCTTCGGTGAAGGCCTCCACGGTGCGAACTCCATACCTCGATTCCACAAACCGGGCATCCTTCACGATGGGGAAATAGCGCGCGCAGCTCTGAATCAGATTGGAGCGGTTCGATTGGATTTCACCCCATGCCGGCGGGAGTCCGTCCGCCGTGATCCGGCTCTTGAGTACGGATTCATGTATGTGGGTCAGAATGAATGTGCGGTTATGGCCGGTACTCACGAGGCTGCAGAACGGCCCATCCAGAACGGTGAGCGAAACGTTCGGCATCGGAATCTCCAAGACGGCCATCTCGCAGAAATCGAAACGGAGCCGCCTCACCGGGAAGTTGAACCAGCGGGCGATTATGTTGCTGTTGGCGTAGGTGGTGTTGACCAGATATTCAAATTCATCGCGCCGCGAGGAATCGGGTCCGCGCGAGGTGAGGATCTTCCGGCCGTAATGGTCGATCTCTCCATGCGCGACTTCCGTGTTGAGCAACGTAACGACGTTGGGATGTTCCCGCAGCCTGGCCTTGGCCATCTCGCGCAGCTTGTAGAAGTCAAAAACCGATTCGTCCGTCCGGAGACAGAGGTTGACCCGGCTGGAATCCACATACCGAGGGGGCGTATCCTCGATAACAAACGAGAGCTTGTTCTGCGTGCAGATGGCGAGGTAACGTTCGCGCGTGATCTCGACAGCCTGATTTGACGTGCAGTAGTAAGACACGACATCGTCTATCACCGCCTCACCGAACTCGGAGCAAAAGTCCTCGCGAGTCGACTGGATCTCCTGGACCGTCTGCGGGCTCCGCGGGTAGTGGAACCCGGAATGGAAGCGCCACTGGTTCTGAAAGGATGCCTCCATCATGAAGTCGGGGTGCCGTTCAAAGAGCGTGACGTCGGCGTGAGGCGCAAACTCGAGCGCGCAGGCCGCTCCGAAGATGCCGCCACCGATCACGGCGACGCGCGGCTTCACCCTCCTGGGTCCAGGCAGGGCGCGCTCGGCAATCTCGACAATCCGCGCACCCAATTCTCCATTCGGATATTGGACCGGCTCCCCCTGAATCGCGCCGAGGAAGGTCTGCAGCGCCGCTCGCAGCGGCCCGACGGAGCGATCCACCAGAATCCGTTCCATCGAATCGCGTTCGCGGACGAAGATCGTTCGATCTAAAAAGTTGGCTTCTACTTTGCGCCCGGCATACTCGAAAACAAGCGATCTGACCTTTTCGCCTTCATGCCAACCCAGGTAAAGGACGGCGTTCATGCCGCCGGGATATCGCAAGCTCACCTGGCTGCATCCGCCGCGCTGCTCGCTGAGAACTGCCGCGGGCGGCTCGCCGAAGAGGTGTTCGATGACGTCGAAATAGTGCAGCATCTCGAAACTGGCGACAAGGTTTTCGTCCGCGGCAGGCGCCTCCTGGAGGAATGAGCCTTGAATTAATTGTGGACGTTCCGGGCTGGATCCGAGCAGTTCCTTCAAGCGCAGCACAACCGGATCACAACGGAACAGGTGATTGACCATCAGGATTCGCGAGTTCCGCCGTGCATCCGCCTCGAGCTCGCGGGCTTGAATCGCATTCATCGCCAATGGCTTTTCGACCAGCAGGTTGGTGCAGGAGAGGCACTGCTTGGCAAGACTGTAGTGAGTGGCGGACGGCGTCACCAGATCGACGCCGTCAACTTCTTCCAGCATCGCCGCAGTGAAGCCGGTATAAGCGGGAACGCTCCACTCCCGCTCCACGCGGCGGCGGCTTTCCGCCGATGCAACCACGATTGCCGCGAGTTCCGCACGACCTTCGGCGGCGAGCAGTTTCCATTCCTTCAAGTGCTGCCTGCCGAAGCGGCCCGCTCCGGCGATCAGGATTCTAGGTTTGCCTCTGGTCATCGGATTCGGGCTCCCATGCATGGTCCGGGATTTCTTCGGCAGCGAAGGTCGTCGTATAGGGCTTCATATTGCGGACCGAGGACGTTCCAGCCGAAGCGCTCCGCCACTTCGCGACATCGGGACGCGGTTTCGGGCAGGCGGCTGATTT
This sequence comes from Candidatus Sulfopaludibacter sp. SbA4, assembly GCA_900290305.1. GTDB lineage: Bacteria > Acidobacteriota > Terriglobia > Bryobacterales > Bryobacteraceae > OMOG01. The sequence goes on from OMOG01000023.1 coordinate 3,729, forward strand.
CGAGTGCGCCAAGGATGGCCTCCACCATCCCGTCGATGTTGGTGGGTTCGGCCGTTTCGAGCGAGCCCGGATCGAAGGTCCGGCCCACGGCTCCGCTCGAAATCAACTCGGGAATCCCTCCGCTCCTGGTTCCGACGACCGGAGTTCCGGAGGCCAGCGATTCCAGGATTACCAGCGGGAATGCTTCCCACACCGACGGGAGCACCAGTACAGAGGCGGCCGCATAGGCGCGCGCGAGCCCTTGATCGTCGAGCGTTTTGAAGACCACGTCCTGCCGCCATTCGGGGGAAACCGCGGCGAGCAACTCCGCTTTCAGACGATCCGGAACGGCGCTGCAAATGTGAAGCTCCGCAGTGGGTAATTGCCGCTTGAGGCAATCGAACGCGCGCATCAGGAAACGTCCGCCTTTGCGCCGCTCGTCGAGCGCGGAGGCGTTGAGGATGATCGGCCTGTCCCGGTTATCGGCGCGGCCTGGGCGAAACCTGTTGGTGTCCACTGGGGCCTTGATCACCATGGGGCGCCTGCCGAAACGTTCTTCGAAATAGCCGGCCTGAAAATCGCCGTTGGTCAGAACTGCATCCGATGCCTTCACGGCGTGACGGAAGACGGCGCCGCCCGTCGAAACGGAGCGGCGGTACCCCGAAGGAGGAGGGATCGCGGCGAGGTGCAGCAGAATCCGCACGCCATTGACGCGGCGTGCCGCCGACGCGGCGCAGGCGTCGGTGAAGTTAAAGCAGTGAACAACGTCGAACCGCTCGCGCACCAGCGCCCCGAGGGTGGTCAGCGGGAAGACATGGAATGGATGGATGCCTAACCGCGCCATCCACGGATACCAGAGGCTGCGGTGCTGGTCTGTTACGAACCCGCCTTCCGTCCGGATCTCGCGGCCGCCCGGCCGGCTGCTGACGATCTTGGGCTGGTGGCCGCGGCGAGCCAGGAACGCGGCCAGCTCGTTCATGAAACGCTCTGTGCCGCGTCGAACCTGCGGCCAGGTGGTGGGATGCACAATCGCGACTTTCATGCGCGCGCAGATCCGCGGGCGCGATTCGCAAGCCAACCGGGGTTCGGTCAGGTTCGCCATACTTCCCATCACACCAATAGCGTCTTCGCCCGCACACTGGCGATGACGGAGAACAGCACGGACATTGAATCGCGCGGCACGTATACCAGAAAACGGAGCGGCCGCAGGATGCCGCGCCACACGCGGCTGCGCTCGGCATTGCGGTGAACGGCGTAGGGGAGGCACAGAAGGAGCGCCACCCAATGCACCGTGGCAGCCAGCAGAACGGCGATGGCGGACAGCGTAAAGAGTGCCGTGGTCTTAGAGGCGAAGTAGCGGGCGTACATGTGCCTTCGCAATCCGGGATGCCGCTTCACCATGGGCGGCCCGGCATAGGCGTAGTATGCGCCTTCCATCATCCACTGCCAGGGCGTCAACGGCGTGACCGCGTGGTACACCAGCGCTCCGCTCTGGAACGTGCTGGTCCAACCACTTTCGAGAACGCGCCAGGCGAGGTCTACATCGAACCCCAGGAGGGCATGGAAGTGAACCACCGACATACGGTTCAGAAGCCTCCGGAAGAGTGCCGGCTTTTCCGCCCGCTGGTTGGGGACATAGTCGAAGTCAGGTGAGTATCCGCCGACAGCGTCGAACGCCTGCCTGCGGAAAAAGACATTGCATGCGGCGTAGACGCAATCCGCGGCTTCCACCTGCATGAAGCGGGAAGCCGCGCCTCGTGGATGCCGCGGATTCGGCAGGGTCCGGCCCTGAACGATGCCCAGCTTCGGGTTGCGCGCGAACGGCTCCACGCCTTCTGCCAGCCAGTCCGGGTCCACCTGACAATCGCTGTCGGTAAATGCGAGGATATCGCCGCGAGCGGTGCGGGCCCCGAGGTTTCGCGAGGCCCCGGGTCCTTCCGCAACTGGTTTCTTCAGCAAACGAACCCGGCCGGGATGCGCGCCTTCCAAGGGCGCGATAGACTCCCTGGTCGCGTCGTCGGGGCTGGTATCCACCACGATGATCTCCAGGCGTTCGGCGGGATAAGCGGATGCGGCGACGGAGGCCACTGCCAGCGCGGTTTCTTCAGGCCTGCGGAAGGTCGGGATGACGACTGAGACGAAGGGCACGGATTTCGATGCGGGAGCGCCCACCACACTGCTTTGCGGCGCCATGACGCCGGTGGATCTCATGCCGGCCTCCCGCTGAGGGCTCGATCGGGCCACGTGGATGGCGCGGGCTCAACAGTCGTATGGCGTGCGGGCAGCGGCCGAATTCGCACCGGGCTGGCGAACCGAAGAGGTTCGAGCAATCCAAGGAGTACCGCGCCGGTATACATTACCGGCTCTGTCCAGAAACCGAAGCTCGTCATATCGCTGATCAACACGGCCGCAATACCGCACCACATTCCCACCGCGACGCATCGGCCCAGCGGACCCAGCCGCCGCAGGTACCGCATGGTCCAGAAAAACGAGACGGTCCAGAACCCCAGATAAGCGACTAACCCGAGCGTGCCGGTTTCACTCCACACCAACAGGAAGATGTTGTGGACCACCGGCACGGTTCCCCATTCCGTCTCGAACATGTCGGCCGTAGCCGGGTCATAACTCCGGTACGCCACCGTGAAATTGTTGAGGCCTACTCCGCCGACGGGATGGTCGCGCACGATCTCCAACGCTGTGCGGGCCATTTTGGCGCGCATCTCAATGGCCTCGTCGAGCTTGCCCGACCAGCGCTCCGCCAGCTTGCCGGCGAACGGCAGTGCGGCCGCGCAGACGGCTATGACGCAGCAAAAGGCCACCAGGATCGCCCGCTTCGCGGTGATGAGGCGCGCGTAGACGCCCAGCACCAGGGCCATGCCGACGGCGATGGCGAAGGAGATCCAGGCCGCACGCGAGAGAGTCACCGCCACTCCGCCGGCGATCAGGAGGCCGGCCAAGGCCCACAGCATCCGATTCCTGCGGCGGGGCGATTCCTGCGGCGGGGCTCGACCAGCGCGAACAGGAAGAAAATAATCACGGAAAGCAAGAGCAAGGGGGCAAGTCCGTTGGGGTGGCCCACTGTGCCCGCGCCGCGTACGACGCCGCCTTCACCCACCTGTTCAACGAAGACGTTCTCGCTTCCCTTTCCGACTATCCCGAGGCGGTCCATGCCGAAATTGGAAGATATTTGGCCGCCGATTTCCCGAGCGGACACAGTACTACAGGCGGATGGTGACCTTGCCGACAGCGGCTGTTTATTTGAGGAGTCCGGACCGGTGGACAGATAATCGGTAGGTATTCTGGGGGTAGTTGCGGCCCCACGTCGGGTTGCTGGGGACTCAATTCCCGTGGGACGGAGAACTCCACGGGCGTGTTGATGGCCGACTCTGCGAGTCCATGAGCGCCCCAGCCGCAAAGACGAAGTTCAGGATGCCCGAGCTTCACACTGCTAATTCTGGCGAGTGCCCTGTGTGCATCCACGTTCCGATTCGAGATGCCGATCAAAGTCGACCCATAACTGTTCGATGGGTTCGGGCGAGGCCAAAGCCGAAATCGAATGTGGCCCCGCAGTAGACGTTTGCTTCACTTCTGCTCCTTGTGACCCGGTTGGTCGTTAGGAGACGTTCGCGGGATTATGCCGAGAAGATCAAGTAAGGTCCGGCGCCCGCGTGCCTGTGACCATCGGTCCCTGCAAGAGCACCGCCCATTTATCTTTCGTTTCAATTACTTGCAATTCCGGAGCGACACATCGTGCGTCGCCTTCCAGCGGGACCCTGTCTTTCCGGCGGCCGTTGGCGAAATAGGGAGACGCGTGGGGCGAAAAACAGCCTCCCCACGCGTCTCCCTATTTCGAACCGTCTCTGCAATTTAAAGAAACCAAGGAACTTATGCCATCGCACAACAATGGGCGCGCACACCCCCGCCAAGCGTCACCGCCTCCAGCGAACTTTGTGACGCATGGCGCGAAAAAAAGCCTTCCCACGCGTCACAAAATCTCGGACCGCCTCCGCAACCAAAACAAACCAAGCCTCTTACGCCATCGCATAACAATGTGTGCAGGCACTCCCACCCAGCGTCACACCAGCCGGAAGCCGGAGCCCGCGAAGCCGGCCGTCGGCCCCTATTACCCTATTACCCTATTACCCTATTACTACATGATTGACCCGATTGTCCGAATATGCGTAGATGGAGCTTGTGATCTCTCTCCGGCCCGCCCCCGCCATCGCGCGCCTTCCCGACCCGCAGATCCGCAAACTCTATCCCCAAATGCGCTGGCGGATTCTGGAATCCACCTTCATCGGGTACGCCACCTTCTACTTCGTGCGCAACAACCTGCCCGTGGTCTCCAAGGAAATGGGGCAGGCCCTGGGCTACGGCAAAGCGCAAATCGGGGACATGCTGGCGCTCACCGCCATCGCCTATGGCATCGGCAAATTCCTCATGGGAGCCTGGTCCGACCGCAGCAATCCGCGCTACTTCATGCCCGCCGGCCTGCTGCTCACGGCCCTCTGCAACTTCGCTTTCGGAGCCGTCAGCAGCTATCCCCTCCACCTCGCGCTGTGGACGCTCAACGGCCTCGTCCAAGGCATGGGTTGGGGTCCCTGCGGCCGCTCGCTGGGACATTGGTACAGCGTGCGCGAGCGCGGCACCATCTTCGCCTTCTGGAACATCGCCCACAACGTGGGGGGCGGACTGACCGGCCTCATCGCCGCCTACAGCACCGCCTGGATGGGTTGGCGCTCGGCATTCTACGTCCCGGGAGTACTCGCCATCCTGTGCGCCGTCTACCTCGTACTCCGCCTCCGCGACACGCCGCAGTCGGTGGGACTCCCGCCGGTCGAGGAGTACCGCAACGACTATCCCGGCAAGCCGGATCGCGAAACGGAATTGGGAACCCGCGACCTGCTCATCAACTACGTGCTCAAGAACAAGTATCTGTGGGTGTTCGCGGCCGCCAATTTCTTCGTCTACATCGCGCGCTACAGCATGCTCGATTGGGGGCCCACGTACCTCAAGGAGGTGAAACACGCCAGCCTGGAAAACGGCGGATTGAGCACCGCCATCTTCGAATTCGCCGGCATCTTCAGCACCATCCTCATGGGATGGCTTTCCGACAAAACGGGTGGGCGCCGCGGCATGATCAGCCTGGTCTGCATGGTCCCCGTGTTTCTGGCGTTTGGCGGCATTCTGTATACGCCTCCCGGCATGCTTTGGCTGGACCTCACGCTGTTCGGAATCGTCGGATTCTTTGTCTATCCGCCGGTGATGCTGCTGGGTGTCACCGGCCTGGATTTCAGCTCGAAGAAGGCGGTGGGCACGGCGGCGGGATTCATCGGACTCTTCGGATACCTGGGCCGCACCGTGCAGGGCAAGGGCTTAGGCACGCTGGCCGAGCGGTACGGGTGGAATGCCGCCCTGTACGCCATCCTGGCGTCCACCTTCGCCGGAATCCTGCTGCTGGGCTTGACGTGGAAACTGAAGCCGCGTAACGTACAAGTAACGGTCTCGTAAGCAGGGTGTCACATTAAGTTGAGAACATCGCAAGGAGGTTAGCAAAGATGATGAGCAGATTCTCGAAAACTCGTAGCTCCGATCGGAGCCGCGCGCGTCAGCAAGCGGTATCATGTGGGGCAGGTTTTCAACCTGCTGGCCGATTTGCAATCGGCCTGCCGGCGTCGTTCGGGCTCTCGCGACCCAAAATGAATCGTATTGGAACTACGCTATTCCTGGCATTCTCCCTCGCCACAACTCTCCTGTATGCACAATTCGACACGGCCGAGGTTCTCGGCACCGTGCGCGACGCCTCGGGCGGAGCCATCGCCAAGGCCAATGTAACACTTACTAACCAGGACACCGGCATTCAGGCCAGGACCACCACCGACGAAAACGGCAACTACGATTTCTTCAACGTCAAGGTCGGGCGCTACACCGTCACAGTGGAGCAATCCGGATTCTCGAAATTCACCACCACCGACGTGCTGGTAAACGTGAATGCCCGCCAGCGCGTGGACGCCAACCTGCAAGTGGGCGCTATTACGGAATCCGTCGAGGTCACCGGCGCGGCCGCCGCCCTGGACACGGATTCGAGCGAGCACGGCCAGGTAATCCCCCTGGCGGCGGTCGCCGAACTTCCGCTCAACGGCCGCAATTATGCGGACCTGGCCCTTTTATCCACCAACGCCGTCAAGTCTCCCATCGCCATCTCCTTCTCGGCCAGCGGCACGCCGCGCGAAGCCGCCTTCAACGTAAACGGAATGCGCAGCACCTACAACAGTTTTCTGCTGGACGGCATGGATAACAACTCTTACGGCACCAGCAACCAGGGCTATTCCGCCCAGTTGGTGCAATTGAACCCGGACGCGGTCGCCGAATTCAAAGTCATCACCAGCAACTACAGCGCCGAGTACGGGCGCGTGGGCGGCGCGGTGGTGAGCGCGGTCATGAAATCCGGAACCAACGGGTTCCACGGCTCGGCCTATGAGTACCTGCGCAACACGTCTCTGAACGCCACCGGCTTCCTGTTCAGTCCCGCCGTCTTCGTGAAGCCCACTCTCCAGCGCAACCAGTTCGGCGCCACCATCGGCGGACCGATCGTCAAGAACAAGCTCTTCTTCTTTGGCGATTATGAAGGCTACCGCCAACTGCAGCGTTATCTCAATTTCGACTCCATCCCCAGCGCGACCGATCGCCAGGGTATTCTCCCCGTAGCGGTCGTCAACCCGCTCACCGGCGTGGTTTATCCCGCCAACACGCAGATCCCGGTGGCGCAGTTGAATCCCTTCGCCGCCACGGTCTTGGCCGGGTTGCCGCCGACCAATGGCCCCGGACGCTCCAACAATGACGAAGCCCTGCTGCTCATCCGCGATTACGGCGACAAGTTCGACGCCAGGATCGACGGCCAGATCAACGATCGCATGTCGGCGTTCGTGCGCTTCAGCCAGCGCAAGGACCTGCAGTATTACGCACCCGACCTCACGGGTCCCTCCGGCGGCGACGGCAACGGCTATATTCACACCGTCGATCAGAACGCTTCGCTCGGCTACACCTGGACCATTAACTCAACCTCGGTCTTCCAGTTCCGCTTGGGTTTCTCCCATATGCTGGGCGGCAAGGTGCCGCCCTATTTGGGCGGCCCGAGCATGGCGTCCATGTTTCCGGGCGAATTTCAAGGCCTGCCGACTACACCCAGTCTCACCGGCGGAATCGACACCCAGACCATCACCGGGCTCACCGCCTTCGGCCGCCAGACCAGCAACCCGCAGTTCCAGAATCCGACTCTTTGGGATCCGGAGTTGAATTATTCGAAGACCCTGCGCCGGCATTCTCTCAAGGTGGGCTATCAACTCCTGCCCATCCGCACCGAGATTCTGGATACCAATCCGCTGTATGGTCAGGACACGTACGCCGGGGGATTCAGCAAGCCCACCTGCGCGCAACTGGGCCAGCCCTCTACCTGCACGGTCCCCAGTGACTCCACCAGCTACAGCCTCGCGGATTTCATGTTCGGCGTTCCCAACCAGGTGAACCTGGGAAGCTACTCGGTCATCAATCTCCGGCAATTCGTGCACTCCATGTATTTTCAAGACGACTATAAAGTGAGTGCCAAGCTTACCCTGAACGTCGGCTTGCGATGGGAGTTCGCGTCGCCGCTCTATGAGCGCGATAACAACTACTCGAATTTCGACCCCACCACCGACACCATGATCAAAGCCACCAGTGGAAGCCTCTTCAACCGCGGCCTGGTCCACCCCGATTATCACGACTTCGGACCGCGCATCGGTGCGGCGTACGCCATCGACTCCAAGACCGTGGTCCGCGGCGGGTACGGGATCAGCTACACGTTCTTCAACCGGCCCGGAAGCGCCCAGGAAGGGATCAATGCTCCTCAGGCCCTCTTCGGTGTCTTCAGCCAGACGATCCCCGCGGGCGGCCCCGTGCCGGCCAGCTTCCTCACCACCGGCAACAGCTTTACCACCAACATCGCCAGCCCCGCGGCCTTCAATCCGGCCCTTTCCAACGTGGTCTATACCCCGCCCGACAGCAAATGGCCGCGCATCCAAAACTGGTTTTTCTCGGTGCAGCGGCAACTGCCTAAGGACTGGGTGCTCGAGCTCTCCTACAACGGAAACCACAGCACGCGGATGCCGATCATTGCCGATTACAACCAGGCGGCTCCCAACCTGCCGGGCCAAAGCCTGGGAGTCGCCGCGCGCGTGCCCATACCGACTTTTGGGCCGATCACCTGGCTCTATCCGGGGGGTGACAACCACTACAATGGTCTCTCGGCCCGCGTGGAGCACCGTCTCTCGAAGGGCTTGTATATCCTGAACTCCTTCACCTGGGGCAAAGCCATGGGTGACTCTGAGCAGGCGCTCGAGTATTTCGCCGGCTACTACCAGGCCAATCCCCAAAACATTCGCGATCTGGCCGCGGAAAAAGGGCCCTCCAGCTTTGACGTGAAGCTCAACAATGTCACCAGCGTGGTCTACCAGCTTCCCTTCGGCAAGGGCCGCCAATACGCTTCCAACATGAATCCCGTGGTAGATGCGTTTCTGGGTGGATGGGAAGTCACCTCCATCAACACCGCTCACTCGGGCTTCCCGCTCGATGTGACTTACAGTGCAACGGGGGCTAATATAGTCAGTTCGCTTTCCAACGATTATCGCGGCCAGCCGTTCCTGCGCCCCAATGTCACCGGCAGTGCCGTCAGCCAGAGCCGTTCCGCGATGCTGAACACGTATTTCGCCGGCTATACCTTCACCACCCCACCCGCCAGCGCGCCGTATGGGGATGTAGGACGGAATTCCTTCCGCACTCCCAACTTCGATCAGTGGGACTTCTCCGTCGACAAGAACTTCCGGATCACGGAAAGGGCCAAGCTGCAATTCCGCGCCGAGTTCTTCGACGTCCTGAACCACACGAACTTCGGGATACCGAATACGCAAACCACCAGCGCCGCCTTCGGGACTATCCGCGTCACCTACCCGTCGCGGCAGGGCCAATTCGCGCTAAAGTTGCTCTGGTAGTCCCGTAGCACAGGCATTCTTGCCTGTGTCTTTCTTACTCTGTGTTCTTCTTGCTTTAATGACCCGCCCCGAAATGTACCGCCGCTTCCACGCCCACGCGGGGCCGTGGGACATGATCGTCGTGGGCGGCGGCGCCACCGGTGCAGGCGTCGCCATCGACGGCGCCTCCCGCGGCTACGACGTGCTGCTGCTCGAGCAAAGTGACTTCGGCAAAGGCACCTCGAGCCGCAGCACCAAGCTGGTTCACGGAGGTGTCCGTTACCTGGAGCAAGGTAATCTCACTCTGGTAATGGAAGCCCTGAAAGAGCGCGGCCTGCTGCTGCAGAATGCGCCGCACCTGGTGCGCAACCTGGGCTTCGTGGTGCCCAACTACGATTGGTGGGAGGCGCCGTTCTACGGCATCGGCCTCAAGCTGTACAACCTGCTCGCAGGCAAGTACGGCTTCGGCGCTTCGCGGATTCTCTCCAAGGAAGAGACCCTGGAGCGGCTGCCCACCATCAACACCGAAGGCCTGCGCGGCGGGGTCATTTATTTCGACGGCCAGTTCGACGACTCGCGCCTGCTGATCAACCTGGTGGCCACCGCGTTCGAACAGGGCGCCGTGCTGCTGAATTACGCGCAGGTTACGGAACTGACTAAGGACGATGACGGGTTTGTCAGTGGCGTGACGTTCCGCGACGCGGAAACCGGCGAGGAGTTCGCGGCCGGCGCCCGAATCGTGATCAACGCCACCGGCCCTTTCACTGACTCCCTTCGCCGCCAGGCCGATCCGTCGGTCACTCCGATGATCGCTCCCAGCCAGGGCATCCACCTGGTGTTCGACGGCTCGTTCCTCTCGAGCGAAAGCGCCATCATGGTGCCGCATACCAGCGACGGGCGCGTGATGTTCGCCATCCCGTGGCACGGGCACACGGTGGTCGGAACCACCGACACTCCGATCGCGGAGCCATCGCTCGAGCCGATCGCGCAGGAGCAGGAGGTCGAGTTCATTTTGCAGACGGCCTCGCTCTACCTGGCCAAGAAGCCTGTGCGCTCCGACGTGCGGAGCGTCTTCGCGGGCATCCGCCCCCTGGTGCGGTCGGGCGATGCGGGCTCGACCGCGGCGCTCTCCCGCGACCACACCATCCGCATCGAGAACTCGGGCATGATCACCATCTGCGGGGGCAAGTGGACCACTTACCGGCACATGGCCGAAGATTGCGTCAACCAGGCGGCCACGCTGGCGCGCCTGCCGGAGAGGCCGTGCGGGACCGGCCACCTCAATATCCACGGCTTCCACCCGGCCTCCGCCCTCAAGTCAGCAACGCTCGGCCCGCTGTCCGTCTACGGCTCGGACGCCCCCGGGGTGCGGAGCCTGATGGAGTCCGACCCTTCGCTGGCCGAACCGCTCCACGCCGCGCTTCCGTATAGCGGCGCGGAAGTGGTCTGGGCCGCGCGCCACGAGATGGCCCGTACCGTGGAGGATGTCCTGGCGCGCCGTACGCGCGCGCTGTTTTTGAATGCACAGGCCGCGATGGAGATGAGCGGTCCCGTGGCGCATTTGATGGCCGGCGAGTTGGGTTACAGCCGCGAATGGGAGGATCGGCAGGTCGAGGCTTTTCAGAGGACCGCGGGGAATTTCATCCTGGCCTGACGCTTTCAAGGAATCCCGACACCGCCCGATAAGTAAGGAGTATGAGTCGGGAAAGCGAGGAACGATTCCGCGGGATCTTCGAACACGCGCCGTTCGGCATGTGCGTGGCCGGCCTGGACGCGCGCTTCACCCATGTCAAACGCGGCCTTCTGCCGGATGGTCGGATATTCCGAACAGGAACTGCTCGGCTGCGACTGGGCAAAACTGACCCACCCCGACGACTTGGGGCTGTGCCTGCGGACCAAAGAGCAGTTGTGCGAGGACCCCGGCGGATGCCTGGAGTTAGAGAAGCGCTACGTTCACAGCAGCGGCGCCGTCGTGTGGGGGCGCATCCGGATCTCGGTGGTCAGAGACTCCGGCGGCCAACCAACCTGTCATGTGGTGCATGTGGAGGACTTCACGGAGCGCAAGCGGGCGGAAGAGGCGCTGCACGAAAGTGAAGGCCGCTTCCGCATCATGGCCGACAGTTGTCCGGCGTTGATGTGGGTGACCGATGCCGATGGTGTTGTCCAGTTCATCAACCGCGCATACCGGGAGTTCCGCACCACCCACCCCGACGGTGAACCCGGGTATGCCGAAGCATTCCAGCGCGCGGTCCGGGAACGAACGCCTTTCCGGGGCGAGGCTCGCCTGCGGCGTGCCGATGGCGGATGTGATTGACCTTTCGAAGATCGAGGCGGGCAAGATGGAACTGCAGCCCGTCACGTTCGATATCGCCGCGGTGGTCCGGGAGGTGGCGGAAAGCAACCAGCCGCTCGCCGCGAAGAATGGGACCGGGATTCGGGTGGCCTGCGAGCCGGCCATCCTGTACAGCGACCGGGTGCGCATCCGGCAATGTCTCTTCAACGTGGTGGGGAACGCCTGCAAGTTCACTCACCAGGGCCGGGTGCTGGTGGAGGCGCACCCGGAGCGCGGTTCGAATGGAGCTTGGTACCTGGTGCGGGTGGTGGACACGGGCATAGGGATCCGTCCTGAGGACCTGGACAAGCTGTTCTGTTACTTCACGCAGTTGGACGCTTCCAGCACCCGGAAACACGGCGGCACAGGGCTGGGCCTGGCCATCAGCCGCAGGCTGTGCCGGCTGATGGGGGGCGACATCACCGTGGAAAGCGCGCCGGGGAAAGGCTCCACATTCACTTTGCGCCTCCCGGCAGGAGTATCCGATGGCATTGATATTGGTAGTTGAAGACAACGCAACGAACCAGGAAATCGTATCGAGATTCCTCCGGCGCGAGGGTCATCTGGTGCTGCAGGCAATGGACGGAGTGGCCGGTGTCAAGTCGGCGCAGAAACAGATTCCCGACCTGATCCTGATGGATCTCGGGCTTCCCGAAATGGATGGCTGGGAAGCCATCCGGCGGATCCGATCGAACTCCGCAACCGCCCATATCCCGGTCATCGCGCTCACGGCCCATTCCTCCTTAGACGAAGTCAAGCAGGCGCAAGAAGCCGGCTGCGACGCCTTCGAAGTGAAGCCGGTGGATTACAAGCGGTTGATGAAGAAGATTCGGGCGTTTGTGAGAGAGTAGCTCCAGTCTTACATTACCGGGCCGATGCGCCACGGGACGAACTCTTTGTGGCCGAGGCGTTCGGCGCAGGTGTGGCGGCCGGAGGCGACTTCGAGCATGAGGTCGAAGATCTCGCGGCCCACCTGCTGCACGGTTCGCTCGCCGTCCGAAATCGCGCCGGCATTGACGTCCATATTGTCAGTCATGCGGCGGTAGGTGTTGCCGTTGGTGGCGATCTTGATGACCGGGATAGTGGGGAATCCGATGGCGCTTCCCCGCCCCGTGGTGAATGCGATGAGATTGCAGCCGCCCGCGGCCAGTCCGGTGAGCGAGACCGGGTCGTAGCCGGGCGTGTTCATGAAGACGAAGCCGGGCGAAGTGACCGGCTCGGCGTAATCGTAGACTTCCATCAGCGGCGACGTTCCGCCTTTGGCCACGGCGCCGAGCGACTTCTCGAGGATGTTGCTGAGACCGCCGGCCTTGTTGCCGGGGCTCGGATTGTCGTCGAAGCTGCTGCCTTCGAATCGATTAATGTAGCGCTTGTAATTTTGGATGCAAGCCAGTAGTTTCTCGGCCACCTGGCGATTTCGGGCGCGCTTGACCAGGAGATGCTCGGCGCCGAAGATCTCGGTGGTTTCCGCCAGCACGGCGGCGCCGCCGAGCTCGGCCAACAGGTCGGAACAGTAGCCCAGCGCGGGATTGGCGGTGATGCCGGAGAACGAATCCGAGCCTCCGCAATTCAGGCCGAGCACGATCTTCGACGCGGGCACTTCGGTGCGCCGTTCGGCGGCGGCCTGCTCGATGAAGCGCGCGATCTGGCGGCGCGAAGCGTCCACGGTGCCGCGCGTGCCGCCGCTCGATTGCAGGGTCAAACCGGCCAGGCGCAGGCTGGTGGGCGCGCCGCTCCCGAGGTAGTGGTCGATCTGGTTCACCTCGCAGCCGAGACCCAGGATGATGGCGGCCGAAACGTTGGGATGCACCAGGACGCCGGCCAGGGTGCGGCGGAGTTGATCGAGATCGGGGCCCATGGAGTGCCCGCAGCCTTCGCCGTGCGGGAATGCCACCACGCCATCCACATGGGGCGGGAGCGCCTCGTCTTCGTAACTGCGGGCGATGGTTTCGGCGGTGTGGGCGGCGCAATTGCTGGCGGCCACTACGGCGATGTAGTTGCGCGTGCCCACGCGGCCGTCTTCGCGCCGGTAGCCGAGGAATGTGAGGCCATCGGTGCGCGGCTGGGGCAGGGGCTTTTCTCCGGATGGAAACTCGTACTCGAGGTGCAGCTCTTCGAAGGAGAGATTGTGCGTGTGCACATGCTGCCCGGCCTCGATAGTGCCCCTTGCCCTCCCGATGGCCTGGCCATAGCGCAGCACCATTTCGCCGGCAGGGATGGTCCGCAGCGCCACCTTGTGGCCGGCGGGGATCGCGTCTCGAGTGACCACGCGGACACCGTCGATGCGCAATTCGGCGCCGGCGGGAATGGGCACGCGCGCGATCGCGATGGTGTCGGTGGGGTGAAGCTGCACGACGGAGTTTTCGGCGGTGGGCAGTTTGGCGATGTCTAACAGCATTGGGTCCCTCTCTACAATGAAGAAATACACACACGCAGGAATGCCTGTGCTACGACAGCCATTTGGTCATGAGGTGGCGGTCATGAATCTCAAAACCGGTTCGCTGATACAATCCTAACGCGCGGGGGTTCTCGTGGCCAACTTCGAGGCGCAGCGCGCGGAGCCCGCGCGACCGGCACCACTCTTCGGCGAACGCCAGGGCTTGCGTTCCGATTCCCTGGCTGCGCCACGCGCTATCCACGAAAAACTCGTCGAGCAATCCGAAGCGGCCGTGGAATTCGAGGCTGTAGGCGATGGTGAGGACCATGTAACCGACGGCCGCGCCATCCGCGTGGACCATCCAAATGCCGCCGTGCGCGGGCTCCGCGAATAGCCCGTCGATGGCCTGGCGCGCGCGAGGCTCGTCGTAGCCGAGGCCGTCCTGCGCGTACAGTTGCTGCATCAATTGCAGCAGGCGAGGGATGCCCGGCGGGGTCAGTGGAAGGAATGTTACAGTCAAGTCTCTATGATAGGAGAGATGGCCCGGAGAATTCCGCCTGCGCTCGGGATCGCGATGCCGCTGGCCTGGCTCCTTTACTTTTTCCGGCTGGATGCGATCGGGCTGGTGGGGCCGGACGAGCCGCGGTACGCTTCGATCGCGCGCGAGATGGCGCGTTCGGGCGACTGGATTACGCCGCGGCTTTGGGGGTCGGGGTGGTTCGAGAAGCCGGTGTTGTTGTATTGGATGAGCGGCGCGGCATTTCGCGTGGGACTGGGGCCGGACCTGGCGCCGCGGCTGCCGGTAGCGCTGATGACGGCGGGCTTCCTGGTGTTTTACTGGTGGATCCTGAAGCGCGAATTCGGGTGCCGCGCGGCATGGCTGGCCACCTTCATTCTGGGTACGTGCGCGGGATGGATCGTGTTCAGCCAGGTCGGCACGACCGACCTGCCAGTGACCGCGACGTTCTCCGCGGCGATGCTGCTGGCCTTGCCGTGGATCGCGCGGCGCGAGACGCGGTTCCTGCCGATGGCGGCGGCCCTGCTCGGTTTTGCGGTGCTGGCGAAGAGTCTTCCGCCGCTGGCCCTGGCCGCGCCGATCGCGTTGCGCTGGCGGTGGTGGCGCGATCTGCTGCGCTGGCGCGTGGTGCTGCCGTTCGTGGTAGTGGCGGCGCCGTGGCACGTGCTCTGCTATCTGCGCAACGGGCGCGTGTTCCTCGACACCCTGTTCGTGGAGCATCAGTTCGGCCGCTTCACCTCCGACGCGCTGGGGCACCCGCAGCCCCGCATATTTTATCTGCCCGTGTTGGCGGGGCTGCTGCTGCCCTGGTCGCCGCTGTTGGTGGGGTTGGCGCGCCGGGCCGCTTACCGCGACATGCGGCGGCTCTTTCTGCTGGTGTGGTTTCTGTTCGGCCTGCTCTTCTTCACGATGTCGGTCAACAAGCTGGCCGGCTATGTGCTGCCGCTCGTTCCCGCAGCGGCTGCGCTGATGGCAGTGGCGCTCGATGAGGCACCGAACACAGGCAGGCCCGGTGACGGGTCAAGAAATTCCTGTGCCACCCTGATCTGTTGCGCGCTGGCGTTGGTGGTGTTCCCGGCTGCCACGCCCATCCTTCCCGACGCTGTGGCCATGGGCCTTTCGCGGGCGCCGCGGCCGGCCTTTCACTGGACGTGGTTCTTGCCGGTTGCGGTCGCTGCCGGCGTGTGGATGCTGGAGGGGCGCAAGCTGCGGCTGGCCGCCACCGTGCTGGTCGCGGCGGGCGCCGGCGCGGGCATGATCTACCTCAAGCTGACCGCCGCTCCGGAGTTGAACCGCGTGGGATCGGCGCGCGGGCTGTGGCAGGAGATCGCGGGCCGCGCGGGCGAGGTCTGCGTCGACAATATCGACCGCCGGTGGCGCTACGGGTTAAATTACTATTCGGTCACGCCGCTGCCGGAATGTTCCGAGCTGGCGAGACCGCTGCGGCTGGTGCAGGCGGGCGGTGCGCCGCCGCACCTGGAATGAACGTATGATTCTGCCTCAAACTTATGTCGTGGCGTTGATGCTATCGATCCTCGGGCTGCTGTGCCAGGGATCGTGGGCCAGCACTTTGAAGGTGCGAGCGGGCCGGTGGCGGTTCGAGCTGTTTTACTTCGATTTCGCTTTGGGCGCGATGGCGATGGCGCTGGTTTGCGGGCTGACATTCGGGAATTTGGGATTCGATGGCTTCTCGCTGATGGACGATTTCATTCGCGCAGGGAAACGCCAATGGCTGTACGGATTCCTGGCCGGTGTGTTGTTCAACCTGGGCAACATGCTGCTGGTGGCGGCGATCTCGATCACCGGCCTGGCGGTGGCATTCCCGCTGGCGGCGGGATTCACGCTGGTGATCCTGGCGGTCTCGCCGGGCAAGACGGCGAACTGGCCGCTCGCGATCGCGGGTTGCGTACTGGTTGTGGCGGCCATGGTGGTGGATTGGGCGGCATATTCGCGGTTCACCAAAAAGGGCTGGATTAAGCCGCTGCTTCTGTGCTCCGCGAGCGGACTGGTGACGGCGGCGTTTTTTCCGATGGTGGATTGGGCCAGGACGGGCGAGGTGGGCTTGGGTCCTTACGCATTGGCGGTGCTGGTGTCGGCGGGAATGCTGTTCTCGACTTTTGTGTACAACCTGTTCTTCATGAACCTTCCGGTGGAGGGCGAGCCGCTGGAGTTACCGGAGTATTTCAAAAACGGCCTGGCGGTGCACCGCGCCGGTTTGCTGGGAGGCGCGGTGTGGTGCGCCGGTACGGTGGCGAGTTTTGTAGTGGCGGGATCGCCCATAGAATCGCAGCCTGCGAGTGCGCCCAGTTACGCGATGGCGCAGGGCGGCCCGTTGATCGCCGCGTTGTGGGGTCTGCTGGTCTGGAAAGAGTTCGCAGGCGCGGGGCCGGTGAAGGCGAGAATGTGGCTGGCGCTGCTTTTGTTCGCGGGCGGGCTGGCGGTGTTATCGGTGGCTTTGACGTCCGCGGGGAAGCCTTAGTTCGCCGCTATTGCGCTGTTGGCAGGATTGCCGTTCGACGAGCTCAACGCCCAGCCGGCGATGCTCGGGAATCTGTTTGCTCTTGTCGCGCGCCAACCGCAGCAGGATATCGACTGCCGCGGATCCCATCTCATATTTAGGTTGATGGATGGTGGTCAGCGGCGGATGCACCACTACCGAGAATTCGATGTTGTCGAAACCGATCAGCGACAAGTCCTCCGGAATACGGAGCCCGCGGTCCAGCGCGGCCTGTACTACACCAAAGGCCATTACGTCGTTGGCCGCGAAAATCGCGGTAACGTCCGGGTGCGCGTCCAACAATTTCCTGGCCAATTCGGCCCCGCCATCAAAATTGAATTTTCCGTGGAGAACGATGGGCTGAACCGGATTCTCCGCGGATTGGAGCGCGCGCACGAAGCCGCGGGCGCGGTCGCTGAGATTGCCGTGCTGGCGCGGTCCGGTAAGATGGGCGATTCTGCGATGGCCGAGACCCAGGAGATAGCGGGCTGCCAAAGCGCCTCCCGATTCGTTGTCGGCGCAAACCGTGGAAAATGTGTGATTCGAAGCGGGACGGTTCAGCAATACGATGGGCACACCCGAACCGGCCAGTTGAGTTTGTTGTTCCCGGCTCAACATGGACACCGAATTCATCATGATGCCATCGATGCGCTTCTCCAATAGCGACTGGACGTACTGCATCTGTTTATCCGCATCGAGGTCGCTATTGCAAAGCACCAGGTCACAGTTCCCGGTGCGGGCGGCATCTTCGGCGCCGCGTGCAACTTCGGCGAAAAAGGGGTTGCGAATGTCACTGACAATAAGCCCCAAAGAATGCGACCGCCCGGTCACCAGGCCGCGGGCTATACGGTTGGGGCGATAGTTCAGCCGGGCCGCGACGGCAATCACATGCTCGCGTGTCTGGTCATTCACGCCGTAGCCGTGGTTGAGGGCCCGTGAGACGGTCGAAATATTGACGCCCGACTCCCGGGCAACATCCTTAATGGTAGCGGGCATCGATTCTCACAAGCGCTTCCAATTATTGCTGCCAAGCACGGTGCTTGTCAACGCAAATGCGCCATCGCCGAGCGCCACTACGCTATCGTTAAAGCGCCCCAAAACGTGTGCTTGACAAACATCGGTGGCTATGATAGTCTCGCTCAGATTCGCAAACGTTTGCGACACTTGGGCGTCGGATTAACCGGGCGGGCTGGGTAAGCTCCATGCCGAGGGGGACAGAAAATCCATGATGATTTCAACACGTGTTCGACTCCCGATGCCGGCGTGCAGTCTGGCAGCGGGAACGAACGCCACCCGCTCCGCCACCACTAACGAAGCTGGGGCCTACTCGTTCTCATCTCTCGCGCCGGGGACGTACACGCTGCGCGCGGAGAAACCGGGCTTCAAAACCCTCGTTCGGAGTGAGATTGAATTACAGGTGCAACAGGCTGCCCGTATCGATCTTGGTTTGGAAGTGGGACAAGTTGAAAATGGCCGCATTGTCGATCTGCCTCTCAACGGGCGCAACTATCTGCACCTGGTCTCGTTAGCGCCTGATGTTTCGACCGGGTTTTCCGGCCGGGGGCAAGCTGCCTCAACCGAAGGCGGTATTCGCGCCAGCGAAACGATGGCGGCCGGCGGCCGGCGCACCAGCTTCAATCACTACACGCTGGATGGAGTAGAGAATACCGATCCTAACTCAGGGCTTCAACGAGGTGAAACATGCGCATAGCCTTTTTTTTCGGGGCGATGTTCGTTCTGAGCGTCGCCGGTTTCGCTCAAACGGCCGGTCAGATTACCGGCCAAGTCACGGACGCCAGCGACGCCACCGTCGTGGGCGCCATCGTGACGGTAACTAACCCCCAGACGAATGTCGCACGCAAGACCACGACGAACAGCGCTGGGGATTACACTTTCCCCGCGATCCCGCCCGGCGTTTACAACGTGAAAGCGGAGATGCAGGGCTTCCAAGTCGAGATCCGTGAAGGTGTGGAACTGCAGGTGGAGCAGGTAGCGCGCATCGATTTCCACCTGCAAATCGGCTCCGTGACGCAAACTTTGCAGGTGTCGGGCGGCGCTCCACTGCTCACCACGGAGAGCGCCACTGTAGGAACCGTAATTGACAATGACCGCATTGTCAATCTGCCCCTGAACGGGCGCAGCTTCACCCAGCTTATCGCTCTTACCCCCAACGTCGCCTACAATAGCGTCGCCAATGGAGGCCAAGCCAGCTCGCGCCAAGGCGGCGATCGAACTACACAGGAGATCTTTGTCGCCGGCGCGCGCCGCGAGTACATGAATTTTACGCTGGACGGCGTGCAAAATACCGATCCCGGCTTCAACACCTACGCCGTGCTTCCCTCGATTGACGCCTTGCAGGAATTCAAGGTGGAAGCCGGCGTTTACCCGGCCGAATTTGGGCACGAGCAGATTCAGGTAAACGTGTCCACTCTCAGCGGAACCAATCAATTCCACGGGGCCCTGTTCGATTTCGTCCGCAATAACGATTTTGACGCACTCCCTTATGCCTTTACCAGCGCC
>OMOG01000572.1:0-6788 GCA_900290305.1 Candidatus Sulfopaludibacter sp. SbA4
CCACCACTCGCGCTTTGGCGAGCGATACATCCGCCGCCCCATCCTGCTCACCGTCACCGAGCGATGGACGTGCCCTGCCGATATCGCCAAACGCGCCCTCGTCGTCACCCTCCCGCCCCTCACCGCCGGAGCCCGACCCGAGGACAGCATCCTGTCGGCCTTGGATGGCGTCTGGCCGGCCATCGTGGGAGCCCTCTGCACGGCCGTCAGCACGGCGCTCCGCCGCATGCCGCAAATGGCACAGCCCACCGGACGCTGCGCAAGTGCGCTCGCCTGGGCCATGGCCGCTTGCCCGGCGCTCGGCTGCACCGAGGAGGAAATGCAAAGGGCCTTTGACCCGCCACCCCCGCCCCATCCGATGGTCGAGGCCGTCCGCAACCTCCTCGAACAGGTCAAGCAATGGAGAGGCAGCGCGACCGACCTCCTGGAACTCGTGGAACCATTCGGCATCTGCACCACGCCCAAAGGCGTCTCTCAGCAGCTCAAAAACTGCAGCCTGACCCTCGCCGACCATGGTATCGAGTTGAAATTCCGTCACTTACATGAGAAGAAACGGATTATCGAGCTTCGCGAGGACCCGGGAGACGCATCTTGTAAAAACGACCCTCCAGATGCGTCTCCCGATTCCGAGCTCTCTCCGCAACCCGAAGAAACAGAGGAGGTTACGCCGTCATGAAAAACAAACTGACACACACAGCCAGGATGCGTCTCCCAGAAAGGCAGGCGCCCCGGTTTGCGTCCCAAGGACCCGAAAGCGGGGGTCCGCTCCGGATTCCGCCTGCCAACCAGGCCCCTGGCCTCTTTTGTTGTATCGTAGGCACCATGGACCGCCGCCGCTTTCTCCAGAACGTCGCCCTCACAGTGGGACAGGCCTCCTGGCCTGTCGAAGCTTCGGAAGAAGATCCCGCCGCCGACACACCCATCTCTGAATTCCATCTCGACTCCGCCTCCTGGAAAGTCTACGAAGACCTGGGCACCCGCGAGGGCCCCATCACTTTCGTCTCCTCCACCGGCATCACGCGCGTCCTCACCAAGAGCGCCGAAGCCACATTCGCCGAAGCCGACCCACCCTACCTCGGCCTCAAGATCAGCGACATCGGCACCGCCGCCCGCGACCTGCTGGCGGAAAAGCTTCTCGAACATGGCGATCCCGATCCGGAACAGGTGCGGTCCGCCGCGCCGCCGCTCGGATCGGCGCCCCCAGCGCAAGGCTTCGGCGGCGGCCCCGCCCGATGGAACGCCATTCTCGGCACCAGGGAATGCTCCGACACCATGCCGGTCTTTCCCGCCGGCAACACCCGCACCTATCACCCCACGCAATATTTCCCCGAGCTCCGCGCCGCGGGCATCGCGCAGAAGCGCTTCGAAGGCATGCTCGGCGGATGGATGCCCGCCGTTCGAAAAGTCTTCCCCCTCTCCGAGACCGCCTACATCGAGATGATCGTCTTCGGCGACGTGGAAGCGCACGACCGCTTCATCGTGCAGACCTGGCATCGCACCGCCCACATCGAAAACGGCAAGGTCGCGAAAGTGGTCTACGGCTACAGTTACCCCGCCTATCCGCCGGCCCGTCAGGACCCCAAGCCCGAAGAGTTCTACCGCGCGCTGCTGGTCTTCGCCAACTACTGGGACCGCCAACTCCACGATCTCGCCGCGGCTGCGCTTCCGCACAACGTCTGGGTCGACATGTCGAAGCATGCCGTCGCCAAAGAGATCATGGTGCGGCCCGGCGGCGTCTATCCCAAGTACGGCGCTGTGGACCGCGACTACTACGGCCCCGAATACGACGGCTTCCAGGACGTCTTCACCAGCGCCGTCTATACCAACCTCGAGTGGGGCCGCTTCGAGCCCGCGCGCCTGATCATCGACAACTACCTCACCGATTTCACCGGCGCGAAGGGCATGATCAACATGCGCGGCCCCGAGACCGCGCAGTTCGGCCTGACACTTTCCCTGCTCGCGCGCTACTGCAACTACACGCGGGATCCCGCGCTGATCACCAGGCACCGGTCCAAGGTCGAGGCCACCGCCGCCATGCTCGGCGCCATGCACGACGAAAGCTTGCGCCTGCCCGACGACCATCCCGGGCACGGCCTGATCCACGGCTGGAGCGAATCCGACGCCTGCCTGGCGGCGGAGCCGGCCACCTGGTGGCAGCCGTACTTCGCCAACAGCGCATTCGCGGCTCGGGGCTTGAAAGACATCGGGCAAGTCTGGCAGACCGTCAACCGCGCCAAAGCGCAGGACTGGCTGAAGCGCAGCAAAGTGCTGCAGGATGCAGCAGTCCGCGGCATCGAGAAGAACATTCGCTCCGACATGAACCCGCCCTACGTCGGGCCGCTGCCCGGCGCGAAACTCACGTTCCGCGAATCCATGGCGCAGGAGCGGCCCAGCCCGCAGCAGTGGCCGCACCGGCCTTACACCGAGCTGTTGCAGGCGGACATGCTGCCCGCGAAGCTCGCCAACCTGGTGGTGGATTGCATGCGCGCTTACGGCGCCACTACACTGGGTGTGGTGGCGAATGTGGGCCGTCCCAATCCCAACGGCCGCGCGATTCTCGGCTTCATTTCCTACGGCTACGCGCAGATGCTGCTGCGCCTGGATCGCGTCGAGGAGTACCTGCTGTTCCTCTATTCGCACCGCTATCACGACCACACCCCCGGCAGTTGGACCGCCGGCGAAGTGGCCGGGATCACCGGAGGCACCGCCACGTTTTGCATCCCCGCCCAGCAGACCATTCCCCTGCTGGTCCGCTGGATGCTGGCGCTCGAAGATTCCGACGAGGACCGGCTGTACCTGGGAAAAGGCCTTCCGCGCGAGTGGGTGGCCTCGGGCAACGAGATTCGCATCGACCAGGCGCCCACGCGCTGGGGGCGCGTGAATTTCCAACTCGCGGCGAAGCCCGCGGCGAAGACCGTAGTCTCGACCGTCGAATTGGCGAGGCCGGGCGCGCCCAGAGAACTGCACGTGAAACTCCGCATGCCGCTGCAGAATGCCGTGAAGAGCGCCACCGTGAACGGCCGCCCGGCTGCGTTGGGCGGCCTGCATAACGATACCGTGATCGTCACGACCGGAACGGAGCGCCACTTCGAGGTAGTGGGGCAGTGTTCCTGAGTCGCCCCGCTTGGTGGGGCAGGCGGGGTACCCTCTGGGTCCGCCTGCCAACCCTCCGCATTCCCCCGCTCGTGTCGACACTAAGAGCGGCCTTGGTGTTGGTCCTCGTGTCTTCCCTCGCCGCGGAGACCATCCTCGAAGCGCAGTTCATCTCCGCGGTGAACGCCACCATCCGCGCTTTGCTCACCATCGTCGGCCCGCCCCAGCGGCCCGTCGTCTTCAGCGCGAACCTGGTGTTCGCCCACGGATCGGCGATCGCCAACGCTCCGCTCGATGCCCTGCTGGACTATGTCGATGGCTTGAAGCAGGCGGGCGCGCAGCGGATCGAATTCAACCCCGGAGTCACGTCTCTCGCCGACCCCAACGTGATGGCCAAGTACGATGCGCTGGTCGGGCACATCCGGCAATTGGGCCTGGGCCTCGCGATCAACCCGGAAGTCAACCCGGGCGAAGTCGGCACGAAACCGGCTTTCCAGGACTTTCAGAACGCGGCCCTGCCTGCCTGGCAACAACTGGCGGCGCGCTACCAGCCGGACAATTTCGTGATCGTGCACGAAGCCAGCACCATGGATGGCCGCCTGGGGCTCACCACGAACATTACGGCCTGGCACAACTTCATCCTGGCCGCCGCGCCCTTGATCAAGGCTGCCTCGCCGCACACGCGGGTGGGAGCCGGAGGATTCCTCAACGGCGCGCTGCCGGTTCTCAGCAATCAGGAAAACGCGTATTGGCTGGACTTCGTGAATATCCCGCTCCTGGATTTCATGACCATGGACATTTATAACGTCGATACCTTCGATCAATATATCGCCTGGACCAACCTCGCTCATGCCAATAAGAAGGGAGTCTATATCGAGGAAACCTGGGCTCCGCAATACCTGCCCAGCCCGCTGCCGCTCACCGCGCTGAACCCGTCCGGCTATCTGCGGACGTCTCTCGATGACCTCGCGCTGGTGGGACCGTGCGACCTGGATTTCGCCGGCATGGATGGGAACTGGCTGCAGGCCATGTCCGCGTTCGCCGCTTTCTACGGAATGGAATCGATCGCCCCGTTCACCACCGAAGCGTTCTTCGCACTGGGCACCTTGGGCCACGATAAACCCGGTGATTCCACTTACGATGCCTCGGTGGTCGATGCGTTGCGGAAGGGCCAACTGACCGCGACTGCGAATACCTACCAGTCCTGGAGCCGGCAATTGGGAATCAAGACCGCCACCAGTCTATCGAGCGCCAGCTATGCCACCGTGCCCAGCATTTTCAATCCTGGTTGCGGCGCCGCGGCGAACCCGTGCATGGCGAATGCCACGGTCGCCCCCGATGAGCTGGTCAGCGCGTTTGGCGCCGATCTGGCGAATGCCAGCGCCGTCGCGTCCTCTGCAAATTTCCCCACCACGCTCGGCGGCACCTCGGTGACATTGGTCGATAGCGCCAACACGACTTACAGCGTTCCGCTGTTCTCCGCGTCACCGCTGCAAGTCAACTACCTGGTGCCCCCGGGGGCGAAGCCCGGTCCGGCCACCGTGACCATCAAGAGCGGCGACGGCACCCAGGCCACCGGGATCGTGCAGGTGGCTGCGGCGGCGCCCGGCCTGTACACGGCCAACGCCGATGGCAAGGGCGCCGCGGCCGCCATCGCCATTACCGCGCACGCCGATGGAACCGAATCCAGCCAGCTCACCTTCAGTTGCGGCAGCGCTGCGGGAAGCTGTATGGCGCAGCCTATCAGTCTCGGCTCGCCCAGCGACACCGTGGTCGTGGAGCTTTTTGGAACCGGCTTGCGGCACGCGTCCACGGTCACCGTGCAGATCAACCAGCAGAGTATCCCGGTGCTGTACGCCGGCCCGCAAGGCGGCTACACGGGACTGGATCAGATCAACGTGCAGATCCCGCAGAGCCTGGCGGGCAGCGGGCCGGTGAGCGCGGTAGTGACCGTGCAGGATGCGGCGGGGAACGCGAGTACCTCGAACACGGTGGCGCTCGCCATCCAGTGACAACCGCGTCCGTGCTACTGTTTCTTCAGCAACGCCTTGATATCGTCCGGTAAGTCGAACCGGTCTTTGGGCAAATCCGCGTTGTACTCCACTTTATCGACGGTCATGACCAGCTCGCGCCCGGCCACTTGCGCGACTACCTTGTGCGGCACCAGCAGGTCGCCCTCCTTGCGGTAGTCGCTGAAAACCGAGACCGCTTCCATCTCCCCCATGGGGCTCTTCGCGACCATGCTCGATTTCAACAGCAGATTGGATTGCTTGTCATACCACCGGGTGATCGGACTGCCGGCCTTGGGAGTGACCACCACTTTGTAGCAGTCCTTGCCGTCCACGGCTTCGACCGCCACCGTTTCCGCGCTCTTGAACAGGTCTCTCCAGTGCGCGTCGGCGTTGAACGTACCTTCCAGCAGCGCCTGGGCCTTTTCGTCGCCCTCCTTGATGCGCGGCCCCTGGATCGCCGAGGTCGCCCAAGCCACCTCCCCGTTGGCCCCGTCGAGCAGTTTGCCAACGCCCGGCAGCGTGAACTCCGCCACGCGCTTGTTGGGCTCGGCGGTGTAGGAGACCAACTGACCCTTGAGCCCCATCGCGGCGAATTCCATCGTCCCGCTGGAGACTTCGTTGTGGACCTTGGCGTACGCGGCTTTGCCGCCGGTCACTTCGATGTATTTGTCGAGGATGGTGTCGGCCTTCGGCAGATCGTCGGCTGCCGCCAGTGCGCCGGCTGCCGAGACCAGCAGGGCCACGCCAATCCACGTGCTTCGTGTTCGAGTAGGAGAGTTCATAAATGTTGCCTCACTTCACAGGCTGGGAAACCTGTCCTGATTTCTCAATCCAATCGATCGCGGCATCCAGTACCGGGTCCTGCCCTTCCAGCAGTTGGTGGCGCGTCAGACGCACTTCGTCGTCCGGGATCACGCCGATGCCTTCCAGCGGCTTGCCGCCTTGCGAAATGTAGTTGGCGATAGCGTACTGGAATCCGTCGCCGTTGGGCAGCCGTTCGATGATGGAAGGCAGCGCGGCGCCCGCCGTGCGCGTGCCGAAAATGCGCGCGCGGCCCACGTCTTTCAGGCCGCCCGCAAAAATCTCCGCCGTCGACGCGGAGCAGCCGTCCACCAGGACCGCCAGCGGACCGCGAAACGTCTGCGGCCGCGGGAACACCATGAACTTGAGGGTGGCCCCGCGCAGATACTCGGTGCCCAATTGCAGTCCGGATTGATCGATGAACCAGCCCGCCACCCCCATGGCCAGGCCGCCGATGCCGCCGGGGTTGCCCCGCACATCGATCGCGAAACCGCGGCAGTCCGGGCAGCCCTTCACCGCGTCTTCAAAAGTCTTGGAGAGCGTCTCCGGGTCCATGAACATGTTGAACCGCACGTAGGCCACATCCGGCCGCGCCTTGCGCCATTCGGCCCAGAAGTAGTCACCCGGGAAATTGCCCAACCCCGCGATCCGGCCGCGCGGCTGGACGCGCTCGAGCGTGATGGAGACGGGCTGGTCGCGGCCGTCTGTAAAATCCAGTTGCACGGTGGTGCCGCTCCTTCCCTGCAAGCGCGAAAGGACCGACCGCGTCAGTCGCAGGTCGAGCAGCGTCGAATCTTTGTACTGCGCGCGAATGCTCGCGAGCACGGGCGCCATGTCTTTGCCGTTGACGCGTGCAATTTCCCATCCCGGCTTGACCCCGTG
>OMOG01000572.1:6798-8524 GCA_900290305.1 Candidatus Sulfopaludibacter sp. SbA4
CGCAGATCGATGCCCGGATTGGCGCCCCGCGATCCCCCGCCCGCGTCCAGTTCCTTGTACACGTCGCCCGAGAGCAGGCCGAAGTGCGTCTGGTGCAGGCGCTCCAGCATCCCGGACATCACTTGCCGCGCCTGGTCCATGGTGGTGGCGGCCTCGATCTTGGGACGCAGTTCGTCGTGCACCGCCTGCCAGTCCAGGCCACCCAGCTTGGGATCCCAATGGTTGTCGAGAACGGTCTTCCAGATGTGCTCGAATGACTCGTTGTTCAACTGGCGCTCGGCAGGCGTGAGAGGCTGCTGGCCGGCAGCCAACCCGGCCCCGACCGCTGCCAGGATGAACCACCCGAGGCTGCGCGGCATCTCTAAACTATAGCGTACTGTGTATCATGACTTATACTCCGGGTATGGAGTCTCTGGCCCCACCCCCGAGAACCATCGCGCCGCTGCTAGCGGTCCAGGTGATGCTGGGCGGCGCGGGCGCGCAAATCGGCTGGCTGCTTCTGGGCTTTGGTTCGATCTTCTTTTGGGGATTCGCCTGGAACGCCGATCTTTCGGGCTGGCGCTTCCGCGAGGACACCGTGGCTCGCACCACGGGGGTAACCTTGGAATGCAGGCAGACCGGGCTCTCCCAGGGGCGCTCGTCTCAGCGCCAGTGGGTGTACCGGAACCTGTACCACTACGCGGTGGAGGGGCGGCAGTTTCAAGGCGCGTCGTTCGCCTTGGAGCGGTGCGTGTTCGGTCCCGTAACCGTGGAGTATCTGCGCCTCGATCCCGCCATATCGCGCATCGCCGGCATGCGGCGCCGGCCCTTGGGCCCGCGGGACACGATGCCCGCGTTGGTGCCGGCGATTGGACTGGGCCTGGTGATCGCAGGACTGGTGAAGGGCCGATGGAGGCTGCGGCTCCTGCGCGAGGGGTTGCCCGCCTCCGGCCGGCTCGTCGAGAAAGTGGTAACCAGCTCCCGCACCAATGGCCGTGCCGACTACCGCATGGCATTCGAGTTCACCGCGCAGAACGGATTGACCGGCCGCGCCAGCCTGCGCACGAACCATCCGGAGCAGTTGGAGAGTGGCTCGGAGACGCTGGTCCTGTACGATCCGGCAGACCTTTCCCGCGGCCTGTTGTTCCGGAGTCTGCCCGGAAACGTGGTCATCGACCAGCAGGGCCAGCCAGCCCGAAGCGGGTCGCGCGCGTTCCTCTTCCTGCCGCTGGCGACGATCCTCGGCAATGGCTGGTACGTGTACCGGCATTGGATCGCGTGAACCGATGTGTTCATCCCTTGAACCCCCGTGTTCTGAGAAGCCCTCATAGAATCCCGATCCCAGGGGCGCTTGCGCCCGGAACGGCCTGACTTGACGGCGGTGGACCGGGTGGCCTCCAAAGTGCTTATTAAGGCACCAGAGTCGGTACGCAGCCGGCGAACGGAGGGGACAATGACGGATCTAATGACCAACCTCGTGATAGCGGAAACCGCCGTAGTGACCATGGCCGGTGTGGTATCGGCGAGGGTAATGAAGGCCGAGACCCCGTTCTCGATCCAGGTACTGGAAAACGAGGAGCGAAGCGACTACCTGGCCCCGGCACGCGGCATCGTGGCCGGAACCTTGTTAGCAGCCGTCCTCTGGACCGCGGGATTCGGAGTGTGCATCCTCGTCATCTCGAGTTAGCCCGGATTTCTCACGCTCGGCCGGCCGATGTGGCGCAGGCACTCGTGCCTGCCGTGTCGA
>OMOG01000572.1:8534-9575 GCA_900290305.1 Candidatus Sulfopaludibacter sp. SbA4
GCATGAGTGCCGACGCGGCAGGCACGAGTGCCTGCGCCACGTTCACTGCACCTGAACACTGTGGGAAATGGCGGTTAGGCGCATGCCCGCCGCCGACCCCGTCGGGCTTTACCTGCCGTCGACCGGGAGGAAATGGCGGAACGGGTCAGTGCCCGTACTTCTTCTCGCCGGCTTCAATCCGCACGGCCAGGTGATTCTCCTTGGGAGGCAGCGGGCACGTAGCGTAGGGCGTAAACGCGCACGGCGGATTGTAAGCCTTGTTGAAGTCCAGCGTAACCTGCCCGTCCTTCGGAAGGTCCGAATAGAGGAACCGCCCGGCGCCGTATGTCTCTTTCCCGGTGGTCTGGTCGCGAAAGATGTAAAACAGCTCCTTTGCGCCCGGCTCTTCCAGGATCGGATACAGTCTCAGTTCCTGCCCTTGCAGGCGGAACACCGCGTATCCCGGGCATTCCGATGCTTCCGTCTGCCCGAGAATATTGAGAATCGGAATGGTCCGCCGCTCCGCGACGAATCTGGCCGTTACGCGATAGCGCTCGTTCGCGGGGAAGTACTCGATCCCGTGGAACTCCCGCCGGTACTCGCTGTCCGGGTCCTTCAGGCGGATGCCGAATTTGTCACCGCGCTTGATCAGGAACAGGTTTAATCGCCCGACTTTGACCACATCTGCCGAATCGGGCGCCACCTGCTGCGTGCGGCCGTCCACCGTGGCCGTCACCTTACCCTGATGCAGTTCGAACAGGCCGGCATGCGCTGCCCCGTCGGGCAGCACGATATCGTTGGATGGGTCCTTGCCGAAGCGATTCGCTCCCTCGTGCAGCCAGAAGAGTCCGGATACCGAAAGCCATCCGCCGTCGGCGTTCAAGGCCGTCTCTCTTGCCCGCCGCCACTCGGCGATCTCCGACTGGTACGCGGACACCGCAACCGCCGCCACAGCCGCCAGCAGCACGATCGACATTCGCAGAGACATTACTGACCTCGCATGGGGAACTCAGACAGGCCGGGAGGCCTGTCCCACTATTCCAGCACCTGCTCCAGCATTCC
>OMOG01000116.1 GCA_900290305.1 Candidatus Sulfopaludibacter sp. SbA4
CTTCGAGCCACTCCCGCTCCCGCCCTGCAACTTGCTCGTGCGTAAAGAACTGGCGGCGGGCGCCGATCAGACTGTTGCCCACCGCAAGCTGCGCGCCGAACCAGGGAATCGTATGCCCCTCATGGATGGTGTTCAACCATAGCGAGATCTGCGCCAACTCCACCGCTACCGGATTAAGGTCGACGCCGAATACGCGGTTGTCGGCGAGCCAGGCCTTCACTTTCTGTTTCTCGCGTTCCAGGTCGCCGTGTAAGATGTCGCGGTGAGTCTCTTTTCGCTTCCGGTCCAGGTATGCATCGGCAAGCTGGTCCAGGGCTTCGTTGAGGAACGCGCCGCTACCTAAGGCCGGCTCGCAAACCGTGAGATCGAGAATCTGGTCCGCCGTCTTGCCCTCCAGCAGTTCCTTGAGCGCGTACTTTACCACGCATTGGGTGAGCACTTCTGGCGTGTAGTACGACGCGCTCTTCTGGCGGTTGCGGCCAGCCAGACGGTAGATGAACGTCCCCCGCGGATACCACTTGGGACGCCCCTGGTCGTCGTAGACAATCTCTTCGGTCTTGTATTGCGGCAGGTCGGCGGCGCGGACGAAATAAGCCTGTTGGAGCGGGTCGGCAGGCTCGCCGGCCTTCTTCACCTCATAGAGGCCGTCCTTCTCCTTCGCGAAGAACCCGGTATAGGAAAGCAGGCCCTCGTAGACCGCGCCAAGCTGGTTGATGCCGAGCTCGCGGTAACTGATGCGGCCCCGGCTGCGCCCGGATTCGGGCCGGCTAAGCGAAAGCAGCTCCAGGACCCGCAGGAGTATGGCATTGCGAAAAACCTTCTCGCCCCTGAGCAGCGGCGTTGAAGCCGGGTTGAACACGTCGCCCTGGAGCGGCTTCATGCGGAAGACGTGAATGTCGCTGGTCTGGGCCAGTACGTCGAGCTGCGTATCCTTTTCGTGTACGCCGTTCCACACCAACTCGAACAGCTTGGAGATGGAGTCGTGCAGGTAGTAGCCGTTGCGGCTCTCTTCCGTGGTGAGGTCGCCCTGCTCCACCACGTCGCGCAGCGATTCCAGGCTGTAGCCTTTGAGGTACTCGTCGCTCTTCATGGGCGCGTAGCCTAACTCCGGCCGCGCCTCCACGAAAAACAGGAACAGCAGGCGGTACAGGTAACGCAGGCACTGGTGCGTGAGGTCTTCGGCGTCGATCTCCTGCAAGATGCCCAGGTGAGCCTCGCGCACGTGCCAGACCACCTCGTTGCCGAGCAGCTCCACGGCTTCGCGCGCGCTGTATTTCAGATCCTTCGAGACCGCGAAGGCGTGCTTATGGGAGCTCTCGCCGAGCGTATCGAGCAGGCAGGCGCCTTCCGCGGGTGTGACGCTGTCGTGGTGCAGGAGCGCCGCCGCGGCTTTGCGCTCGCTCTCCTCTCGGCTGTTCAGGATGGCGGCGAGATCGAAGCGCAGCATCCGCTTCTGCGTCCACTTGTTGCGGTCCAAAAGCAGGACTTGGCCGGTGTTGAACAGCAGCACCCAGCGGGGCGGCTCGGCGGCGGCGAAGACGTACTTGGTGAGGACGGTTTCGAGATCCGCTGCAGGCAGCCGCGAGGAGTCCGGGGCCTCGCCGACCGTCTGCTCGGGCAGGAACGGCAGGGTGAGCGGGTCGGCGGGTTCGCCCGAAGGTTCGAGTGTTTCCAGAATCCACAGTTCCGGCTCGCCCGAACGGCGAGTGATCTCGCCGGCGAGCGGGATGTGGACGCCGCCTTCGAGCTCGCGGATCCGCGGGGCCAGCGTGTAGCCCAGCGCGGCAAAGAAGCGCGCGAACCATTCCTGTCGGCATTCCAGGCGCGCGGCATTGCCGCCCGTGCGGCTCAATTCCCGCGTCATCTGTTCGTAAGGGACGCGGAGCTTCTTGAGCGCTTCGTAGGGCGGCTCGGCGAGCGCGGCCCACCGGGAAAACAGGTCGCGCAGATCGCCTTCCAGTATGGAGTGAACGTAGTGCTCCGTGTAGAACTCGTTCTCGTTGGCGATGCCCGCGAGCGTCATCGTTCATCCCCCCGGAATACGGCGGCCACTCGGAGATAGGGCTGGTCCTCGGTGGTCATGGAATCGCGCACCCACTCTCCGTATTCGTGGAAGATGCGGTCTATGTGGCGAGCCTTCTCCTCCTTCTTGCGAAGGCGCGTTTCACGGAACCCGGCCCCGTCGTCGCGGAAATCCAGTTCAAGCTGTTCGTGCTGGCGGCCGTGGAGGCGCTGGAGCTTTTCCAGTTCGGCGGCCAGGCGCGGCTGCATTCGCCGCTCATACTCGACGCGGCATTTGGAGATCCAGCGGCGCGCTTCGGCTATCGCCTCGGGCAGCAGGCTGCGCAGGGGGATCAGGTTGGGTTCATGGCCGGGGTTGGGCCAGGCGCGCGCGCCAAATTCCGTGCGCCGGAGGAAATCGTCCAGGCCGATGGTCCCGGCGAGCGCGCCGCCCAGGAAGCGGACGGCACACCATTCATGCACCACCGGCTGCGCCTTGCGGTTGGGGATTTCGCCCTCGATCAGGTAGAGCAGCTCGCCGCGTTCGAGCGCGGGCAGCGTCACCACCGGCGCCTCATGCCGCCGGAAACTCACCATCAGCTTGAAATTGAGCCACTCCACCACGGGGTGCAGGTCCCAGAGGAGGTGGATATCCGGCCACGTTTGCTCCTGGGCGCGGTCATCGGCGCGGTTATCCTTGATGGCCTTCTTCACCAGCGCGCGGTCGGCGGTGAGGTGCAGGCGGCCGTCCTCTGGCACGACTTCGTGTGGAAGGAAACGGAAGGCGCGGCGGAGGTCCTCGTTTATGGTGAGGCTCATCATCTGCCGGGAGGGGTCGGCCTCGGCCTGGACGTCGAGCTTCGGGAGCAGGGATTCCAGGCCGCTCCGCACGTACTCCAGGTCGCTCGGGTAGAGCGAGGCGGGCGTTCGGGTGCGGCCGCGGGCGGCGAAGCCTTTGGGCACGGGCGCGTCGCCGAAGAGCGCGGCCAGCAAGTCGTCGCCAGCGTTCTGTTCCAGCTTGCATTCGAAATCGGCCGGCGTCGTGCACTCTTCGATGGCGCGGCCAATAATCAGCTCCTCTTCCTGCTCGTCGAAGACGCCCAGGAGTGCGAAGGGATCGCCGATGTTCTTGTGCGCCTGGGTGTCCTTCTCGATGAGCAGTTCCAGGATGCGCAGGTCTCCGCGCACGCGGTCGTTCTTCGGGGTGGTGTAGAAGTAGGCGATGACAGGCTGACGCTCCTGACCGTAGCGGTCCACGCGGCCGTTTCGCTGCTGGAACACCATCAGGGACCAGGGAATGTCGAAGTGGAGGAGCTTGTGGGAGAGGAAGTGCAGGTTGATGCCTTCCGAGGCGATGTCGGATGCGATCAACAGGCGGACGGGGGCGCGGTCGCGGCCGAAATCGCCCACAATCTGCTGGAGGTCGATATCGTCCTGGCCGGAGCCGCCGTACAGCACCTCAACTTGGCCGGCCTCGAGTTTCAAATCGCGGGCGAGGTTTTCCTTCAGGAATTTCACGGTTTCGATGCGCTCGCTGAAGATCACCAGGCGGTCGGCTGGGTTCTCCGGGTTCCACTCCAGCTTGCCGTCGGGACGCAGGTCTGCGAGCAGCTTCCGATATTTGCTGAAATCGGCGGGAGTAATGGCCTCGAGGGCGGTGGCGAGGTCCTGGAGCATGGTGCGGTCGTGGGCAGCTTCGGGTGAAGCATCGGATTCCAGCTTCTTCAGCCGTGCGTTGATGGTCTGAAGGCACGCCGCCGGGCTGGAGAACAGCGCCTTTTCGAGCACCGTGCGGAAAAGCAGTTGGCCGGCGCGCTGTGCGCGGTCGAGGGACCGGAACTTCAGGCCGGCCAGGATTTCGTAAGCGCGTTCCTCTTTGGGCGAGGCGTCGTCCGATCGCTTCATCACGCGCCGGTCCTTCATGGCGCCGGCGATCTGGTCCTGGACGTCCTTCTTGAACCGGCGCACGAACAGGCCCTTGATGTCCTCCGGCCCGTAGTTCTCGGGGTTGGCGATGGCCGTGGGGTTGAGCATGTTCATGAGGCTCGCGAACGACGCAGGCTTGCCATCGTGCGGCGTCGCAGGTCATGATCAGGGTGTCGGACTGGCGGGAGAGCAGGTCAGCGAGTTTGGCGCGCAAAGACCGGCCGCTGCCGCGGACCGCCACGTTTTGCGCTTCATCGATGACGATCACGTCCCAGCGGCAGCGTTCGAGATGGACGCGGTAATCCGTGCTGGCCTTGAGGGTGTCGATGGAGATGATGGCGCGGTCATAGTAGTGGAACGGGTTGGCGTTGGCCGGAATGCGCGTGCGGATGCGGTCGATGCCGACGGAATCGAGACGCACGAGCGGGATGGTGAATCGCGACCACATTTCCTTCTGGAACTGGGTCATCATGCTCTTCACCGTAACGACCAGAATGCGCTTGCCGCGACCGCGCTTGATCAGCTCGCTCAGGAGGACGCCTACTTCGATGGTTTTTCCCAGACCCGTCGAATCCGCCATGAGAATGCGCTGCCGCGGCTGATCGAGCGCCTGCAGGGCCGGGTCGAGCTGGAATGGCAGATCGTCTATAGCCGCCCGTTGGCCGATCCACAGGTCCGTGTCTGTTGGTGGCGACTGGCGGAGCAAGCTTTCGAGGTAGAGCCTGGTATTCCGGAACTGGGGCGAGGGGTCGGGGACCAGCTCCGTTTCGGCCGGGTCGAGAACCTTGATCCCTTTGCCCTCTATTTCCGTCAGGAATCGGGCTTCCTTGTCGCGGACGATTTCGGAAACGCCGGTGACGAGCAGCGAGTAGCCGCCCGTGGACGTGGCGTCCACGCGGCGGACGATCCATTCCGCCGACCGAATCTCGACTCGGGCGCCGGCCGCGAGCGCATTGACTGGCATCTACGCTGGCTCCGGTTTCGTCCGCGCCCAGGCGTCCACCTCGGACAGCTTGAATTTCCAGAGCCGCCCAATGCGATGGGCCGGCATTCCCCGACCGGCAATCCAGCGATAGATCGTGTCCCGGGAAACACCGAGGTGTTTGCAGATCTCCTCTACCGAAGACCAGCGCTCGACCGGCACGGAGTGATCCGTGCCAGAAGTTGCGGCCATATCCCACTTATTGTGGCAAAAAGCATCTGAAATTGCACGTTCACATTTGTGAGCACGCTACAGTTATGGGCTCAAGTCGCACGCTTCGTGCGGCAGGCGCAAAGTATTTTCGCAGAACAATGACGGAACGGTGCCCACCTTCGAGGACGCCAGAATTCCGGTAGAGAATCCGGCAGCAACCGGAGTAGTGGTCCCAATTCAGATTCACCGCTCTGGTAACCTCATCCGAAAACAAGGGTGAACAGCAGCGCAACCGCCATTCCAAAACCTGATGGTTGTGGAAGGATTTCGGGAGCCCGGCCAGGTGCTTTGGATTGGCCCTCTCCTCCAAGGAGTTAGGCTGAGGCCTTTTGGAAGGGCACCCTGCAGATCTCGGCAGCCTGGATGACACGAACCACCGTTCCGACGCCGATTCTCAACTGTCGGGCTGTTCGCTCGATGGAGAGACCGCAGTCCCGCAGTCGCATTACTTCGTCGCGGTCGAAAATGCGTTTCGGCCCGGCCGATCGCATTCCCGCTATTCGTGTCGTATCGCCGGGTGCCGGCAAACTGGCCTTTTTCTCGCCGCCGTGGACATACTTGGTGCCTCCGCAATCGGGCACCCCCGCGGGCACCGCCACGCGAAGTTCAGCGTGGGCGTTGCAGTGAGGCCATGGACTCGTCCGATTAGGGTATCAGTCGCCACGACGCCGGCCGCGGGTTTTGCGCTTCGTTTCCTGGGACCCCTCCAACACGGCCTCGAATCTGCGCACAAACTCCCCCAACTCGACGCCAACAGCGTCGCAGACATCCTTGAGTTCGAGCAAGTCCAGCCGCCGCGCTCCGGCCTCATATTTGCTTACAAAGGATTGTGGGTGGCCGAGGGCGTAGGCTACATCGGTCTGGTGCAGCCCCTTCTCTTCCCGAACCGCACGGAGCAGTGACAAGAGGAGTTCCTGCTTGTGCCTGTTTGCCCCACGTAGCGGACCGCGTCTGTCCATGAACCCGCAGCATAGATTCGCGCCTGATGCTATCCTAGTTTAGGATACGATTTGGCCTATTCAAGACACTTGCGGAGTCGGGGTGGGCACGGCCGGGCTTTCTGCAGATCGTTCCGCGCATTGCCAATCGCAACAGCCTACAAAAGCAATCTGAGATGCAATCGCATGAGCAGGCCATCACCATGTTGGGTGGGCGTCACACTCACGCTCTCTATGTTCCGGTTCCCAACGCCGCAACGGAACTTCCTATCGGAGGCTTGCAAATTCACGCGAACGGCCAGGTACGGGTTCCCCACGTTCGTTCCCCCAGCAGTTGGCTTGCGCCTCGTCATTGCCTCGCTGCTCGTTCGATGGCGGGCGCTGCAGTGGCAGGGGTGGCGGCACTGGTAACCGAACGCAAAGGACCTTGGAAAAGTACACTTTGATGAAGACCTCCCTTCCGCTAGTCTGGCAGCCCACTGCATCCTGTCCTGAACCATCACCTTGGATCCATTTAGGCGGTTCAATGTCGATTCTGGCGGTCGTCTCGGACTTGGACTGGTCCGGTGTCGAAATGGTGCAGGGCTTTCTGATCGAAAACCCAGACTGCTCAGCGCGTATGGTCGCGGTCTTGTACCCAGCCTGTCCCACGACGGACACGGTGCTGGCAAGGCTATTCGAAGTTGTCAAACAGCTAGATGGCAGGTTTCAGTGCAAACTGTTGCCAGACGGCCCCATCACTACCGCCACCCGCACGACCGTCGTGCTGGCCCCGTCCGAAGCGACGCGTTCCGCGCGCCTATGGGTCGGGAACTCGGGGAGCTTCGGCATTGGCTCCCGCACGGCGAGCCGGCTGCATGTCCTCTCGGAAGCGGAACCGCTGTTGCAGGATCGTTNNTACCACCACCCGCATCCCGCGGCTCGCGTGGCCGAAAGGCGACCCCGAGGCCGGAATTCTCTGGGAGGAGTATGAGCGGTTGTGCCGGGAATTGTGCGCCGTACTTCCGGAGCCGGAGCAGGTGAAGACACCGGAGCAACAAAAGGCGGCGGAACAACGCACTGAACAGGCCGTAAAGCAGCTCTGCGACGAACTGGCGATCCGGCAGCCTGATCCCCTGGCGACACGGGTTGCCGAGCTCTACAAGAAGGGGCGGCTGGTGACCGTGGACAAGACGAGCCGCGTGCCCCCGCTCAAGGTTCCGGTTAGCACGCGGCTGCTCGAGGTTGATCCGGAGAGGAGTTTCGGGGTAGCCACGCGCCGGATAGATGTGAAGATCGAGATTCTCGACGATGCTGCATCTAAGGAGATCGACGAGCAACGGAATGTCTCCAAGATCCTGCAGAGATTTAGCTTTCCTCTGGCGGACGGAACCCGCTGGGTTCCTGCTGCCGCAAGGCCGTTGCTCGACGACCAGATCGCTCGCATTGAAGCGAAGGTCCAAAAGCGCGTGCGGGAGTTGGTAGGATCGGACGCTAGCCAGTTTGCCGCCAGCCGACGTCATCAGATTCAAGAGGCGTTGAATGGCGTATACAAGGAATTTCACGTCTCTGGGAACGTAGGCGCGGATGTGGTTGAGACCGTCATCCACAAAGCCGCGGAACGAATCGACAAAGCCCTGGGTGCGAGATTCCTGCCAGAGCTTTCTTACAACGAGGTCTGGTTTGATCCGGCGGCGGACTCGGAGCACGCTTCGCCCTGGCCTCAAGCTCGGAACCTCCTGATGGCAATTGCCGTGTACTTTCGCAAGGCGGTTACCAACCAGTTTTTCTTTCTGGGCATCGATGTGGCCGAAGAAGAACTTCTAATCGCAATGGACGTCTGCCTCGATTGGATCGTCAAGGATCCGTGGCGTCCCGGTGTCCGGGCACGTGCCAAGGGAGAATTGAAGCGGCTGGAGGAGGTCGGCGCAAACGGGCAAGGTGCCAGGGATCAATGTCAAGAGATACTGGCGATCATTGAAGGTATGCCGACACAGATGAGGGTGGATGAATGACCCGTGACACAACTGAATTCGCCTCGGTTACGCCTTCGCCGTGGGTGCACCGGCATGCCGTGCCCAGAGAGGCGCGACCCGAACAAACGAGGGACGCAGTCTTCCTCCGCGCGATTCGCGCTGGCCCGGCGCGCCTCGCCGACATCAACGCGCTCGAAGCAGGAGCAACCGCGGGCCGAGGCCGGCCGCGGGCCCTCGGCCCCGCAGCCGGCGCGGCAGTCGATTGGGTTGCCTCCCGCCGCGCGATTCGCGCGATGGCACACCCGCGCCTCGACAACGTCAAACGCGCGCGCGGCGCCAGCCAGCGCCCGCGGATGGGACGCGTAGTACCGAACCGCGACTGGCGCGCGCCCTCTCAACTGCGCAGTTTCTGGAACATTACGAGCGCCAAAAACCTCTATTTATGGCACACCTCGCATGCTTCTTGGCAGAGGTTCCGGTGGGCATTTTCGGTGTCTCCGCCGACCCATCGGTTTCTCTGCATTTTCATTGTGTTAGAGTTTACGGTGCGCCGAAAACGTCTATTTTTGGCGCGCGGTCCGGCGCGCCTCGTCGGCGTCAACCGCTCTCTCGTTACCCGGAGGCGCCCGCGGCTGGGACGCGCCGAACCGAAACCGCGGCGGTCGGCTCGTGAGCCGCAATATCGGGCGACGCGGCCGGGGTTCATGCGAGTCCGCTGGCGCGGAATCTCCCCGGTGCCTTTCCTCCGCGTGATCTCGCGCTGGCACGCCGCGCCTCGCCCACGTCGAACGCGCGCGCGGCGCCGGAGGCGCCCGGGCGGCTGGGACGCGCCTATACTCAAATCGCGACCGCCGGCCGCAGCGCTCGCGGCGTTGGCGAGCGCCCGCGGCTGGGCGCGACGAACTGAAACTGCGTCTGCAGTCCGCGGCTCTCGCCTGCGCATGCCCGCGCGGCAGTCGATTCCGTCGCCTTCCGGCGCGGTCGCGCGATTAGCCCGGGGGCGCCGCCGGAGGCTCGTGGTCGGCGAGGTCGCGCCACGCCCGACCCGAACGGACGCGAGACGACCCGGCTTATTCGCCTTCCCCCCGCGCTCGCGCGCCGCCACGCCGCGCCCCGCCGACGTCAACGCGCTCGCGGCGCCGGCACCCGCCCGCGGCTGGGACGCGAGGAACCGCCTTCTCGGCCTCGGCGTGATCGCGCCATGGCACGCCGTGGCTCACGTGCGTCAAACGCGCTCTCGGCGCCGGGAAGGGCCCGCGGCTCGGGCGCGAGGAACCGAAACAGAGACTGCCGCCGCGACACATTTTTCGTTTTGCGCAGCGCGAGCGTCGATTCCGTCCCCCCCACGTTGATCGCGGATTGGGTCGCGCGGGCGCCGTCCGCTCGTGAGCCTGAACATCGGACGGAACGGCCGCATGTCTCATACGAGTCCGCTGACGCGGAATCTCGCCTCCGGCGTCTCCCTCCGCGTGATCGCGCGACGGCGCGCCGCGCTTCGCCGACGTCAACGCGCTCGCGGCGCCGGAGGCGCCCGAGCGGGGACGCGGCGAACCGAACCGTGACTGCCGGGCCGCGGCTCTCGGCTGCACAGGCGGCGCGGC
>OMOG01000404.1 GCA_900290305.1 Candidatus Sulfopaludibacter sp. SbA4
ATTGTCCCAGTGGCCCGATGCCAGAGTGAGGCCGTCAGGGAGAATCGCCAGAGCGGCGGTGTATCGAGTACTAAATGTGCGGACCCGGGACCCGCCGGAGGTTTTGACTGTCACCAGCCGGTTCGGATTATAGGCGGCAAGCGCGAGATACTGTCCGTCGGGGGTGAATGCGGCCCTGGCCAAGCGGCCATAGGTTGGGGAGAGTTCAAACACCTGGCGATCACTCTTGAGATCGAAGATGCCGGTATCGGTTGCAAGGAAGCGCCAGTCGGGGGAAAAGGCTTGCGGAGAGCCCAAGATGCTGCGCAGGTACTTTCCCTGGGGAAAGGTCCACAGACCAATGCCGCCGGCGGAACCATCCGGAAGGGCGCCATTGGAAGCGACAGTGGCGCCGTCGGGACTCATCGCGACGAAATTCATCCATTGGCCCGGGTTGTTCCAATCCACACCAATCCGGTGACTGAAGACCAAGTGGGGCTTGACATCGTCGGCACTGACAGGGATCAGCAGGAGCAACCATCCGGCGAGCCGTGTGGCGCGCGCACACGTCCTCGCGCTACAATTCCAACCGAGGAGTTTCATACATGAACGTCTCGTTTTATGGCCACGTACGGCAATACCATAACATCAAAGATGAGATCGATGCCAACATCAGGGAGATCCTGGAGTCTGGCCAGTATGTAATGGGGCCCGTGCTGAAGCGGTTCGAGAAGGAATTCGCCGCGTACCACGGGATCGAATACACCGTGGGTGTAGGCAATGGGACGGATGCTCTGTGGCTCGCCTTCCAGGCGCTGGGAATCGGTCCCGGCGACGAGTGCATCACCACTAGCAGCACCTTCTTCGCTACCGCCGAGGCCATTTGGATTGCAGGCGCTACCGCGGTCTTCGTCGATTCCGACGCGCGGACCAACTGCATCGATCCTTCCAAGATCGAGGCGGCTATTACGCCCAAGACCAAGGCCCTGGTTCCGGTTCATCTATATGGGCAGTGCGCGGACATGAAGGCCGTCCGCGAAATCGCGGATCGCCGCGGGCTCCTGGTCATCGAGGACAATGCGCAAGGGATTGGCGCGCGCGGCGACGGGTTCCGCATCGGCGAGTTGAGCGACGCCGCGTGCACCAGCTTCATTATCCAGAAGAACCTGGGATGTTTTGGCGATGGCGGGGCGGTGGTCACCAAACACGAGAAGGTCGACCGCGTGGTGCGCAAACTGCGCAACCACGGCTCGGATAAGAGATCGTGCCACAGCCCGGGCTGCAACAGCCGCCTGGACGACATCCATGCCGCGGTCTTGAGCGCCAAGCTCAAGCACATCGACGAATGGAACGCGCTCCGGCGGAAGTGGGCGGCGCGCTATTCGGCATGCCTGAAGGATGCGGGCAATCTGACTCTGCCTTACGAGTCGCCGGGTTACTATCATGTCTATCATCTGTATGTCATCGAAACGAAGAAGGCGGAGCATCGCGACCCGCTTTTGAATTTCCTGAACGAAAACGGCATCGACGCCAAGTGTCACTACCCGATCGCCATTCACCAGCAGGAAGGGTATCCGTGGGGCAAGGGCGCGCGGATCGCCGGCGGCATTCCGAACACTGAGCGCAACGCCGCCTGCTGCATCTCACTGCCGATGTTCCCGGAACTGACCGAGCAGGAGGTGGATTATGTGATCGGCAAGGTTCTAGAGTGGGACCGGAAGGCAGGTGTCGCATGAAAGACCGGTACAGAGTAGTGGTGGCCGGCATGGGCAAGCGGGGCATACACCACGCCGCGGCTTTCGGGGCAAATCCCCGCTTCGAGCTGGCCGGCATCTGCGACATCGATGAAGCCCGGCTGGATGCCGCTGCGGCCAAGCTGGGCGTGACGGCCAAATCGAAAGATGCCCGCGCGTTGGCCCTGGCAGCGAGACCCGACGTGTTTTGCTTCTGCACGTTGCCGAACCTGCGCGCCGAAATGGTCCGGATCGGAATCGAGAGCGGCGCGCGGCTGATCGCCATGGAGAAACCGGTCGCGCTCACGAGCGCCGAGGGCCTCGAAATCCGCGACCTGCTGCAATCGAGCGGCGTGAAGGCCGTGGTCAGCCATC
Organism: Candidatus Sulfopaludibacter sp. SbA4; assembly: GCA_900290305.1. Classification (GTDB taxonomy): domain Bacteria; phylum Acidobacteriota; class Terriglobia; order Bryobacterales; family Bryobacteraceae; genus OMOG01. Next base: position 2,088 of record OMOG01000404.1, read on the forward strand.
AACATCGCTACGGAGCGCACTATCAGAAGGTGAAAGAGACCGTGGCCAGCGGTGGTTTGGGACGGATTCACACCGTCTACGGAACCTCCACCGGCTGGATGATGCACATGCTCTCGCACCTGGTCGACTATACCCGCTGGTTCAATGGCGAGGCCCGGGCGGAGTGGGTGATGGCGCAGGCCTCGGGGCGGGGAAAGTTGGCGGACGGGCATCCGTCGCCCGATTACATTGCGGGGTTCATTCATTTCGCGAACGGCGTGCACGGGATTATCGAATGCGGGGCGGGCGCGCCGGATGTGCCGGAGGTCGACCAATGGTGGCGCAAGTGCCGCATCGGCGCCCAGGGTACGGAAGGGTTCGCCGAGGTGCTGACGGGCGGCGGCTGGCGCGTGGTGAGCAAGCAGGCCTCGTGCTCGGGGGGCGGCTCGATGAACTACGATCTCGACATGCCGCCGTATATCCAACACATTGCCGACTGGCTGGATGACGAGCGGCAGGTGCATCCCTGCCATTTTGGCAGCGCTTATGCGGGCTTCGAGATCATGATGGCGTTTTGCCGCTCGGCGGCTGAGGGAGGGCAGGTCGCTTTGCCTCTTGTCGGCGGCGCCAACGAGATTGAGATGTTGAAGGAGGCTTTGCCGCAGGGAAGAGTCCTGGCCTCGATGGCGGCCAACGCTAAGGAGTACTCGGCGTAAGACAGACGATTGTTTCTTGTCGTCAGCCTCTCTTCCAACTGTGAAGCGGCGTTCACGTGGCGAACTGTTCCACTTGACAAGTTGTCCAGTCGCCAACACGTAACCCATTGATTCTGAACGATGAGCATTTTGCAAACTTGACAAGTTGTCCGGTCGTCGGCTGAAAGTCGGTTGTCTTGGCAGGCGGAAGCGCCTGCCCCACCTACTTGAAATTGGTGTACGGGCCGGCCCGAGTGGCGTCGGGGATGGTGAGGCCTTCGTCATCGGTAACGATCTTGCCGTTGCGGATGGTCATGATGGCCCGGCCTGCGTCGAGGACTCGGAGGTCCGCCCCTTTGCCTTCAGCCAGCGTTACCGGCGTCACGGTATAGCCCTCGGCTTCCGCCACCACGCGCGCATGGGCGGCCTTCAGGCCCTTGCCTATGCGCACGATGCGATTGCCCACGATTCCGATGTCCACCTCATCGGGGCGATCTCCGATGCGCGCGTGCTTCAACAGGAGGTCATAGATGGTGGTGTCCTGTTCGCGATTTCGGACCGCGCCGCGCTCATACACAACCTGGCCATCCCGTATGGTCAACACGCACTCCAGCCGCTTCGTTCCCAGTCGCTTGGCGGGCCACGAATCCTTGAAGGCAAACACGCCGCTCTGCTCCTCGATCACGGCAATATCGGCGACCCGTCCCACGCCCAGGGTCCCCAGCTCGGGATAGCGCCCGATCTCCTTCGCCGGATTCACCGTGGACCGCAACAGCACATCCGGAAGACTCATCCCCAGCAGCATCATCTTGGACATCACGTTGGGCATGTTCGACTGCTGGATGTCGCGGGACCCCTGGTGCAGATCGGTGCTGATGGTATCGGGCACAAAGCCCTGCGCCACGGCGCGCGCCGCGACCGGCCACAAAAAACTTCCTCCGCCGTGGCCGACGTCGAAGAGCACGCCGCGCCGCCGCGCCTCGATCATCCACGGCTGGACCTTTCCGGTGAAGCGGTCGACCAGCTCGATCTGCCGGTCGTTGTACATGTGGGTGTGGATGTCGCCAGGGCGCAGATGATCCAACAGCTCTTCCTTCGTGGTGCGGCCCGCGTTGGTGAAGATCTTGTCGTCGACCATCACGGGAACGCTCGCCCTGCGGCCCGCCTCGACCGCGCGATCGATGGCGGCCCATCCGGGCTTCGCGAAGTGCGCCGTTTTGATGCCCACGATCACGTCCTTGTTGCGCAGGATGGTCTCCGCTGTCTTGGCCGGGTCCATGTCTTCCACGTCGCTCTCGTAGGGCTCCCCCACCATGCCTTTGCCGACGATGTTGAGCAGCGCCAGCACGCGGGTCTTCGAGTGCGCGATCACGGTGCGGCGGAACTCGTCGAAGGTGCGCCAACCGCTGCCGCCAGCATCCACGATGGTGGTGGTGCCGGCAGGGATGGCGGTCTCGTCCGGCACCAGCGACCCTTCGTAGCCGAAGACGTGCGCATGAAGATCGACCAGCCCGGGGACTACCAGGAGCCCCGAGACGTCCACGACCTTGCGCGCCTGGGTGGACGGGATATCCGCCTCGACCGCGGCAATCCGGCCGTTGGCCACCGCTACATCCCTGCGCGCGTCGATGCCGTTCGCGGGATCGAGCACGCGCCCTCCGCGCAATACGAGGTCGTAGGGCTGCGCGAGGGCGCTCGCGATCGAGCACAAGGCAACAACAGTCAGGCGTTGGGTGATTCGCATAGCCCACATCATAGTAGAATTGACATCACGCGAGGAGTTCCTATGCGCATCAGCCGACGGCGTCTCTTTCAGTCGGGCGGTCTCGCGGCCGCCGGCATCGCGGGCTTCGAATCCAGCGCGGCGCCGGCCGCCGGCCCGAACCCGGAGGTCTACACGCGGATCGGCGTCCGCCCGTTTATCAATTGCACGGCGACGCTCACCATCAACGGCGGCTCCCTGATGCTGCCGGAAGTGATCGCCGCGATGGAGCAGGCGTCGCACTTCCACGTGAACCTGGACGAGCTGATGGAGAAGGCCGGCGCGCGCGTAGCCGAGTTGCTGCAGGTGCAGGGGGCGCTGGTCACAGCGGGAACGGCGGCAGCACTGACGCACGCCACCGCGGGTGTTCTGGCGGGCACCGACCCGGAGAAGATCCAGCGCCTGCCCAATCTCGAAGGGCTGAAGAACGAAGTGATCATCCCGCGTGAATCGCGCAACGCCTACGACCACGCGGTGCGCACGCTGGGGGTCATGGTGATCGAAGTCAACTCGCCCCAGGAGCTGCGCGCCGCTATCAGCCCTCACACGGCCATGATCGAACTGCTGGGCAATTACTTCGGTAAGGCCGATCTCGACCTGAAAGACATCGCCCCCATCGCGCGCGCCGCCGGCGTCCCGATCCTGGTGGATGCCGCCGCGGACTACCTCATCGTCCCCAACCCTTATATCGCGCAGGGCGCGGACCTGGTGGCCTATAGCGGCGGCAAAATCATTCGCGGTCCGCAAGGCGCGGGCCTGTTGCTCGGCCGCCGCGACCTGGTCCGCGCCGCGTGGGCCAACAGCGCACCGCATCATGCTTTCGGGCGCGCGCTGAAGGTCACGAAGGAGGAGGTCATCGGGATGCTGCGCGCGGTGGAGGCGTGGCGCTCCGATCACGATCTCCAGGCGGACTTCCGCACGTGGGAATCCTGGTACGCTCACATCTCCGGCCAGATCAGCAAAGTCGTGGGCGTGCGCGCGGAAGTGAAGGGACCGATCCGCGGCGGTCCGTTCCCGACGTTGAACATTTCCTGGGACCCGGCGCAGGTGGGCCTGACGGCCGGAGAGGTGGGGCGATTGCTGCTCGAAGGCGAGCCGCGGATCATGACTCAGGCCGAGGGCGAAGGCCACTCCTTCCTGCTGCGCCCGGTGGCCATGAAACCCGGCGAGTACGAGATTGTGGCGCGGCGGCTGTATGAAGTCTTCTCGTCGGCCAGGAAGAAGGGAGCGGAGGCGGCGGTCGATCGGCCGTACGCTAACATCACGGGCCAATGGGATGTGGAGATCGAGTACGAAGTGGGCTCGGCGCGGCACAAGCTGTTCCTGGCTGCCGAGGGGAACCGGATTGCCGGGACCCACACGGGCTGGGCGTACCAGGGCGACCTCAAGGGCGAAATCAGCGGCGACCGGGTGAGGCTGCGCAGCAGCTTGCCCGCGGACGGCAACGTGCTCTCCTATTCGTTCACGGGGACGGTGGCGGGGCAGGGGATCTCGGGCGATGTGCGGATCGGCGAGTATGGCGCCGCAAAGTGGAGCGCGCGCCGGCACGGGTCGCTGGCGTGAGAGTCACTTACGGAACCCTGCCAGGACTCTGATTTTCCGCGGTGCATGTGTGCGATTATCTCTCAAAGGCATGGCAGAGATCTGCAACCTCCCGGAAGCGATTCGGCGATTCGTGCGCGACGGCGACGTCGTGGCCCTGGAGGGCTTCACGCATCTCATCCCTTACGCGGCCGGCCACGAGATCATCCGCCGGGGGCTCCGCGACCTGACGCTCATCCGCATGACCCCCGATCTGCTCTACGACCAGATGATCGGCATGGGGGCGGCGCGGAAGCTTATCTTCTCGTGGGGAGGCAACCCCGGCGTGGGCTCGCTGCACCGCCTGCGCGATGCCGTGGAGCGCGGCTGGCCGCACGCGCTCGAGATCGAAGAGCACAGCCACTCCGCGATGGCCAATGCCTACGAAGCAGGCGCCGCTGGATTACCCTGCGCGATCTTCCGTGGATACCGCGGCACGGACCTGCCCGGAGTGAATCCGCGAATCCGCTTCATCGCGTGCCCCTTCACGGGTGAGGAACTGGCGTGCATTCCCGCGCTGCGCCCGGATGTGACCGTCATTCACGCGCAGAAGGCGGACCGCGCGGGCAACGTCCTTTTGGATGGCATCATCGGGGTGCAGAAGGAGGCCGTGCTGGCGGCGCGGCGGGCCATCGCCACCGTGGAGGAGATCGTGGACCACCTGTCGCCCGCCCACGCGAACGCCATCATTCTGCCGGGTTGGACACTCTCGGCGGTGGTCGAGGTTCCGGGCGGCGCGCATCCCTCCTATGCGCACGGCTACTACTCGCGCGATAATTCGTTCTACATGGAGTGGGACGAGATTTCCCGCGATCGAGACCGGTTCCTGGCCTGGATGAAGGAAAATGTCCTGGCGCGCGCGCCGGAGGATTTCGCAGCGCGGGTGCGCCTGCGATGAGCTACACGCCTTCCGAAATGATGACCGTGGCCGCCGCCCGCGCGCTCGGCAACCGGGACGTGTGTTTCGTCGGCATCGGGCTGCCCTCCGCGGCCTGCAACCTGGCGCGCCTGAGCCACGCTCCCCAGATCGCCCTCGTTTACGAATCGGGCACGCTCGAGACGCGGCCCGACGTGCTCCCGCTTTCGATCGGCGATGGAGAGCTGTGCGAGACCGCGCTCACCACTGTCTCCATTCCGGAGATTTTTCGGTATTGGCTGCAGGGCGGCAGAATTTCCGTCGGGTTTCTCGGCGGCGCGCAGGTGGATCGCTTCGGCAATTTGAACAGCACGGTGATCGGCCCGTACTCCAAGCCGAAGGTGCGGCTGCCGGGCTCGGGCGGCGCATCGGAGATCGGAACGAGTTGCGGGCAGATCTTCATCGTGATGCAGCAGAACCCGCGCACATTCGTCGAGGCGGTCGACTTCGTGACGACCTTGGGGCACGGCCGGACGGGCCGCGAGCGGCGCGCTCTCGGCATTTCGACCAAGGGGCCGGTGCTGATCGTGACGGATCTCTGCACCATGCGGCCAGACCCGGAGACCAACGAGTTCCTGGTGGCTTCGATTCATCCGGGCGTGACGCGCGAGGAGATTCGCAGGAGCACCGGGTGGGAGACCCGGTTTGCGGAGTCGGTGGACGAGACGCCGCCGCCGGCCGCCGCGGAACTGGAAATCCTGCGGGATCTTCACGCCCGCACGGCTCGCGCCCATGGGTCCGCGGCAGCCAACTGAAAGGTGAAGGCATTGACTTCGTATCGCAGACTCGATCCCGGCAGCCAGCCCGAGCGCCTCTATGAGGCGTACCGGTCGACGATCCAGCGGAACCCGCGAAAGCCGCTGATTCAGATTCCGCAGACGCTGTCGGAGGTCACCGGCCCTTTGTACGGCCACAACCCGATCGGCGAAACCGATAACGACCTGACGCGCCACCACGCGGGGGAACCGCTCGGCCAGCGCATCGTTGTCTCAGGCCGCGTGCTGGACGAAGACGGGCGGCCGGTGTCACACAGCTTGATCGAAATCTGGCAAGCCAACGCCGGTGGCAGATACCGGCATCACGTCGACAACCATCCCGCGCCGGTGGATCCGAACTTCACGGGCGCCGGGCGTGCCATCACCGATGCGGATGGCGGCTACCGCTTCGTGACCATCAAGCCGGGCGCTTACCCCTNNTACGACCCCATCCTGCAATCCATCCGCGACCCGCAAGCGCAGCAGCGCCTGATCGCGCGCTTCGATCTCGACACCACCGAGGAATTGTGGGCCCTGGGATACCGTTGGGACATCGTGCTGCGCGGCCACGAGGCGACGCCGTTCGAGGAGTGAGCCATGCCTGCGTTTCCTTCGCAAACCGTCGGACCGTTTTTTCACTTCGCCCTGACCACTGACGCAGCGCTCGGATGCCTGGCGCGCGAGGGCGCGCGCGGTGAGCGCGTCCACCTGGTGGTGCGGGTGTTCGATGGAGACGGGCAGCCCGTGCCGGATGCCATGATCGAGTTGTGGCAGGCCGACGCCGGCGGCAAGTACGAGGATCCCGAAGACGGGCAGGAGATCGTGCCCGATCCCGCCTTCTGCGGCTTCGGCAGGCTGGCCACCGACGACTGCGGCGTGTGCCGTTTCGAGACGGTGCGTCCGGGCCGCGTCCCCGGAGTGAGCGGCGCGTTGCAGGCTCCGCACGTCAATGTCAACGTATTCGCGCGCGGCGTTTTGTGGCACCTGTTCACGCGCATTTATTTCGCCGGCGATCCAGCCAATGACGAGGACGCGATTCTGGCGCTGGTGCCTGCCGATCGCCGCGAAACGCTGCTGGCGGGTCCCGATGCGAGTGTCCCCGGCGTGTGGAATTTCGATGTTCGTCTGAGCGGCGAGCGGGAGACGGTGTTTTTCGATGTGTGAGCGGAGCCCAAATTGTGGGGCGGGCAATCCTGCCCGCAGCCGCCTTTCAGGCGGCTCTTACGAGCCATGCGGGAGACTTCGTGCTCGGCAAGAGCCGGCTAAAAGCCGGCTGCAGCCAGGATTGGCTGCCCCACGGTTGCTTCACACGGAGATCCCATGCGCCTGATCGAGAGCCTCGCAACCACACCCGAACTGGCCGAAGTCTTTTCGGACAATTCGGTGCTGCGGGCGATGCTGCAGTTCGAAGCAGCGCTCGCCGCGGCGGAGGCCAGGGTGGGCGCGATCCCCGAATCCGCGGCGGCCGCCATCGCCGCGACCGCCATCCCCGAAGGCTTCGACGCCGCCGGCCTCGCCGAAGAATCGCTGCGCGCGGGAACGCCCGCCATTCCGCTGGTGAAAGCGCTCACCGACCGCGTGCGCGCCTCGAGCGAGGAAAGCGCCCGCTTCGTGCACTGGGGCGCCACCAGCCAGGACGTTGCCGACACCGCCATGATGCTCCTGCTGGAGCGCTCCCGCGCCATCCTGGCCGGCGATCACGAGCGGCTCGAACGTGCGCTGCGGCGGCTGTCGGACGAGCACGCCGGCACAGTCATGCTTGGCCGCACGCTGCTGCAGGCCGCGCCTCCGGTCACGTTCGGGCTGAAGGCTGCCGGATGGTTCGGCGCCGCGGTCCGCGGGTGGAAGCGCGTGGAGTCGCGCTTCGAAGAGGCGCGCATGCTCCAGTTCGGAGG
>OMOG01000537.1 GCA_900290305.1 Candidatus Sulfopaludibacter sp. SbA4
GATGAGTCCGCGCAGCTCCACGGCGTCGTTCACCTGGTGGCGTTCCACGCGCTGGCGGATGCGCTCCAGAATTTCGTTGGTGGTGCGCACTCCGATATCGGCGGAGATGAGGGTGAATTCCAGCTCGTCGAGCAGGTCGGCATCGATCTCCTTCTTGCCCTGGATAGCGTCTTCCAGGGCGGAGACCAGGCCGGCACGGGTCTTCTGCACGCCGCTTTTGAGCTTCTCGAGAAGGGTGGGCTCTTGCTCGACGGAGCCGAATAAGGTTTGGATCATTTTGTATATATTTTAGCGGAGGCGGGGGGTTGAAAGCCGGGGGGCGGGGCCGGGGCTGGCGGCGGCATGGCAACGGCACTGCGAATCGAACAGAACGACCCGCTCGTCGAGGCCACTGACTGCCCGGCAGCGACGGAATTCCGGCCCCTAAGCTGAAGCGCGGCCAATATCCAGTCGGCATTCCGCTCCTACCTCGTTCCCAAGCTTGCCCTTCACCTGGCGGACTGAACTCACTGCCGCCCTTGCCCACTCACCAACGCGCGTAATGCAAAGGGCGTGGCGATCAGCGGATCGTCCTCCTTCACCAGGTTCTCGGGATTGGCCCACGACCCGTCACTGCGTTGGGTGCGCAGTAGACCTTGAATCACACCTTCGCCGGCACCCTCGTGCAGTGCGCGGAAGGCCTTCATGCTCGACGCCGAGTAGTAAAATGCCAGCCCGCGCGGCCAGCGCTGGTAAGCCTCGCCGATGAATCCGGGCACGTCCATATCGCGATGGTGGCCGGTGAGCCATCGCTGGGCGGCGATCACGCGCGCGTCGCCCGGCGGATGCCCCGTGGCGAGCAGCGCCAGGATGCCGTCGGCGGTCGTGGTGCCGTAACTGCGGAAGTGATTGCCGTACTGCCCGGCCTTGTTGGTGTCGGCCTCGGTCGTGGAAAAGAAAAAGCCGCCATCCAAATCGTCCGGATGCCGCGCATCGAAATTCTGGCAGCGCTCGACGAACACGCGTGCCCGGGCGAAGGCGGGATCGGAATCGGCCACGCCGGCGGCCCGCAACGCGTCAAGCACGTAACGCGTCATCGAGAGATCCACGTGTCCGGTGTAGGGCGGAGTTCGCCGCTCGCCGCCCATGCCCCACGCGCCGTAGGCCGGGTCCGGCAGACGCCATCCGTTCTGTTCGGTGAACTGCTGCAGGCGCAGGTACGCGACCATGGGCGCGATCTGCTGCTGCCAATCCGCGCGGCGGGCACGGCAGAGCGCACTTACCGCGAGCGCCGTCGAGTAGTTCGGATAATCCGGGATATCGCGGTCGGCCGTTCCGAGCGCGCCTGTCTCTCCGGTGTGCGCGCGAATGAACGCGATGGCGCGATCGACGCTCCCGAGCGGCTGCGGATACGCATCCTCGGGAACTTCGAGCAGCGCATCCAGCACGAACGGCGTGAGCGACTGCCCCGATCGCAGCAACCCGTAGGTGTGGCTGTGCCAGCCGCCATCGGCTTCCTGGCGACTCCACAGCCAGGCCGCGGCTTTCTGGATTGCCGCGGCTTTGCGGACCGCATGGGGGGTCAATTTGCAGCCGGCCAGCGCCAGCAGAGCCGCGATAACCAATCGTCTGCCCATCAATGCTTCATCATGCCGGGCTTCATCATGCTGGTCTGAACCGTAGGCGCCGGTTCGCGGTCCTCCCGCAGCAACAGGATGGCCGCGCTGGTCACTGCCACCCGGCCGGTAATGCAATGATGTCCGGCCCATGTGCCGTCCTCGTTCTGCATCTTGAGCAGCTTGGCCGTCATATCCGCGTTCCATGTTTTCCATTCGGGCCCGCCGGTGCGGTGCAGGCTCTCACTGATGTTCAGGTACGAGAAGAACTCCTCGCCGCCGACCGAGCCGAATCCCGTGACGAACCTCGGGTCGGAGAGTTGACCGGTAATGTCCTTGATCTGTTTGGCGTTCTTCTCCCGGTCTGTCTGGGTGCGGCTGAGCTGCTCCAGTTCCTGCGCTTTCTTGTAAAGGGGCACGCCCGCGGAGACCGCGGATACTTCGACGGTCGAGGCCGATCCCACGCCCCCGGCCATGCCGCCGCCTACGCCGCTGACTGCTCCGCCGACTCGGATTGCTCTGCTGTCCGAAGCGGCCGGCGCGGGCGGAGGCGCCGCAGCCGCGGATTGTACCGTGTAATTCTCGACGCGAGCCATCGAGAACTGGGCGTGCACGGCTCCCTTAGCCTGGGCGATGGCCAGGCTCTGCGATGCCATGGATGTGCCCAGAATCGGCGCCCATCCGCCCGAGATGTTCCAGCTTCCGTCCTTGAGCTGGGCCTTTTCGATCTTGGCAACGCACTTCTGCAAATCCTGCCGCACGCGCGCATTGGCCTTCGCGTCGGGCATCGCGCCATCCAACTCGGCCAGCAGTTTGGCAGTCAGGAACGTATCGATATACGGACCCAGCTTTCGCTGGATCTGCGTCCCCTGCTGGTCGGTCACCGCCAGCCCTTCGGGCGGGCTCTGCTCGACATGCTTCAGGACGAATTCCACGGCGCGCTGCAGGGGCTCGCGGTACTCGCCGCGCGTCCCGGTAGTGCCCGTATGCAGCAGGGCCTCGGCCACGACCGCGGTGTTGGCCACGTCGTTCCCGTTCGACTCCAGCCGCTCGCCCTTTCGCACGTAGGAGGTTTCCCCGCCGTCCTGTCCCCATCCGCCGTCTTTTCCTTGAACCGATACCAGCCACTTCAGGCCCTTCGCGACAGCGATATCCACGGGATCTTTCTTCGCAAGGTCCTGATCTCCGGACAATCCGATTTCAGCGTAGATGCCGATTACGACAGCGGCTACGCCGGTTACGAACACACGCATCCTCTGGGATCTCATGATCGTTTTTCTCCCTCTCGCGCAGTTAGCGCGGCCTGTCAGTGAATGCCGCTCGAGCAGGTTTCCTTGCACATTTGACGCCGGATTGTTGTGAAAAGTTGAGACGACCTTTGGGAGCGCGATTTCATGCGCGTACGCGCTGTGATGGGATTCCCCGCACGTGGCTCAATCGACGCCCGATGGAGTCACGTGTAGCGCCGTTTCACGGTCTCGGCGTTACCCTTCGCCCTTTTTGCGGATCTTGATATCGAGGCGCTTGATCTTCTGATTCAGCGTGGAAAGCGCAACGTGCAGGCTATCCGCGGCCTCGGTCTGGCTCCAGCCGCAGTGTTCCAGCCGCTCCAGGATGATGCGGCGCTCGAAGTCCATGACGATTTCGAACAGCGACGCATTCTCCGGCAACGGCCCACCGTCGCCGCGGTTCAGCCGGATGCCGTTGGCCTGCAGCAATGCGTCGGGCAGCACGTCTACCGGAACGGACGGTTCCGCGGCGAGGACCACGGCGCGCTCGACTACGTTTTCCAACTCGCGCACGTTGCCCGGCCAGTTGTGTTCCATGAGAACCTGCAGCGCTTCCGGCTGGAAATGCAGAATCGAGCGGCCGGCGGAGTCCAGGAACTTGTTGTTCTCGCGGCAGTAGTAGGTGAAGAAGTGCTCGGCCAGAGACGGAATATCTTCCTTGCGCTCGCGCAGGGCGGGCAGCGCGATGTTGATCACGTTCAGCCGGTAGTACAGGTCCTCGCGGAACTTGCCTTCCTTGACGAGCTGGAACAGGTCGGCGTTGGTGGCGGCCAGGATGCGGACGTCCACCTTCACCGGGTCGGTGGCGCCGAGCGGGGTGAACTCTTTTTCCTGGATGACGCGCAGCAGTTTGATCTGAGTCTCGGGGCCGAGGGTGCCGATTTCATCGAAGAAAATGGTTCCCAGGTCGGCGACTTCGAAGTAGCCCTTCTTGGTTTGGATGGCGCTGGTGAACGCGCCCTTCACGTGGCCGAAGAGGGTGGATTCGAGAAGCTCGGGCGGAAGGGATCCGCTATTCACCGCGACAAACATGTGGTCGGCGCGCGGAGAGTTCGCGTGGATGGCTTTGGCCACCAGCTCCTTGCCGGTGCCGGTCTCGCCGGTGATCAGGATGGTGGAACGGCTGGACGCCACCTGGCTCACCAGATCGAGCATGCGAACCATGCGATCGCTTTTGCCGATGATGTTGGGGAAGCTGTAGCGCTGCTTGAGGGCGCGCCGCAGGTGCGTGTTCTCGTATTCGAGACGGCGGCGCGCGATCATGCGATCGATCTCGATGATCAGCTTTTCGTTGTCCCAGGGCTTGGAGAAATAGTCGTTGGCGCCGAGTTTGAGGGCTTCGACCGCGGCTTCGACGGAGCCGTAGGCGGTGATCATGAAGATGGGGGTTTCGCGGTCGCGCGCGCGGACTTCCTCGAGCACCTCCATGCCGGAGCGGTCGGGCATCATGAGGTCGAGCAGCACGAGGTCGTAGGAACGCGACTCCATTTTCTGGAGTCCCTCGGCGGCGTTCTGTGCCAGGTCGGCGGAATAGCCTTCCGTGGTGAGCAGCAACTCGAGGCCTTCGCGGATATCCAGCTCGTCATCGACGACGAGGATTTTGCCTTTGGTTTCGGTCATTTCAAGCGGCGTTTACCGGCATGCTTAGCGCCTTTGCCGGAGCACCCGCAGCCAGGGGAAGCTCCAGCCGGAACCGCGCGCCGCCGCTCGGCCGGTTGGAAACTTCGATCGAGCCACCATGCTCTTGGATGATACCGTAGGTCACGGAGAGCCCGAGGCCGGTGCCTTTGCGCGCGGCCTTGGTGGTGAAGAAGGGATCGTAGATGCGATGGATGTTTTCGGCGGCGATGCCGTGGCCGGTATCGGCCACCTCGATCCTGATTCGCGAGCCTTCCGACCAGGTGCGCACGTCCAGGGTTCCGCCCGAGGACATGGCATCGCGGGCATTCAGGAAGAGGTTCAGAAACACCTGCTGGAGCTTGCCGGCATTGCCGTAGACGGAGGGCAGATCCGGCTCCAAGTGGTTCTCGAGCTGGATGCCGGCCTTTTGCAACTGGTGTTCGAGCAGCGAGAGCGTCTCCTGGATCACGCGGTTCAGGTTGACGTTGCCGAAGGAAGTGGTGGAGGTGCGGGAGAAGTTGAGCAGCGAGTTGACGATTTCGCTGGCGCGGAAGGTCTGCTTGGCGATCTTGTCGAGGATCAGGGATTTTTGCGAGTCGTCGGCCACCTGCTTGGCGAGCATCTGGGCGTAGGTGGAGATGACCGCCAGCGGGGTATTGACCTCGTGGGCCACGCCGGCCGCCAGCAAGCCGATGCTGGAGAGCTTGTCGGCCTGCACCAGGCGCTGCTCGAGCTCGGCGCGGTCGGTGACGTCGTCGAAGATGATGAGCCGTCCGATCTGCCGCTGGTCCTTGGAGACCAGGGGCGCGATGGCCACGTTGAGGGTGGCCTCGCGGAAGCGCGCCGGCAAGCCGTTACCGTTTCCATTGGGAGCTGCCACACAGGCAGGAATGCCTGTGCCACGGGCACTGGCAGGCTTGAGGACGAACTTGTAGATGTGGTGGATGCCGGTTTCGCCGCGCACGCGGTCGAACTGCTCGGACAGCGCCGCGGGGAACAGGTCGGCAAGCTTGCGTCCCAGGGCCTGATCGCGCGGCACGCCGGAGAGCTGCTCGATCTGGGTGTTCCAGCTCTCGACGCGATCCTCCAGGTCGGCCGCCAGGATGCCCACGTTGATGGACTCGACGATGTTCTCGCTGAATTCCTTGAGCCGCTCGTACTCTTCCACCTTGCGCTGGAGCGAGCGGTAGAGCGAGGCGTTTTCGATGGCGATTCCGACGTAGCCGGCGAGGGTGAGCAGCAGCTCCACGTCCACGCTGGAAAGATAATCGCCGTCGGCGGTGCGGCTGATTCCCATGTAGGCGATGGTGCGGCCGCGGACAGTGCAGGGCAGGTAGTAGGTGCAATCGAGCTCGGCGATGGTGCGGCGGACGGAGGCCGGCCAGGAGCGCGAAATGGCGTCGAGCTGGTGGCGCGTGCGCTCGAAGAAGAGGTAGCCTTCGGGCAGTTTCCAATTGAGAAACGCGAGGTCCAGATCCTCGGCCGCGGTGAGCCGCGGATTGTTGCCCATGGACTTTTTGAGGCGGAATTCGGGGTCGCCCTCGACCTTGACGTCCGCCTCTCCCGACCGCTCCTGGGCCAGGAAGAACGCCAGGTGCTGGATGCCGAGAGTCTGGAGCAGGCGCTCGCCCACGGATGCCAGCATGGTCTCCAGGTCGGTCTCGGAGCTTAACTCGCGGGCGAACGTGACGAGCGTCTGGCGGTAGTCGTAGCGATCGCGGTAGAAGTGCCGGTCGAGCCATTCCTGCATCCAGTTGCGGATGGGCTGGAAGAGGAAGGCCCCGATGAGCATCACGGTCATGACGCCCGAGGTGCCCAGATCGCGGAAGTAGCGCTGCACCACGCCGCCGAGCGAAAAGACGATTCCGTAGGATGCCGCGAGGACGCAGAGGGTGGCGAGGGTGTAGGCGTAGCCGCGGCGGAAGATGATGTCCACGTCCATCAGGCGGTAGCGCACGATGGCGTAGGCGAGGGTGAGCGGAATCAGCGGGAGGGAAAGAACCGACATCTTCTGCCAGCCGCCCGGAACCTGTCCCAGGGAGTAGGGGAGCACGTACAGGAAGGCATAGGGCAGGATGCCGCAGAAGGTTCCGTTGCGCAGCCACTTGAGCTGCTGGCGTACGATGGGGTCCTCGGACCGGCCGTACTCCAGGCTCAGGGCAAATCCGCCCAGGATGTACGGGACGGTGGCAAATACGGTCCAGAGGCGGTCGAGCATCCAACGCACTTCGAGCAGGGGCACCGAGATCTTCAAGGCGCCGGAAGAGAACGCCAGGTACAGCGCAAACAGCAGGGCCGCCGGCAGGTAGAGCAGCACCACGCGCAGGCGCTGCTGCAGCCAGCTTCGGGGTTCCGGAAAGGTCAGGCAGAAATGCAGAAAGACGGTGGGCGCAAGCAATCCCCCGGCCAGGTTACCCAGCGATATGACCGTATCGAAGTTATTGAGCTTGCCGGTCATATGGAAGCACAGGAAGATGAACGAGGCCAGGCAGAGAACGTAGAAGTGCTGGGCTTTTTGCGCGCTGCCGCGGCGGAAATACACGAACAGGCCGATGACCAGGTAGGCCGCGCCCACCAGGTATTGGTAGAGGACCGCGCGGTCGAGCGGTACTTCGGCCACAATCACGTCCTTGATATCGAACTCGACGCCCTCGCGCGCCACGTGGTAAGTGGCGTGGCCCCAGCCCATGATATTCGTCAAAACTTTGGTTACATCGATGGACTTT
>OMOG01000007.1 GCA_900290305.1 Candidatus Sulfopaludibacter sp. SbA4
ACAGGCCTGCGGAGCCTTCCCGCCGGTGCCCTACCCACCCAAACTTGCGAAAGTCGGGCTAGGGGATCGTACATGCCCTCCGTTTATCGTACAATCCACGCCCCCAGCGATTGCCACCCGGTGGTGTTGGCCTCATTGACGTCGCGCGCGGCGAGGTAGAAGATTCGGTTGGCATAGAATGAACCGCTGAACGCGATGTTCAACGTCACGGTCAGTGTGTTGCCGGCGCCAGTGACTGCCGAGCCTGCGGCGGTGATGGTGCACTGGCTATTCGAGACACTGCCCGAGCCGTTCAGTATGAGGCCCGGCGATAGCGCGGTTCCGGCGTCGTTCACCAGGTACAGCGCGTTAATCGGACGCGCGTAGGCGATGTAGCAGGCCTGGTTGCCGTTCAGGTAATCGTTCACCAGGATGTCGACTACGCCGATGTCCTGGTACCCTTTGGTGTCCGTGAAAGTGAAAGTGTACGGCTGGGAGTAGACGGCGGTGTTCGACGGGCTCATTCCCGTCACTGTCGTCGTGACGGCCGAAGCGCTCCCCGGCACCTGCCACACGCCCGATGGCATCCACCCCGAGTCCCTTCCGGTCACATCGCCCGCCGCCAGGTAGACCACCTTGTCGCCCGCGAAAGAGGCGCCAAACATGATATTCAGCGTCAGGGTGAGAGTATTTCCGACTCCGCTGGCCGACGATCCCGCGCCGCCGATGGTGCACTGGCTGTTGCCGATGCTCCCGCCGCCGTTGAGCGCCAAGCCCGCCAGCAAGCCCGTGCCGGAGTCGTTTACGAGGTATAGCACGTTCAGGGGCCGGCTGTAGGCGAGGTAACAGGCGCCCCGTCCGTCCAGAAAGTTGTTGATCAGAATATTCACCACTCCCAGATCTGTGTAACCTCGCGGGATCGACCCTCTCGTTCACACTGCAGTGAAATTCGCCGATGCGGGTCGAGCGCACTCGCACTCCGCTGGGCAGTGTGCGTGACGATCGAGCGTACCGATTGCCAAGTCGTATTCTTGGTAGTACAGGAACCGATTAGAGCATTCTCGAGCGATGATTAAGAGATTATAAGAATACTAGTACTACTCCGATTCGATTTGATCACTTCGGCGCTGTCGTGTCTGATCAAATCTGCTCATTGCTCTGGAGCGTTAGAGGAGCGTAACACGTGAGGTCCAACTGTGCCGCCAGCGTGCCGTAGCTCTGGTGGGCGAGCTCGGCGATGGCGTCCCAACTGAAACGCCGTTCCGCCGTGCGGCGGGCCCGCGCGCCGAGCTCGCGGCGCAGGCCGGGGTCGGCGAGCAGCTCGGCGACCGACGCGGCGAAGGATTCCCAATCGGCATGGATGCAGGCGTCGTACCGGTCTTCAAGGTCCAGGCCGGCGCACCCCGTCGGCGTGGTCACTACGGCCTTGCCGCAGGCCATGGCTTCCAGCACCTTGATGTTGGTGCCGGCGGAAACCTCGAGCGGCGCCACCACCACCGAGGCCCTCGCGTACAGAGGCCGCAGATCCTCCACGAAGCCATGCACCTCGATGCGACTGTCGAAATTCCGTTGCGGAGCGCGGGGCGCAAAGCGGTCCCAGAACATCTCGTGCCGCGGGCCGGCCACCACCCGCAGACGCGCCTCGGGAAAACTGCGCCACACGCGCGGCATCACCTCGTCGCGCAGTCTCTGAAAGCCGAGAACATTCGGCAGATGGCGGAACGAGCCTACGTAGAAGATCTCCGGGGCGGCGGCCGGTTCGTCATAGGGTACGAACCGCCGGACGTCCACGCCGTTGGGAACGGTAAACGTTCGATCGGCGGGCCGCCGCCCTTCGCGGATCGCGGAGAGCCGGTCGTCCTCGGACACGGTCCAAACGCCGTCGTAGTGGCGGAGCCAGTGGCGCTCGAATTCGAGCCAGCGCTGGTATTCGCGATGGGCCGCGGGGCCCGCGTTCTTCCGCTCCGCAAGCTGGCGGTAGAGGCTGAAGGTGAGGTCGTGCTCCACCAGGAGGGCGGGCACCTCGGGCACGGCGTCGCGCAACCCGGCGAGGTGCGCGTACTCGATTTGCAGCAGGTCGGGCTCCCACTTGCGGGCCAGCTCCGCGGCCAAGGCGCCCAGGGCCCGCGACTGGTGTTGGCGAACCTGCTCGGGCAGCCGCCAATCGCGCGACGCCCGTTCGTCCTTGTCCACCACATAGACTTCGCGGAACACCTGGTGCAGCCGGTCGTAGTCGATGGTGTCGTCCGTTTCCCGGATGGCGGCCAGGATGAAATCCACGCGGCCGGCCAGCGCGCGGCAGAGATTGAACATGCGGACGGCGCCGCCATGCGAGAGCGGGTAAGGCAAGAACGGTGCGATGACCAGAACTCTCAAAGGGCGGGCGGAGCGCCAGGCGGGGGCCGCGGCGAAGGCGACGGAGCCGCGCGCCAGGGCCGGTTCGCGGGGGCCCAGTTGCCGCAGCCGCGGGTCCATCAGAAGACGCGCCAGGAAGGCCGTCTCCTGCACCGGGTAGTCGGGCTGTTCGCGAAGCGGCCCTGTCTGCCCGACGCTGTAAGACCGCCAACCCGCCGCGGCAGCCTTCCAGAAGATCCGCATCCACGCGGTTCCCGCCAGGCTGCAACGCGGGATGCCGAGCGCCTGGAGCTTCCGGCGATCCACCACGATGGTATCGGAGAGCGGCGCCAGCACCTGGCTGGCTTCCCCCGGCTGCAGCGTGCGGAAGGGCGCCATGGGGAACAGCATCGGTTTCCAGGCGCGGAAATGCGTCTGGCGCGAGACCGCAAACGTGCGCTCGTCGTCGAACAGGGGGAGCATGTCGCGGATCGAAGACCCGTCTCCGGCATCCTGCTGCCAGACGATCCAGCGGGCGCCGCTGTCCGCGAAGGCTTCGAACTTCGGTCCGTTCCAGTGCGGCCCTTTTTGATGGAACCAGGCCGTCCCGTGCCCGTTGGCCGGGTCCGCCGAAAGCTCCAGTGCCTGGGCGCCATGCAGCCGCTCGAACCAGGACTGCCGGGGAAAATGGCACCAGCGCAACACCACCAGCGCCGCCCGCAGGAAGATGGAGGCCAGCAGCAGCGAGATTCCGGCCGTCTCGTCTTTCAGGCGCGTGACCGGTCCGGAGAGCCAGATATGGTAGGTGAGCAGGCGCCAGTACGCATGCCCGAAATCCCGGGTCAGTTGCCAAAGGTTCCGCGAGAGGTCGCGCGCGCGGCGGCCGGAATGGATCGCGATTCGATCCGGAGTGCCGGCGAAGAAATCGCCGTTCTCGTTCTGCAGCAGGGCCCGAAACGGCGGTATGAAGAACGGGGCCAGTTTCAAGGGCCATCCGTCGCGGCCGCCGGTCCACGAGGTTACGCCCATCGCCACCCAATGCGGCCACAGCCGCCGCTCGGCCTGGAGCAGCAGGGCCACGGCGCTGTCGCTCACGTGAACGCCTTCGCAAAGCGATGCGGTCTCGGGGCGAGGCTCCGCAGTTGTGAACAGCAGGACCGGCAGCCCCGGCACGCCGTTGCGGACGTATTGCACGGCGGTGTGGCAACTGGCCGGGCTGCAGCCGAAAACCGCAATGACCCTGCGCTCGCGCTTACCGGCGAATCGCAGGAGCCAGCGGACCAAACCCTTCCTTGTGTCGTGGGACCCGATGCGTACATTAAAGCACAGCTCACCGCGGCCGTGTAAAAAAAATTGGAACTTTCTGCCCGGGCGGCGGCCGACGGTTTCCCGAATCCTGCCGCGTCATTTGTTATATTGTAATTACAGTCGATTTTCACGTGGGCGGCTAGCTCAGTTGGGAGAGCACGGCGTTCGCAACGCCGGGGTCGGGGGTTCAAGTCCCCCGCCGTCCACCAATCTCCGTCCCCACCTCCAGTTCGCCGGCCATGCGTCGCAGGATGCCGTCCGCCCGGGTGGCCGCTTCGGCAATGAAATCGGCCCGCTCCTGGGAATCCGCCACCGCGTAGATGCGGAATTCGTCGGCATTTCCGGAGGGCCGAAAATGGGCCACGTCGCCGTTGGCGAATGCGATCCTTACGCCATCGGTGTAGTTAAGACGCGTGATGGGCTCCGGCCCCACGGCGGACGAAAAGAAGACCCCGAGCTTCCGCCGGATCGCCGCGATTTGCTGCGCCGCTTCCGCGGACAACTCGATTCGCGACCGGTCCTCATCCCACGCGGTGGCTTCCGCGCCGGAGAAATTTACATCTCGAATCGCGGCATTCTCAGGTGTGTAGCACGCCACCAGCCGCAAGCCGGTCGACCTGGGGAACTGCTGGAGCAGTGCGGCCTTGCTGTAACGCGCGGGAAGAGATGCGAACAAGTCGACTAACGATATGTTCTTCCCGGCAGCCGCAAAGAGAGCGCACAGCAGCGGCAGGACCGCATCGCGCGTGGGCAGGGCCTCCAGCACGCATCCCTTGCGGGTGATATCGGAGCCCGTCAGGAAACCGCCATTGGCCTCCCAGCCGCAGACCGCCCTGCGCCCTTTCTCCCGCGCGGCCCGCATGCCGCGGATCACGTAGGGCGATCCGATCCGGGTTTTCGGTTCGACCACTTTGCTCAACTCGAACCGGTCTATCGCGTCATTACAACTGATCGGCACCACCACGCTATCCGCGCCCAGGTACTGGGCCGCGATCATGCCCACCAGGTCGCCTCCGAAGAATCGCGCCTTCCCCGTTCCCGATTCGATTCCGAGGAGCAGCGGACGGTCGCTGTCGCCATCCAGCGAGACCACCGCATCCAGCTTGTGGTGGACGCCGGCCTGGTCCGCCAGTTCCTGAATCGCCGCGAGCTGGGCCGCGCCGATGTTCTCGGTATCGATGGGGACGAATGTGCTGCTCCGGCCGGCGGGGATGGCTTCGGCGCCAAAGTGCCGCAGCAGCTCGACGAGAAGATCGCGTCCCACCGCCGAGTGCTGATACACCACGATGCACTTGCCCGCGAGCGAGCACCCCTCGAAGAATGCCTGGTATCGCCGAAGGTATGCCGCGCCGGCGTCCTCCGAGGCGGGACCCAGGTCGCGGTGACCCTGCTTGAACATGCCGGTCTCATCGAACAGCGACTCACTGAATGCCTGGGCACTGAGGCGTTCCCGCACCTGGCGGACGGCCTGGTTGATGGGGTCTTCGTGCTCCTTCAGCAGCTCCCCTCGCGAGGTATTCAGCTTGTATCCGTTGCGGTCGAACGGAATGTGACTTCCGGTGACCATGATGCTCCCCTTGGCTCGCGAGAAAGCGTAATACGCCAGGGCCGGCGTGGGAATCGCCCCCAGATTCACCGGCCGCATGCCGGCGTCCTCGATGCCGCGCTCGACGGCCTGGCAAATCTCGCCGCGCCGATTTTCCCCCGGCACAAAAGCGGTGGAGCTGGGACGCAGGTCGTAGGCGAAGTAGAACTCGTCGCCGCGGACTACGCCGCCGGCCTCGGGCGCGAGCGATTGCAGATACTCCAGCTCGCCGATTACGTTGGTGTAGACTTCGAGCTGCGTCAGGTCGGCTACCAGTCCGCGGCGGCCGCTGGTGCCGAAGCGCAGCTCCTGCGGGAGGTATATGAGGCGGGATGCGAGGGTATCGGAGGGACTCATCGTGCAGAGTAGTATACAACGTAGGCCAAACGGGGTTGACAGGAGAAACGCGTCTGTCAACCCCGGGGTGGTGCGGAGGTTACTCGGACTTATTGGGGCGCATCTCGATGAGGGCCACGCGGACCGGTTCATCGTTGCCCAGTTTGCCGTGGCGGATCACGTACGCCGGGGTGAGCGGTCCGGTCCAGATTCCGGACAGCGCGCAGCGGCTGGCGACGCAGTCGAAAGAGAGCAGCGGAGCGCCGCCGGCCTCCCAGGCCTTCTTGGGATCGCCGGAACCGATGGGCATCAGCGCGATGGCATGTTCCCCGCGGGAATCGCTCACTCGGAAGAGCGGTGTTCCGCTCTGCTTATGGATCCGGTGGATCTCGTAGGTGCCGGGCGCCATTACCGTGTCGCCTGCGCGGAAAGTGAACGGGATTTCCGCCTTCATTGTCTGAGCAGAAGCCGCGCCAGCCGCGACCACCAGGGTAGCCGCCGCAATCATCATTCTCGTCGTGAAGTTCGTCATTGTCTCACCCTCCCTTTTTTGCAATTTTCTTATTATTTGTTACAGACACAGGCAGGAATGCCTGTGCTACCGCAGTTTTTGAAAACCCAGACTAATCCGCTTTGTCTACGCGCATCGCAATGGTGGCCACGCGAGCCGGTTCGTCCCTGCCCAGCTTGGGACGGGGCAGCACGTAAGCCGGAGTCTCGGGACCGGTCCACAGACCGACCAGCGCGCAACGGCTGACTCCGCACTCGAATGTCAGGACCGGATTTCCAGAGTCGGCCCAGGTCATCCGGGGGTCGCCGAAAGCCTTCGGCACCAGCAGGACCGCGTTGTGCCCATCGTAGGATCCGAGGCGGAACATGATCTGTCCGCCCGACTGATAGATCGGGCTGATCCGGTAGGTTCCCGCCGGCATCACCACGGTGCCGGTCCGGAACGTGAACGGGATTTCGGCCTTCAGCGTCTGAGCGGAAGCCGCGCCAGCCGCGACCACCAGGGTAGCCGCCGCAACCATCAATCTCTTCGTGAAGTTCGTCATTGTCTCACCCTCTCTCGGGCGTCTGAAGAAGCACTCCGCATGCCATCGCGCATTGGCTTCGTAAAGGCTTCTTAAAGCTTTGAAAACCCGTGCAAACGGCACGCGCCGCGCGTCATCGCGGCGTATTTCGCGAACCGCACGGTTCACGCGCATGAACCGCGCGGTTCACCAGCGGGGTTGCGGGGCCTGCTAAACTTGGTTTCCGGATATGGAAGCGGAGTTCATCGTGATCAGCGGGCCGCTGCTCGGCGAGCGCTTTCCGCTGGGGCCGGCCGAAGTTCGCATCGGCCGCGCGCCCACCGCGCAGATCCGCCTGGCGGAGGCCGAGGCGGCGTGGGACCACTGCGTGGTTCGACTGCGCGAAGGCCGCTATCGCATCACCGATTGCCATACGGGCGCGGGGACCTACGTCAACGGCATGCGGGCCACCGAGCATGCGCTCGAACCCGACGACCAGGTGAGCATCGGCGAGACCGTGATGGTGTATCGCGAGGATACGCCGGCGGCTGCGCCGGATTCTCCCGATCACGCCCTGCTGCGCGCCTGCTCACTGCTCTTCCTGCTGCGCGCCATGGCGCTCGCGCAGAGCGGCGGCCATCGTGCGACACTCGAGGCCCAGGCGCTCCGCCTGATCGCCGATATTGTGCCGTGCGAGGGCGGCGCCATCCTGCTGGGGCGCGACGAGGACGAGTTGCGCACCGCCGCGCGGGAGCATGCGAGCGCCGCGGATTTGGAATCGCTGGCCGCGCGCGTCTGCCGGGAAGGCGCGGTGATGGAGCCGGCCAACCGCATGATCGCCCTGGCGCTTTACGTCCACGGCGTGCTGGCCGGTGTGCTGGCTGCGTGGTTCCCCGTGGCGCAGGCGGTCCACCTTTCCGACCATCGGGACACGCTGAGCGCCGTCGCCACGCTGGCCACCGCGGCGCTGGAGACGGTGCGCGAAGTGACCCGGCTGCAGTCCGAGAACGCGCTCCTGATCGAGCGCCTGGGAACCGCCCAGACGGGCATGGTGGGCCAGAGCGCCGCGATCGGCAAGCTGGTGCAGATGATCGCGCGTGTGGCGCCGCAGGATACCTCGGTGCTGGTGCTGGGCGAGAGCGGCGTGGGCAAGGAGCTGGTGGCGCGCGCCCTGCACGAGCAGAGCCCGCGCGCCTCGCTGCCCTTCGTGGCCATCAACTGCGCCGCCATTACCGAGACGCTGCTCGAAAGCGAGATGTTCGGCCACGAGAAGGGCGCGTTCACCGGGGCGGTGGCGCAGAAGAAGGGCAAGCTGGAAGTGGCCGAGGGCGGGACCGTCTTCCTGGACGAGATCGGCGAGCTG
This sequence comes from Candidatus Sulfopaludibacter sp. SbA4, assembly GCA_900290305.1. Taxonomy (GTDB): domain Bacteria; phylum Acidobacteriota; class Terriglobia; order Bryobacterales; family Bryobacteraceae; genus OMOG01. The sequence goes on from OMOG01000007.1 coordinate 7,919, forward strand.
GCGCCGCAGCTTCAGGCCAAGCTGCTGCGCGTATTGCAGCAGCGCGAATTCGAGCGCGTGGGCGGCACGCGGACCATGAAGCTGAATGTACGGCTGATTGCCGCCACCAACCGCGACCTGGCTGCGGAGGCGCGCCGCGGGACCTTCCGCGAGGACCTTTATCATCGCCTGAACGTGGTGGCGCTGCGGGTGCCTCCGCTGCGCGACCGTCCCGAAGACATCCCCGCGCTGGCCCGCTACTTCCTGGAGCGCGCCAGCGTCCGCTGCCACCGGCGAGTCACCGCGATCGCGCCGGAAGCGGAGCGGTACCTGGTGACTTACTCGTGGCCGGGGAATGTCCGCGAGCTGGAGAACGCCATCGAGCGGGCGGTGGTGCTGGGGCAATCCGACGTGCTGCTGCCCGAGGACCTGCCGGAGACGGTGCTGGAATCGGCGCAGTTGCCGGAGATTCCGGGGGCGCTGCAGTCGTCGGTCACGCAGACCAAGCGGCAGTTGATTCTCACCGCGTGGCAGGAAAGCGGGGGCGATCACAAGCAGACCGCGGCGCGGTTGAATATTCATCCCAATTCGCTGCGGCGGCTGATTCGGACCTTGAATTTGCGGGATGCGCTGGAGTGAGGCGGGTTAGGGATTGGGGGAAGGTGTTTCCGGCACGCCCCCAACCCCCAACCCCCAACCCCCAACCCCCAACCCCCAACCCCCAACCCCCCTCACTCCACCGTC
>OMOG01000625.1 GCA_900290305.1 Candidatus Sulfopaludibacter sp. SbA4
ATCTCGGCTCAGCAGGCTCGACAGCCTGCGCCACGAAGTTAAGTGAACAGTATTGCGGCTAGTGCTAGTATGAACCTACTATTGCCTTTGAATCACCGCCCGCTTATCCTATTGAAAATCTCACCGTTACTGGGAATGGGAGGGCACTGTGTTGCGATTCGATGTAACATCTGTAAGACTGCGCGTGTTTCTGGCCGCGTTGGCCTTGGGAATGCTGCCCGCGCGCATGGCCTTCGCTCAGGGTTGAGTGATCTCACGCTCCGGTCTGGAGTCAAATGGTGCGGAAGGAGGCGGCGGCTACCTGCAGCCGGGTGACTGGACTTCGACGGCCGGTGTGCGTCACGTCTATTCCCACGTGCATTTCAGCGGTCCAACCGAGAATTTCTCCCGCGCACAACTGGGCACCGAGGTTCAGTCGAAAACCAATCTCGACGACTTGGTGTTTACTTACCAACTCACCCCGCGGATCAGCCTGACGGGCACTCTTCCGTTTCTGTACGCCACCCGGCGCCAGCAATCTCAGTACGCCACCCTGCATACATCCGGGATTAGCGATGTCAGTCTCGGCGCTCAGTATTGGCTGCGCAGCCCGAAAAATGAAAAGGCAGGCGTCAACAACGCGCAAGTCGGACTGAGCCTGCTGATTCCGTCGGGGAACGACCGCCAGAGTAACGTGGTGGCCACCACGTACGGCGGGCCCACATCCACGCAATACCCCGATTATTCGGTCCAGCCTGGGGCAGGCGCCTGGGGCGCGATCCTGTCGTGGCAGGCCTTCCAGAACCTGGGAAACAACACCATCGCGTTCGTCGATGGCAACTACGTGATGACTCAGGGCGGTTACCATAGCTTCTGGACCTCTCATGGAGGAACAGCGAACGGTCCTCCCTCTCCTACACCAGGCATGACTCAGTTCGATGCCATTCAGGATCAATACATGATCGAGGTCGGGGCCTCTCATCCCGCTCCCCGCATTAAGGGACTGGGACTGACTCTATCCATCCGCGCCGAGGGGGTGCCCGCGCACAATCTGATCGGGAGTGACTTGGGATTTCGCCGGCCCGGCTTCGGCGTTGCCCTGACGCCTGGTTTCATCTATACGCGGGGACACCACATGCTGCAGTTCAGCGTGGGCAAAGTCATGATCCGCGATCGGACCAAGAGCGTGGCCGAAGAGATTAACGGTGTGCACGAAGGGGACGCCGCTTTTGCGAACTACGTGTGGATGGCCGGTTACACCCTGCGAATGCCCGGAAAGAAGAACCCCGCCGAACCACTGGCACAAAGTAACTCCAGTCGGTTACCCGGGGCCTCCGATACCTTCAAGCCATTCACTCTGAGGACCCTCGACGGGAAAAAGAAGACGCTCAAGGACTTCTCGAACAAAGTCACGCTGGTGAGTTTCTTCTTCCCCCGCTGCCCGTATTGCAATGTCGAGCTTCCCCTGATCCAGAAGATCTACGACAAGTACAAGGACAAAGGGCTCTCCGCCGTGTGGGTGAACATCCTGCCCGAAGAGGTGGGTCTGATCGCAGGCTGGCAAGTGGCCAAGAATCTCACGGTCCCGGTATTGATTGGGGGGTCCCAGGAATCCTTGCAGAGGGACTACCACATCAATTCGACTCCATCCACTTATCTACTGGATGAAAACGGCCGCGTCCTGTTCCGCGCGGATGGCTACCAGCCTGGCGATGAGAAAACCCTCGAGGCCAGGATCGAGGCGGCGCTGAACGTGGTGCCCGCCGGCCCCGCTTCCGCGTCGCTTCCGCCGTGCCCGATGGGTCCCGAGGATATCCAGCCTTCAGTCCCGGCGCCGCGGATGGTCGACGCATGGCCGAGGGAATGAGCGGCCCGCCCCCCAATCCCATAGGCGCTAAAATAAGGCCGTTGCAAAAACAACCCCCGGGAAGGCGTGCGATATCCTGCTGAACTTCCCAGAAGGCCGTTTCCGGCCCGCGCGCGGCACAAGTACGCCTTGGCGACAAACCGCTCAAGTGGATCCCCGCTTTTTCCTTGAGTGCTCTGCGATAATGCCGTATCTTGTTGAGGTGGACGAAAATATCAAGGCTGCGGACCTCCGCAACCGACTGATTGAAGTCGCCCTCGAATGGGAGAAGCACTTCGGGGTCGCGCCCAGTATCACCAGTTCTATATCGGAGGTCGATGCGGCACAGCTGGTTGGAATGGATGAGGACGCTTATTGTGCCGATGGCAACAGGCGGACTGCCGTATCGAAAGACGTCGACTTCGTCTGCAGCGGCCTTCGGTATCAGGTGACGGCAAACCGCCCGAGCGGAAAGCCAGGATCGCCGGTTAGTTTGGTGAAACAAAAAACCGAGATGAGGCGGCCTTTCGGATGGGATCGCCTGATCTGGATTCTGTACGACAGGGTTTATGCCATGCAAGAGGCATGGGAGTTTACCGTCGAAGAATATCGCCACCTATTTGGAAACGAGAAGCGCTTGTCCCCAGAGCACATGCGCAAAGGCCGTTGTCTGTTCAAGCGAGGCTAGTATCCCGACGGAACAAGGCGGCGGGAACTGGCAGGTACGCGAGGCAGAATTTCGTCGATAATGATGCTCGGAGCTTCTAATGGGACTTCCTGGCGACACAGTAGACCTGTTCGTCGAAGGGGCGGATTTCTACTCAGGGTCCGCCGTGACGGCAGGAAATCTGAAGGATGGGTGGTGCGATTTCAAGGTGCTGGGCGAACGATTGCTCGAAGAACACATGGGATCCTCACCTAAGCTCGGAGCGATCTGGTATCTAACGCCACTCGTATCTCCTCGCGCGCTCCGCTCCTTTGCGGAGCACAGAAAGCAGGGCCTGTGGCTACGCGCGCAAAACATGAGCGTGACCCGCATCATCGTCGACCCACAGCAATCCGCCAGACCGCGTGGGCAACTGGTTTCAGGAAGGGAGTGCCGGTGCAGAACGGAAGGCGAAGCCGTTTCCAGGTTGCGGCAAACGGATCGGGCTCGTCAGGCAATGGTGATCTCCGGCTGCCATCAGCGATCTTCGACGCTGCTCTCATTTCTAGATGAGGAATACGATGACCGGAACCTCGTGCTGGTGCCGCCCGATTTCCAGATGCCTGATATCAGCAACGCAAGACAATTCTGCCACCGCGATTTGAAGGATTCCCGTCTGCCAGACAACATTCCGGGGGGAGTGTCCTGGAAAGATTACGCGCGCTTGAAATCTGACGGCAGGCTAGTGGAGAGATGGTGTAACGATGCGCTATCAGCGCTGACGGCAGGCTTGGTCAGTCGGCTGAGCAAACGCCCATACCGCGATCCCGGGACCTGGCTGAAAAAGGTTCTTGACGATGCCTCCTTTCGCACCGATATGCAGGAGAAGGTCGCCCGGTTCCTCCCATCCCTTCCAGTCAAGGACAGGCGCCTCGATCGGGATCCCTGTTGTACCGAGTTCATCGCTAGAAAACTGATCGATGCCGCCGCAAAGAACATAGTTGCGGACCGCGGCGGCCGCTACGTTCGCCATCCTGATCATATGGAGGGCCCTGGAGAGTGGATCCTCGAGCCACCGAGTGCCTCAATCCGTAGCGGTTGGGATCTCGTTAACCGAGCCGCGAGTTTGTATCCGGCGGTTGAAATCTGCGATGGCGCGAAGTCGCAAGTCCTGGCGATGACAGGCTCGGAAGGGCACTTCGGCTGGGTGCTGAAAGCACTTGCCGCCGCGAATCGAGAAATGCTCGCCTGGGTGGGTGGTCCGTTTCCGCACAGCAAACTGCCAGGACCGGCTACGGGTGAAAGTTACAGCGTAATGGCTTCACCGCAGCTAAGAAGGATGCGCTGCTTCACGACACGCACTGGCGAGAACCTTCTTTTTGAGCATCACATGAAGCACGTTGGCCTCAACATTAGAATGCACTACCGTGTGGACCAAGATCGCAGGCGCCTCATGATTGGATATGTCGGCAGGCACCTCCCAACAGCGCTGTTTTGATCACCTTGTTCTCGTAACCAGCTCTTGTCAGTTTTCGGCAACCCACTTTCAAGACAACAAGCTGCGTGCGCTGTCAGAACTGCTTATGATCATTTCGGATTTGAACTCACCTTTTCAGAAACAGTGGGCCTTCTCCGCCACTTACGCGTATAACGCGTGACCCGTACAGGTGAAGCCAAAGGAACGCGAAGTCCTTTCTGGTCCTTTGGCCGGCTGCGGGAGGTCCGATCTCCCAGAGGGCCGTGTCCGGGGAACGTCAAACTCGAGATGCTGCCGCGAGACGGGGACCTATCCGCTCAAGTGGCCGCGCCGGTCGGGCCCGGCTGCGCGATCAAGACCGGAGCGTCATTCGAGGCTGGCCCCACATTTCGCCTTTCTCATACCACGCCTCAACAATCATGATTGGGCCAGGCCCCACTTCGGCCCGGTTTATCATTGGGTCCACTCGCACTCGCAAGGTAAAGTCCGCTGTGAGGTCATCGAGGACTTCTTCAACCTCATCGACACTGAACCCTGTGGCCGCTGCAATCTGGGAATATAGCTGAACGAAATTGGTCGCCGGATACTGCTTAAGTGCGGCTTCCGCGATTGCTATCTCTTTAGGGCTCATATGCTAGATTGTAGTGCCTTGCCAGCCCAAGAGCCCCCCTCCGTGCTTTGAGCCAATCGCTTTTGACGCTGAGTTTCGAGTCAGTTGAGCGGCGCTGACGCCTCTAGCAGAGGCGACAGCCGGTACTATGCGCGGAACCCCTGCGGCGATCCTCTGCATGAATGCGCGAGACTCCCTTCCCGCCGCAAACGCCCAGGAAGTACGGTTCTGGGATGCCGCCAGACCAGAACCCGCGACCGGATCGCGCGGAACCGAGGTCATTTGGGGCAACAGCCTTTATTTTTAGCGCCTATGCCCCCCAATCCGCACCTCCGAAAAAACTCGTTCACAAAATTTGGGACGAAATTTTCTGAATGATTTCAATCACTTCCGCATTTCAAGCCCTGCAGTGCTGATGACTATGCATTAGATTGGAATCGAGAGGAAGCGATGCCACACCTGCCATTTTTCACAGTCCCCCGCAACCTCGCCCTCCCCGGCGACTCGGGTGACGATGATTTTCCACAAAATGCCAAATCATCGTCACCCGATTTCCCTCCCTCTCCGCAACCCACAGAAACCGAAGGGCTTAAAACGCCACGATTAAAAAATCGACACACCCGGGAAATCATCGTCACCCGCACGGAGCCGGCCCCCCGAAAATCGGGAGGCGCGTGGCGCCCCAAAAACCCTCCCCACCCGCCTCCCGATTTTCCACCTCCTCCGCAAACCAGAGAAACAAAACCACTTGAGGCGGCACAAAAGAATACACACCCACCTCCTGGGAATCGGCCCCGCGCCTCCGCGTCAAGGACCCGCCGCCTACTTCTCCACACCGAAGAAAAGCTCCTTCTGGAAAGGACGTCCCCATTCGATCAGCGACCGCCGCTCCAGCTCCTGGAGATAGGCCGCATCGATGCTGCTCAACCCGGGCTTCACCATCCGCTGGGCGCTCTTCGGGCCCAGATAGAGCAGGGCGTCGGCGAGTCGATCGAGGCGGTCGCCTTTCGCGTCCTTCACCGCGGCCAGCGGAGCGCCCTGCAAGGCATGCACCGACGGCGCTTTCCAAGCGGCCATCTGCGGCAGGTCGTAGAGCAGGACGACGTACGTGGAGCCCGGGTGCGCCTGTTCCACGCGCGTGGTCGTGTCCGCGTCGTGGTTGCGATCGCCGTTCCGGGTGACGTGATTGGTGCCCAAAACAACCAGCAGCTTGCGATGCTTCGAGACCTGCTCGCCGATCACCTGGGCGATCGAGACGTTGTTCTCGCCGAGCGCCATCCAGTCGTCGTGGGTCTGCATCCGGGACCAATCGACCGGAGTATCGCCGGCCAGCACCCGCAGGCGGCGCCCGGCCGGGAGCTTCCGATTCACCTCGCGGATGGCCGCCAGCCACTCCTGGTAGATGGGCGACTCCCAGGAAGCCACCTTGGTCGTGTCTCGCCAAACGCGGCAGAATTCCGCGAAGGGGACATTCCCGCCGGAGATGTAGCGGTCGAGAACCGGCTGGTTGTTCCGGCTGCCGAACTCGACGACGATATCGTTTACCTTGGCCTGGAACTCCGGATCGCGCACCAGGCCGATATAGAGGTCGCGTGTCTGCGACAGCCAATGCGCCTCGCCGATAATCACCACCGAATGCCGGTCAAAAGCCCGCACAATCCCGCGCACCGCGTCCTCGGGACCCGGTTGCGCCGGCATCGAGGCCGTTGCCAGAAGACACAATAGCAGTCTCAATATCTGATATAGTAACCCCGGAATCCCCATGAACCGCCGCGAATTTCTTCGCACCGCAACTGCCGCCTGTGCATTTGCCGGGCCCTACCAACGCGCCGCCGACGCGCTGGCCGGGAAAGTCAAAATCACCAACGTCAAGTGCATGATCGTTCGTGGAACCTGGGATTGGAATCTCATCAAGGTCGAAACCGACTCGGGTCTCTACGGGATCGGCGAAGCCTACTGGGGCTGGGGCGTCAAGGACCTGGTCCTCAACAAGATGAAAGACATCGTGGTGGGCGAGGACCCGCTCAACGTCGACAAGCTCTACACCAAGATGCTCATGCAGAGTGCCGGAGCCGGAGCCATCGCGGGAGTCACCGTCACCGCCGCGAGCGGCATCGAGATCGCGCTCTGGGATCTCTGCGGCCGCATCCTCCAGACCCCCGTCTGCAACCTGCTGGGCGGCCGTTTCCGCGACCGCATCCGCTTCTACCGCACCATGCAGGCGGTGGAGAAGCCGGAGGACCCTTCGGCCTGGCGCGCCCAGGTGGAAGAGGCGCGCGGCGAAAAGTGGGGCTGGACGGCTTTCAAGTTTCAGGGCGACGGCGTGCCGCCGAGGGCCGACCCCGGATTCCGCGAGCCCGGCCACGATCCCTACGCGCGCAACCTCACGCAGCGCGACTACGGCCGCATCGTGAAGGGCATGGAGACGGTGCGCGAGAAGCTGGGCCCGGACGCGGATTTCGCCATCGAATGCCACTGGCACTACGACGTGCAGGACGTCATCCGCCTGGGCCGCGAGCTCGAGCCGGTGAAGCCCATGTGGCTGGAAGATCCCGTGCCGCCGGACAACATCGAAGCCATGGCGCGCGTCACCCACGCCATCAACATTCCGGTCTGCACCGGTGAGAATCTGTACGGGCGCCAGGGCTTCCGCAAGCTGATCGAGATGCAGGCCACCTCCGGCGTGCACATCGACATTCCGAAATCCGGAGGGCTCTCGGAATCCAAGAAGATCTCCGATCTCGCCGACCTGTATTACATATGGACCGCGTGCCACAATCCCGCGAGCCCGGTGGGCACCATCGCATCCTGCCACGCCGCCTCGGCCATGCGCGAGTTCCGCATTCACGAGCTGGCCAAGTGGATCGATTGGTGGCCCGACCTGGTGATCCGCGAAGGCCGCTTCTGGGAGAACGGCTACTTCACCATCCAGGACAAGCCCGGCTACGGCGTCGAAGTGAATCCCGATGTGGCCAAGCAGCACCTGGCGCC
>OMOG01000085.1 GCA_900290305.1 Candidatus Sulfopaludibacter sp. SbA4
CTGCACACGGTGGTGGGCGCGGGCAAGGCGGAAGGCGCGATGGACGCGGGCAACCTGCTCAAGCCCATGCTGGCGCGCGGCGAGCTGCACTGCATCGGCGCCACCACGCTGGACGAGTATCGCAAGCACATCGAGAAGGATGCGGCCTTCGAGCGGCGGTTCCAGCCGGTGCTGGTGAACCAGCCCACGGTAGAGGACACGATCTCGATTTTGCGCGGGCTGAAGGAGCGCTACGAAGTGCACCACGGTGTGCGCATCAAGGACGCGGCGCTGGTGGCGGCCGCGGTCTTTTCCAACCGGTACATCACCGAACGCTTTCTGCCGGACAAGGCCATCGACCTGATGGACGAGGCGGCGGCGCGCCTGCGTACGGAGATCGATTCCATGCCCGCGGAGCTGGACGAGACGCGGCGCCGCATCATGCAGCTCGAAATCGAGCGGGAGGCCCTGCGCAAGGAAAAAGATAAGGCTTCCAAGGAGCGGCTGGCCAAGCGGGAGAAGGAACTGGCGGATCTCAAGGCCGGATCGGATGCCCTGACCGCGCGCTGGCAGCACGAGAAGGACGCGGTGCAACGCCTGCGGCAGCTCCGCGAACAGGTGGAGCAGACCAAGGTGGAAATCGAGCAGGCGGAGCGGCAGTACGATCTCAATCGCGCCGCCGAGTTGAAATACGGCAACCTGGCCGCGCTGGAGCGCCAGTTGCAGGAGGAGTCCGAGCGCTTCGCGAAGCAGCAGGGGCAATCGCGGCTCATCAAGGAAGAGGTGGACGAGGAGGATATCGCCGAAGTGGTGAGCCGCTGGACCGGCGTTCCCGTGACCAAGCTGCTGGAAGGCGAGATGCAAAAGCTCTTGAACCTGGAAGCCGAGCTGCACCAGCGCGTGGTGGGGCAGGATGAGGCGGTGACGGCTGTGTCGGAGGCCGTGATTCGCGCGCGGTCGGGCCTGAAGGATCCCAACCGGCCGATCGGCAGCTTCATCTTTCTCGGACCCACCGGCGTGGGCAAGACCGAACTGGCGCGCGCGCTGGCCGAGTACCTGTTCGACGACGAGCACGCCATGATCACGATGTGTTCAACGTGATGCTGCAGGTGCTGGACGACGGGCGCCTGACCGACGGGCAGGGCCGCACCGTGGATTTCAAGAACACCATCGTGATCATGACCTCCAACATAGGGAGCCAGCGCATCCTCGACTGGCGGCCCTCGGGGCACGACGGCTTTGGCGGCGAGGGATACGAGCGCATGAAGGCGGCCGTGGTGGAGGAGATGCGGGGCCACTTCCGGCCGGAATTCCTGAACCGCGTGGACGAGATCATCGTGTTCCACTCGCTTTCCGAGGAGCATTTGAAACAGATCGCGGAGATCCAGCTCGGGCACTTGCGGGCGCGCCTGGCGGATCGCCACATCACGCTCCAACTCACCGATGCCGCGCGCGCCAACCTGGTGCGCACCGGCTACGACCCGCATTACGGCGCGCGTCCGCTGAAGCGGGCCATTCAGAAGAAGATCGAAACGCCGCTGGGCCGCCTGTTGTTGAAGGGCGAAGTGCACGACGGGCAGACGGTGGTGGTGGATGCGGCGCGTGAAACCGGCGACCTGACTTTTCGCGCGGAGGCGCCTAGCGGGGAAGCGGCCGCAGTGTCGGGAGCCTCCGGAGCAGCCAGTCCACGGTGAAGAGGATTCCCGGAATCGCCAGGACCACGATGACCGTGTGGCGATTCATGCGGACCAGCAGCGTGAAGGCGAGCAGACACGCCAACGAGAGGACGGCTCCCGGCAATTCCCACTTCCAGGCGATGAGCATTCCGATGCAGGCGGCGGTCAGCAGTGCCTGGCCGCCGAATTCGAGGATGTTCGGTGGCGGGCCGGAGTGTGGCGACAGGACCTCGCCGATGAACAGGTAGGCGTAACCCCCGGCGACTATCGCGCCGGAGAGACGAGCGAGCCAGCGAAGGACGATGGTAAAAACAGACATGAGAGTCTTCTTCTGACTGTCATGATACCGCGGTGGGGTTGGCAGGCGAAAGCGCCTGCCCCACGTAACCTTTTCCGTCACCGGCAGTAGTAACGTCATATGCAACTCGCGAGGGATCTCCACTACGCGGCCCGCAGCTTTCGAAAATCGCCGGTATTCAGCGGCATTGCCATACTGTCTTTGGCGTTGGGGATCGGCGCGAACACCGCCATTTTCACGCTGGTTGATCAGCTCATTCTGCGCCTGCTGCCGATTCGGGATCCGGAGCGGATCGTGATCCTTGCCGGGATGGGCCGGCACTATGGCGGCAATAACGGGCGCAATGCGCTGGCGTATCCGATGTACCAGGATATTCGCGACAGCAACCAGGTATTCAGCGGGATGATGTGCCGTTACAGTCTCAGCTTCACGGCCGGCGTGTCTTCACAGACCGAAATTGTGAGCGGCGAGCTGGTGTCGGGGAATTACTTCCCGCTGCTGGGGGTGCGTCCGGCGATCGGGCGGCTCTTCACCGCGGATGACGATCTGCATGTGAACGCGCATCCCTTCGCCGTGCTGAGCTACGCCTACTGGAAGACGCGCTTTGCAGGCGATCCGGGCATCATCGGCCAGACCATGCGCATCAACAACTATCCGCTGACAATCGTGGGCGTCGCGCAGGCGAGCTTCGACGGCGTGGAGCCGGGACTGCCCGCGGAGGTCTTCGTGCCCATGGCGATGACGCCGTCGGTGCGTCTGGGCTTCCGGCAGATGTTCGATCGCCGCATGCGCTGGGTGAATGTCTACGGCCGCCTCAAGCCCGGCATGAGCATTGGCCAGGCGCAGGCGGGCTTGCAGCCCTTGTTCCATCAGATCCTGGACACGGAAGTCGGCATGCCGGCTTTCCGCAACGCGACCCCCTACGACAAAGAGCAATTCCTGCGCATGTGGATGACGGTCATGCCCGGATCGCAGGGCAACACCAGTTTGCGGCGCAAATACGAAAAGCCGCTGTGGATGCTGATGGGGGTGGTGGGACTGGTGCTGCTGATCGCCTGCGCGAACCTGGCGAGCCTCTTGACGGCACGCGCCGCATCGCGCCAGAAAGAGATTGCGATCCGCCTGGCGATGGGGTCGAGCCGCGCGCGCATGGTGCGGCAACTGCTCACCGAAAGCCTGCTGCTGGCGGTGGCGGGCGGCGCCGCGGGGATCGGGCTGGCTGTCGCGATGGTCAAAGGCCTGCTGGCGTTTCTGCCCTCGACCGCGGGAGGATACGCCATCGCCAGTTCGCCGGACAACCGGATGTTGGCATTTACGTTCGGCCTGTCGCTTCTGACCGGAATCGCCTTCGGGCTGGCGCCGGCCCTGCAATCCACGCGGCCGAACATCGCTTCCACCCTCAAGGATCAGGCCGGCAGCGTAATTGGCGGCTCCCAGGTGAACTTGCGTAAAGTGCTGGTGGCGGCTCAGGTAATGCTATCGCTGCTGCTATTGATCGGCGCGGGGCTCTTCGTCCGCAGTCTCGCCAATTTGAAGATGCTGGATCCGGGCTTTCGCGTCGGCAACCTGGTGCAGTTCCGCGTGAGCCCGCAGGTGGTGGGCTACGATACCAATCGCACCGCAGCGTTTCTCCAGAGGCTGGCGGATCGTTTGCGGGCGCTTCCCGGAGCACGCTCGGTGGGGATGGCGCAGGTGCCCATGCTGGGCAATAGCGACTGGGAGAACGGCATCACGATCGAGGGCTATCAGGCCAAACCCGGCGAGGATATGGGTCCCTGGTTCAATGCAGTCACTCCGGGCTATTTCGAGGCGATGGGGATGCATTTGCTGGCGGGCCGCGACTTCAACGCCAAGGACGATCTGAAGGCGCCGCACGTAGCGATCGTGAATGCCACCTTCGCCAAGCACTATTTCGGCGACCGGCCGGCGGTGGGTCATCGGATGGGGCAGGGAACGGATCCGGGAACGCCGACCGATATGGAGATCGTAGGCGTGGTGAACGACACGCGCTATGAAAACCTGCGGACGGACATTCACCGCGAGTACTTTATTTGCGGCCTGCAAACGGAACTCTACGGCCCCACGGTGTACCTGCGGACGGAGCGGGAGCCGGAGAGCGCGTTTCACTCGATTCGCGCGGCGGTTCGCGAACTGGATCCCAACCTGCCGCTCATCGACATGAAGACGCTCGAGCACCAGCTTGACGAATCGCTGGTCACCGAGCGGATGATCGCCACGCTTTCGGCCATCTTCGGCATGCTAGCCACCGCGCTGGCCATCATCGGCCTGTACGGCGTAATGGCGTACATGGTGGCGCGGCGCTCGCGGGAGATCGGCATCCGCATGGCGCTGGGGGCGCGATCCGGTAATGTGGTGTGGCTGATCATGAGGGAGGTGTTGGTCCTGGTGGCCGCGGGGGTGGCATGCGGGCTGCCGGCCGCATACGGGCTGACGGGCGCGATCCGGGCGCAACTCTACGGAGTGGAGCCGGCCGACCCGCTCTCGATCGCCGCGGCTACGACGCTGCTCTCGGGTGTCGCGCTGATGGCCGGCTATCTTCCCGCGCGGCGGGCCGCGCGGTACGATCCGGTGCGCGTCCTGCGGTACGAGTAGATGAAAGGAATGGGGCCACGGATGAACACGGATAAGAAAAGCCAATGAGTTATCCGTGTTTATCCGTGTTTATCCGTGTTCATCCGTGTTCATCCGTGGCCCGAATGTTTTTTCAGAGCTTCTCTACTTCTTCTCAGGCGCGGGCGGGGGCGCGCTGCGTTTCTGCGTTCGCCTTTGGGCCTCGATGGCCGAAAGCCGCAAGTAGCCCGCGGCGGCGCGCAGCCGGACCTCCTCCTTGTCGTCCTCCAGCAGAGGCTCCAGGTCCTTCTTCAGGGCGGGATCGTTTCGCAGGGAGAGCGAGTGCACGGCCGCGGCACGGACCTTGGAATCCTTGTCGTAAAGCGCGTCCTTGAGGCCCTCCAGGATGGCCGGGTCCTTATCTTTGCCGAGCAGCAGCGCCGCGGTGGCGCGGCCGGAAACTCCGGGGTCGGTGAGGATCTGCTGCATGGAAGAGATGCCTTCACCGAAGCCGGGCACCGGAACGAATCCCACGCCCTGGCGCAAGGCGTACAGAAACGTGGTTCGCGGCGTGTGCATCATGCGGAGCGCATCGCGCTTCTGCTGGCTGAAGAAATTCGATGCGGTCTTGCTTTCCTTCTGGAGCACGGCCATCAGCGCCTGCTTGCCAGCGGGATCGTGCAGCGACCAGAGAGCTTTGGCGGCGGCGAAACTCACCTCTGGCACGTCATCGTTGAGTGCCCGCTTGAGCGCTGCGACGGCGGCTTTGGTCTTCAACTCCGCCAGGCTGGACACCACGGCGAGCCGCACCCCGACGTCCTTGTCTTGCAGCATTTCCTCCAGGCGGGCCTGCATGGGGTCGCGATCGGTGGCGAGACTGAGGGCCGCCACCGCCAGTGTCCGTGTTTCGGGATTGTGGACCTCGAGCGCCTTCCGCAGGAGATCGCTGCACTGCGCGTCGGTGGCCGCGAAAATCCTGGTGGCCAGGGCCAGCGGCAGCATCCAGGTCCAAGTCAGTCGAGTGTGCATGAAATTCACCTTCTCTGATTATGCACGGCCCGGTAGAATGCGGATATGAGCGACCCGGTCTCGGGGTTCTACGACGAGCTGGCGGAGAATCACCACCTCATATTCAAGGATTGGGAGGCCTCGATCGGGTGGCAGTCCGAAGTTTTCGGAGGGCTGGTGGAGACGTTGGGCCAACGGCTTCGGATTCTGGATTGCGCCTGCGGCATTGGCACACAGGCGCTGGGCCTGGCGCGCCGCGGCCATTCCATGGTGGGCACGGACCTGAGCGCGGGCGCCATTCGGAGGGCGCGCCGCGAGGCCGGCAAGCGCGGCCTTTCGATACGCTTCGAGGTGGCCGATTTTCGCGAGCTGGGCGCTCTGGACGAATCGGGATTCGATGCGGTTCTGGCTGCCGACAACGCGCTGCCGCATTTGCCCAGCGAGCGGGAACTCGCGCGGGCGGCCCATTCCATGGCGTCGAAACTGAGGCCGGGCGGTCTTTTAGTTGCGAGCATCCGCGACTATGATCAGGTCCTCGCCGAATATCCCAGCGCGCCGCCGCCGGCTTTCTTCCTGGATGACGGCCACAGGCGAATCGTGCACCAGGTTTGGGATTGGACCAGCGATCGGGATTACGTCGTGCATCTTTACATCACGCGCGAGACCGGCTCGGGATGGCGGTCGGATCACTATGTCTCGACCTATCGCGCGGTGCTTCGAGAAGAACTCGGGCGGATTCTGGCCGGCGCGGGCTTCGGCGATATCCGTTGGCTGATGCCGGCGGAGAGCGGATTCTATCAGCCTGTCGTGGTGGCGAGGGGCCGCGGGTAGGGTTGGGCGATCAGTGGGCCTCACTCCGGCAGCGGCTTGCCTTTAGTCTCGGGCGCGAACGGCAATGCGGCCAGTCCCACCAGGAAGACCAGGCACATGGTCACACCCGCGTAGCGCATGGGCTCGGGGTAGCCGCCAAACACATCGCTGGTCAGGTAGCCCAAAGTGAATGGCCCCGTGGCCGCCGCGAAACGTCCCACGTTGTAACAGAAACTGGTGCCCGTGCTGCGCAGGCGGGTGGGGAAGAGTTCCGCGAAATAGATGGCGTAGCCGCCGAACAGCGAGAGCTGCGCGAAGCCCATCAGCGGGATCATCCAGAAGATGTCGCTGATCTGCTTCAGGTTCCAGAAGGTGTACGCGGTCATCGCCATGGCCGCCACGAAGCTGATGGCGAAGGCCTTCACGCGGCCCGTGAAATGCGTCAAATAGGTGAATGCGTAGATCCCGAGGAACGCGCCCAGGTTCTGCAGCAGCGACGTCACGCCGATCCACGTAGTGGTCTTGCCCGCCAGCGCGGCGCCCGTAAAACCCTGCGCGCGGAAGGTCGTTTCCAGCACGGGACGGAACAGATCGTAGCTGAAGAAGCCGATGCCCCAGAGCCCGACGATTCCCGCGAAGCCCAGCAGAAAGCCGACGATCGAGTTGCGCCTCCAGCGTGGGTCGGAAAAAAGCTCGGCGTAGGACCCCATCTTCTTCTTTTCGCGGCGCGCCTTCAGCCACTGTTCCGGTTCCTTCAGCTTCTTGAAAACCACCAGGGCCAGCGGGGCCGGTACCGCTCCTGCCAGGAACATATAGCGCCACGCACCGGTGATGGCGCCGGACGACTCCATTTGGCCCAGCACGATTCCGGTGAGCGCCGCCATCATGTTGCCGACCGCGGAGGAAGCCTGGACCAGTCCCAGCGCATAGGGCCGCGCGCGCGCCGGCACCACCTCCGCCACCAGGGCCACGCCGATTCCGAACTGGCCTCCCACACCCAGGCCGCAGAGGAAGCGATAGACGTTGAAGTCCCAGACGCCCGTCGATAACACGCTCAGACCGGTGAAAATCGTGTAGGAGAGAATGGTGATCATCATCGTCTTGGCGCGCCCCAGCCGGTCGCCAAGGACGCCGAAGAAAACACCGCCCATGGCCCAACCCACCATGAAGATCGCGGTAGCCCAGGCGGCCTGCTTGTCGACCACCGCGTTGCCGGCCGCGCTGCCGAGCAATTCCCGGATCGCCGGTTTGCGCGCCAGGTTGAAGAGTTGCTGGGCCATGGTGTCGAACATCCACCCCATGCTGGCCACGCTCAAGACGAACCAGTGGTAGCCGTTCAGCTCCCGATACCATGCGTACTTAGGCTCTCTTGGGGACATGAAACTGCTATTCTACATCGCCGCCGTCACGCGATCTCCCGACTTGAGCGGAATGTCGGACGGAAGCGCCACTCGATCGCTCTCGGCAAGTCCGTCGGCCACTTGCACCAGCGTCACGCTGGAGGTCCCCGGCCTGACCGCCCGCCGTTCCACGGCGTCGCCCTTCAGAGCGAACACGTAGTCGCCGGCGGCATCGTGGCGCAGCGTCTCCCGTGGAATCACGAGCGCGTTCTCGACCACGGCGGTGCGGATCTCGGCATCCACGTTGGTGCCGGGGATCAACTCGCGCCCCGGATTCTCGATAGAGCACAGCACTTCGCCCACCTGTCGCGACCCCAGCGCCTGAATGGATGTCGGCTTCCGCGCCACCGTGCCTTGCCACTTCCTGCCGGGCAGCGCCTGCCAGGTAATGGTCACCGGCTGGCCCTCCTGCACGCGGCCCAGTTCCGGCTCGTCGACATACACGCGGACGCGCAGCCGGTCCATGCGTCCGACGTTGGCCACCATGTCCCCGAGGTTGAGGTACGCTCCGGACCGTACGGCCAGGCCGTACACCACGCCGGAAATGGGCGCCATGACGACGCTCTGCGCCGCGCGCTGTTTGGCCAGGTCCAAGGCGACTTCGGCATCCCGCAGGCGAGCCTGCGCGGCAGCCACATCGGTGGATGCCACGAGCGATGTGCGCCGTTTTTCCAGGCCCGCGATGGCCAACTCCGACTGGCGCATCTTGTCCAGCGCGGTCTGCACCTCGAAGGCCGTCGCCGCCTGTTTCTCGGCCAGACGCCGCAGCGCATTGTACTCGGTGGTTTGTTGCTGGAGCTCCAGGCGGGTACGCGCCAGGCTGTTATCGATGTTGGTGAGCTCGGCCGGCGTGCCTCCCGATTCCAGGGCGGCAGCGTTGGCGCGCGCCTCCTGGACCTTGGCTTGCGCAGCTTCGATATTCGACCGCAGGGCGGGATCGGTCATGGCGGCCAGCACGGCGCCCTTCGCGACGCTCTGGCCTTCCTGCACGTCGACCCGGCTGACCAATCCGGCGGTCTCCGCGCGGACGGCCTGCCACTCGATCGGCTCGACCTTGCCGTTGGTGGGCAGCGTGCTCACCAGGGTCTGCCGCTTCACGCGCGCGAAGTTGATGCGAGGCGGCTCATTTCTGCGGAGGATGGCCCACGTGATCGCTGCCACAACGACGGCCAGCAGCAGGAGCAGCAGCTTCTTCAAGAATTGATCTCCAAGCACTATCTTAACTGCCGATCGGTTGGCAGGCGAAAGCGCCCCACGCCCCGGTTCCGCCAGCGGTGATCGGACCTTGCGTTACAATCGGATCATGGCGGATGTGACGCAGACCATTTTGACGGTAGGCATGCCGACACTGGCGGTGCTGGTCGGAATCCTCGTGAACAACAGCCGCCTGACCGATCTCAGGAGCTACATCGATATGCGCTTTGTCGAGGTCGACCGTCGCTTCGACGCTCTGCTGCAGATCATCGATGCGCGCTTTGCGGAGCAGAAGGCCGAGTTGCTTCGCGTCGAGCAGGTGATGGACGCCCGGCTTCGGCATCTCGAAGAAAACCGCTGAACGCTCTACAACAGACTACGGAGCAGGTCACGCAGCTTTTCGCCGATGGTTTCCCAGTTGTAATTGCGCACCGCATGAAGGTATGCGGCGCGGGCGATCTGCCGGCGGCGCTCCGGATCGGCAATCAGGGTGGCCACACCGGCGGCGAATGCCTCGGGGGTATCGGCGATCCAGGCGCTGTGACCGTGCAAGAGCCCGAGGCCTCCGCAGCCGGAGGTGGTCGAAATTACGGCGCGTTCGGTGGCCATGGCCTCCAGGACCTTCACGTTGGTGCCCGCGGAGACGGTGGTGGGCACGATGACCAGATTGGCGTCGCGGTACAGGGGACGCACGTCGGCGATGAATCCCAACATGCGGATGCGGCTGTCGGGACGGGGCTCGGGCGAGTCGGAGAAGGCACGCCAGTAAGCGAAGTGATCGGCGCCGCAGACCACGGTCAGGGTCATGCGCGGGAATTTGTCGCGCAGCAGCGGCCAGACCTGTTCGGTGAAGAAACGGTACGCCTGCACGTTGGGGAAATGGCGGAAGGATCCGATGAAGAGCAGGCGCTCGCCGGGCTCTTCGGGCTCGGGGCGAAAGCGCGCGAGGTCGACGCCGTTTTCGATGACGGCGGTCTCGACCGCGGGTCCGAGCAGCTCGGCGTCCTTTTTCGACATGACGACCACCCGGCGGTAGCGGCGGGCCTGGCGCGTTTCGAAGCGCCGCCAGCGGAAGGCGTCCCAACGGGCAGCCAGGGTGGGGGTGCGGTGTGCGACCTGGGTGAAGAGGTCGAAGGTCACATCGTGTTCCACCAGCACGTCGGCGCCATACTCGGCGAGTTGTGTGTATTCCACCTGGAGGATTTCGAAGCCGAAGGCGCTGCGTTCCGCGGCGATGGCCTGGCGCATGGCGGGCGAGCGAAATTCGTGCACCTCGGGCGGGAGCAGAGTGGACCAGCGCGGCTCGCGGTAGCGCGGCTTTTGGACGAGCACCAGGCGCGCGCAGAACTCGAGGAGAGGAGCGGAGTCGGGTTCGGAATCGCTATCGGTGAACGCGAACAGCTCGACGTCAAATTCCCTGGCGATTTCCCGCAGCAGGTTGTAAATGCGCACGGCGCCACCATGCGAGAGCGGATAAGGGAAGTAGGGCGAGAGCACGGCCACGCGCCGGCGCTCCTGGGAGCATGCGCGGCCATCCATTGTGCGAAAACCTGCGGGGGCGCGGAAGCCCGCGGGCACTACGGATCGCTCGCGTTTGGGCCACGGCCACCACCAGGGGCGGAGGTAGATGCGGTCGAGAGGCACGCCGCGCCAGAAGAGAAAGGACGGAAGATCGCAGCGCAGGTGGTGGCGCTCGAGGCGCGAATTGTAGGCGAGGATCTTGCGTGGGGCGAGGCGGAAGGCCGCGCGGCGCAGGGCACAGGGCTCGCGGGTGAGCAGGACGGGCGCCAGGCCGATCCGATAGCTCTTCAGTTGGCGGCGCATCTCGGGCCAGTTGTCTGCGGTGACGAAGAAGTGGCGGCGGTCGGGCACCAGGCGGCGCACCTCTTCGTGCATGCGGCGGCAAAGCTCCGCGTCACCCGTTGCGAAGGTCACGACGACCGCCTCGGGATCTTTGCGCAGCAGGCGGAAGATCCACCTTTTGAGGCGCTGCTTCACCGCACGGACCTCGTGTACCAGAGCACGGCGCAGGCGGCCAGCGGAGTAAGCGCCGCGGTGGTGGTGAGGGAGGACCAGCGATGGAGGTCCATGAGTTTGCCGAAGGCGGGTGAGATGACGAATTGGATTACGCCGTAGGAAGCTACCAGGATTGAGACGGCAAAGGCGGCGCGGGTGTTGCCGAAAGCGTCCAGGGGCAGGCTGTACATGTTGACGCTGAAAGCCGCGACGGCGAAGATGCTGAGCGAGATTCCGGCAGAGGCCCAGGCCGGGGTGGCGGCCGCGGGAATGGCAATCGTGAGCAGTGAAACCGCGGCGGCCGCGAGACACACGCGGAAGCGCGCCGCGATGGGCGGGGCCCCGCGCCGGATGAAGCGATGCGAGAGCCATCCACCGGCGAAGCCTCCGGCCATGGCGAAGACGGGCGGAATCCACGCGTAGCGGACAGAGCCCTGGAGCGTGAGACGATGTTCGTCCACCAGGTACTGCGTGGTCCAGTTGGTCCACAGCGAGTAACCCACCATGCTGAGCGCATTGGCGGCGACGAAGGCCCACAAGCGGCGATCGGCCAGCATGCGCGCTCCGGAACGGACGTCGAGCTTGCGCGCCGGCGCCGCGCCGGCGCGGCGGGCGGCGAAGTTCCACAGGGGAATCCACAACAGTCCGAGGACGCCGGTGACAACGAACGCGCTGCGCCACCCGCGTGTGACCGCGATCCAGGTGGCTAGAGGCGGCGCCAGGATCGCGCCGAGGCTGACTCCCGCCTGGTTGACGGCATTGCCCAAGGCGCGCTCGGCGGGCTGCAGGTATTGATGAATGGCCTTGCCCGCGGCGGGAATGCCGCCCGCCTCGGCGGCGCCCAGCACGACGCGGCAACCGACCAATCCGTGGAGGCCGCGCGTGAAACCGGTGGCGATGCCGGCGCACGACCAGACTCCGACCACCAGGCTGATGGCGGCGTTCAGGCCGATGCGATCGATGAGCATGCCGGCGAGGGGCGCGGCAGCGGCATAGGCGGCGGAGAATGCTCCGAGGATCCACCCGAATTGAGCGCGCGACAAGTGGAACTCGGCTTCCAGCACCGGGGCGAGAGCGGCCAGCGCCTGGCGGTCCAGATAATTGATGGCGGAAGAGAGCACGAAGACCGCGAGCACCAGCCAGCGAAAGCGCGCGGCGCCGGGCCAAGCCGCAGGCAGGTCCGATTCGGGATCGCTCACTGGAACTCGATGGTGGCTACCTCGCCCACGGTTGCCAGCCGGGCATTGGCCTTGGGGAAGTATTCGATGCTGACGCGCTGCGCCTTTTGGACGCCGCATCCGAGGGCGTGCTCGCCGCCGCCGGTGATGACGATCTGGCCGGGGTCGGGCACCAGCAGCCGGACGATCTTGTGATTGTCGCCTTCGACGAGGATGCGCGCCTGGGAGCCGAGACAGTCCACCTGCTTGAGGTTGCCGAGCAGTTTGCCCGAGGGCTTGGGGCCATCCCACCAGGGCACGGCTTTGGAATCGGATTTGGGCGGGGCGCCGCCGTTGTACTTGGCTTCGAGGGAATGCACCTCGGCCTGGGCGTTGGCCTTCAGTTTCTCCAACTCGCGGGCATCCTCGTCGGCCTGCCGTTGCTTCTCGGCAGCCTCGTAATCCAGGCGCTGCTGCTCGATGGACATGCGCGCCTGATGCATGCGCTGGCGTTCGGCGGGATCGATGGCGGACTGTTCGCCTTCCTTCCAAGCCTTGGCCGCTTCGGAGTAATTATGATCTGCGAGATAGCAGTCGGCGAGGGCCTGCCAGTAGGAGGGTTCGCGCGGGTTGCGCTCGGTGGCGGCTTTCCAGTGGGCCAGGCGCTTGCGCGGATCGGTGTCGCGCTTGGCCATGAGGACGAACGGCTCGTCCAGCTTGGGGTTGATGCCGACGGCGCGCAGCAGGGCTTGGGTGGCCTTGTCGTTGTCGGGCTCGAGCTTGGCGTATTCGATGTAGCAGCGGGCGCTCGAACTGGCGGCCTCCATGGACGCGGCGAAGTGGCGGCGGGCCTCGTCGTTGCGATGGTCGTGCAAGGCGAGCAGTCCGAGTCCTTCTTCGGATTCCGCCAGTTTTTCGTGCGCGCGGAGCAGCGCGTCATACTCCGCGGCCGAAGCTGCCCCCGCCAGGAGGTCGGCGCGCGCGAGTCGCGCGTCGGTATCGGAGACGGGTTTCTCCGGGAAGTCGGAATCGGCCATGGGAAGGCTGGAGAGGGAGGTGGTCTGGAAATCTCCAGCGGCAAGGTGGCGCTTGGCCTGGGCTTCGATGTCGGCGCGGGGTTTGCCGATGGCATTGCGGAAGGCCGGTTCCTCATCGACGCCCTTGCGCAGGTTGTAGAGCAGGACGCGGAGCTTGTCGAAGTACTCAGGGTCGACGACGAGGAGATGGATGCGCGCCCAGTCGAGGTCGGGTTGGGGCGGGGGCGCGCCGACGGTGATGCGGATTCCCTTGACCTCGAAGGTGGAGAGGAACTCGACGAGGCCGTGCTCGAAGGCGGGCGGCATTTGCGCGGTGTTGGATTTGAGAAGCAGGCGGGTCAGCTCGCTGTAGACCGCGGGAGAGACGGCGGCTTTTTCCTGGAGGACGATAGCGTAGCGGTCGCGGCCCTCGGTGAGCGGCGCGGGCGATGTCCATCCGCGAGCGTTCTTGAAGACCAGGATGCGGACGGGCTGCGGAGTTTGCAAATCCTTCTCGCCGACGAGTTGCCCGAGGGCGTGGCGGAACTCCTGGAAGCGGACCATGGTGTCGCGTGCGGCGCGGGGGCCGGCATCGGTGAGGACCTCGAAGGGCGGCGCGGAGAATTTGATCCAGTGGTCGTCCGCCGCGAGGAGGCAGGGGAGCAGGGATAGAAGGAAGAGCTGCCGCATTCGTTTCTATTATCCCGCTGTTTTGGTAAGCCCGCCGTTTTGGTAAGATAGATTCTAGCTGTGGCGCTATCGTCTAACGGTTAGGACGGAGCCCTCTCAAGGCTTAAATACGGGTTCGATTCCCGTTAGCGCTACCATCTAACTAACTCATTCACAAGTAGTTAATCTCAGAATAGATCGCCGCTATGTCACCCCATGTCACGGGAGCGCAGCGCCACGACAGCCCTATTGAACAGGCCCTTTGATGAGCGATTCGCCGACACCTACAATCACGCCATCCCAGACGTCGGCTGCGCGCTGATCGTCCGCTGGCAGCACGTGGGAGTAGATCCGTGCCGTCACGTTGGGATCCGCATGGCCAAGTCGAGCAGAGACCGCCGGCAGAGACACGCCATTCGACAGTAGGTGCGACGCATGGGTATGTCTCAAAGCATGTAGGCTGCCGACCTTGATGCCGGCCTTGCGCATACGGCGAATGATCACTTGGGACACCAGGTCTGGCTCGAAATAAGTGCCGTCTGGCTGGCAGAAGATTAGGTTGTGGTCTTGGTAGTCGCCGGCGAATAGGCGCCGATTTTCTCTCTGCTGGTCCCGGAGGAATTGAAGCGCGACTATTGCGGACCGCGGGATCTGGAGCGCCCGCGACTTATTATTCTTCGGCTTCTTGATCCTGAGGCCCGCTTTCGTCTGCTCCGGGGACTTGTTGATGGAGACCGTGGCGGAAACCCAATCGACATCCGTCCATTCCAGGGCGAGGAGTTCGCCGCGCCGGGTGGCGATCGCCAAAGCCAATTCGACTAATGCGAAGGTCCAATCCCCGCGGCACGCTTCCCGCAACGCGCGGATTTCATCCGGCGTCAGGCTGCGGGCGTCCTTTTTCTCAACTGTCGGAGGTTCAACGCGCAGCATGGGATTGACCTGGATCAACTCCAGCTTGAACGCCTTGTTCAATGCGACATTGAGCAATCCTGCAACATGGCGAACCGAACGCGCCGAGATGTGCTTGCGCCTCTTGCCCTTGGCTTTGAGAAGTGCGTATAGGGCGGCCTCAAGTTGCTGGTGCGAGAGTTCTACCATGGGCACCTGGGCGAGCGCCGAGGGGTTGCCGTCCGGCGCCTTCAGAACGTACTCCGCAAGCTCGCGGTAGCGCTCCAGCGTCTTCGGCTGGCATCGGTCCGTGGCATAGGTGTCAAGCCATGTCTGGAGCCACTCGCCGAGTGTCTTCTTGGGCCTCGGTACGGATCTGTTGCGGGCCTGGATTTCATCCATGTGGATCCGCATCGCATCACTTGCTTCACCTTCTTTCGCAAATCCGCCGCGCCCTTCCTGGATCCGGTTCCCCTGCTCGTCCTTGCTGGCGTCGATCCGGTATCGCCAACGCGGCCGGCTAGAACCTTTGATAGTGTACTTTGTGACGGAACCCTTCATTTTGCCCTCCTTTCTCCAATTAGTTGCTGTTCAACTTCTGTCTCTTTCGATGCGCCCGAAGCGTGCATGCCGAACTGCAAAACATCGCGTCTTCGCGCATCTCCGTTGTGATCTTATAGTCCGCGAGGTCCTCGGCCTCCCATGTCGCCTCCGCAGCCGCGGGAATGGCACGCGAAACACCACACCAACCAGAACGACCGCAAGCGCCGCGGCCCAGTTGCCGATGTTGATCCCGATCCGCCTGGTCACTGCTTCCCCCACCTCGCCGCGGCGGCTTTCTTCGCGATCTCCCGTCGCCGTTTGGGACTTAGTTTCTCGGCCCTGGCTGGCCCGCCAGCAAGGCCGCCGGCTCTGGCCACGTCTCCCCTCTCCCGGGCGGTCATCTTGGTCATACGACGCTTCGCAAGGGCCACAGCGGCCGGATTCTTACGTGCCATGCCCCGGAGTATAGCAGCTTGACTATCGATAATTAAGCTGCCCATTTCTCCACACTAAAATAGTACTTGCCTTTCTATCGATAGTCAAGCATAATGAAACTGATGAAAACCTACCTCACACCGCGCCGCGTCGACGACACCTGCCCCGAGTGCGGCACACTCTTCGACAACCTTTCCGTCGAGAGCGACGAAGACGGATCGTATGTCGAGATCTCCACCGAGCCCTGCCACGACGACGAATGCGCGATTCGCCTATGCGCCTGCTGCCTGCAGTTCGCGTGTGAGTGCTGCGGACGCACCTTCTGCCTCGACGCCGCCCACGTGGGGCGCGAGGAAGAGCCGGAATGCACGTGCGAGTGCCGGGGCGACCAGGCCGACAACCGCGGGTGCGAGCTGCACGGCGGCGGGCGTCCGGTCATCCGGTACTGGTGCCGGGTGTGCGCGACGCCGGAGGAAGCGGCGATGGAGCCGGAGCCCGTGATCGAGTGCGGGCAGATTACGGAGGCCGCATGACCCTGCTCGAACGGTTCCGATTCTACAAGGAGATCAATGCCGCGCCGTTGGCCTACTACTTCGCGCGGTACAGGCACGTTGCTGGGAGCTACACGGTACCGCAATTCCTGGTACTGGCATGGATTGGGGGGCGGGGTTCCGCCGATGAAAGTAAGTGACCGCCAAAGCCGCGAGGCTCTAAAGCGCCAAAGGAGAAGTAAGTGGACAAGATCAAGTTCCAAACCAACGTACCCGTCGAGGTGGCGTTGCGTTTCACCGAGGGCAAGCTCTGCGACTCGCAATTCGGAGACCCGCAGTACATGTTCTCGACCACCGACGACCGCGCGTTCTTCGTGGCCGCCAAGGTAGCCCAGAAGATTCACGGGCTGCGCCTGAAGCCCGGCGAGCTGATCGACATCGTGAAAGCCGAGGTCCCCTACACCAACGGACGCAAGGGGATCGAGTGGCAGGTCACGCGCGTGAACCCGCCCGAAGGCGAAGGGCCCAACCCGCCCGTTGGAGAACAAACGAACGGCACGTTTGTGGTACCGGCCTCCCAAACGAACGGCGCACCCTCGGTGGGACGCGTGGTGCCGGCGAACGGGCATCAGCCCGGAGCGAGCGTTGGAGCGCCCGCCCCGGTTACGGCCGCGCCAGTATTGCTGCCAGCACAACCGCCTTGCAACGGCAATGGTAGCGCAAACGGCCACGCGAACGGCAACGACAACCCGCACCCGGTGATCGCCGATGGCCGGCCACGCATCCGCTTGGAGGATGCCCTCAAGACCGTGGTGGCCGCGGTCCATGCGACCGACGAGTACGCCAAGACCATTGGCTACGCCATGCCCCAATTCACCAGCGAGGATTTGCGGACCATGGCCAACACCATCATGATTGGCGCCAAGAACGGAGGCAACTGATGGGACTGACTCTCAACGCCCCCCGCCCGGTGGTCATGCCCATGCCGCCACCGCGCCTCACGTCCTACCGCTATTGGGAGGATTGGCAGCCCGAATACTTGCACGCCATCCACGCTACGCTGACCCGCGTGATCGACGAGAAGGAGCGGCAAGGCGACCTGTTCACCCCTCCCAGGGAAGCGATCGCCGCCATGCCTTGCCTGGTTGGTCATATACCAACCCCACCTGCACCCGAGAAGAACGCGACCCTCGGCGGAACGCTCTCGCCATCGCAAGTCAACATGTTCCTGGGGTGCTCCGCGAAGTGGTGGTTCCGTCACGGCGCAGGCCTGCCGGATCCCAAGGGCGGCGCCCTGGTGCGCGGCTCGGTGGTGCACAAGCTCGCCGAGTACTGGTTCCGGCAGCGTCTCGGGGGCGTCACCGTCGAGGTCGATGATCTGGCCGCGATCTACGAGACCATTTGGGAGAAGCAGGCGGAAGGCGCACAGTTCACCAAGGACGAGCCCGCGGATGTGGTCAAGAAGCAGGCCGCGACCCTGGCCAAGAAGTACATCGAGGAAGCGGCGCCGGAGATCGACGTGGTAGCGCTCGAGCGGAAGGTGTCGGGCGAGATCGCGGGCGTCCCGGTGATCGGCTGGATCGACATGCTGGATGCGGAAGGCCGCATCATCGACCTGAAAACCGCCAAGGTTAAACCGTCGGGCATCGAGCCCGGCTACGCCTTCCAGTTGGCCACTTACCGGCAACTGGAACCGCAGTCGAACGGCAAGGCCCGGTTGGACACGGTGGTGGCGACCAAGACGCCGCAACTGGTTACCATCGAGTACGAGGTTTCGGTCAAGGATCAGCTCCTGACGCAGAGCCTTTACCCGCTGGTGCGCGAGGGGATGCGCGAGGGGCTCTACTTTCCCAATCGCGGCTCGAACCTCTGCAGCCGCAAATACTGCAACTTCGCGGACGCGTGCTGCAAGGAGTATGGAGGGACGATCGCATGACGAATCTGACCGAGGACATGCTCAAGGAGCTGGTCGAGATCGAGGAAGTGCTGGACGTGCTCGACCAGCACGCCTGCGCGCAGGGGCCGCCGCTGTCCCGCGCGTACAGCCGTTGGTACAACGAGCTGGTCAAGCTGCGCGATAGCGAGCTGCGCGACTGGAATGAGGATGCCTCCTGCGGCCTGCACGACCGCCGCCGCATGCTGTATCGGTGCGACAATGCCGGCGCTCCATACCACAACGACGGCGACGGCCCGTGCGAGGTCTACACCCCAAACTTCGCGGTGGACGGCTCGCGCGCGGTCCACCTCTGCGATCTGTGCGTGGATCGCGAGCTGGAGGCCACAGAAGCGGTGGGATAATCGAGAGGGCGGCCGTGCTGGCTGCCCGTGGGCGCTTGGGGCGATCCTCCAGACGCCCGACGTGATGCGTCTGGAGAGGCAGTGTGCTCCAATTTTGAGCTTGTCGGCGAGGGAACCGGATTGCAGACCTTGTTAGTGTACAGTTAAAGCGTGCGCTACGCCATCTATGCGCGTTCGGCGGTGACGGACCGGAACTGCGAGATGCAGTTGCGCGAGTTGCGCGCCTACGTCGAGCGGCGGGGCTGGGTTTTGGCGGGCGAGTACGTCGACACTGGCTGTAGTGGGACCGGGACACGGCGGCAACTGAACCGTCTCATGGCCGACGCCCATCTTCGGCAGATAGACTGCGTACTGGTGTGGACGCTTGACCGATGGGGGCGCAGCCTGACGAATTGCCTGGCCACTATCGTGGAGCTGTGCAGGCTGCACATCGGGTGGATCGCGGTGAGTCAGGGCCTCGACATGTGCGAGGGTCACCCGGGGTCGCAGGCGCTGCTGACGCTTCTCGCGGCGCTGAGGGGCTTTGAATCCGAGGCGAAGCGCGAGAGCGTGAAGGCAGGTATGCGGATAGCCATTCGGGAAGCCAAGCGCCGCGGCGAGCAATGCGGGCGGCCGAAAGTTTTCTTCGACCGGGAGCGCGTGCATAGCTTGCGCAGGGAGGGAAAATCGATCCGCGAGATCGCAGCCGCGATGCGCATCGGATACGGCACGGTATCGCGCGTTCTGAGTGATCCAAAAGGGTGAGGAGATAGCGCAGTTCGCGCAAAGCAAAGATTGGGCTTATGGTGCCGTTTTGGGGGGTGCCAAAAACTGTAGTTTTTGGCGCGAAAAGTGACCAAAAACCCCGTAAACATTGACTCCCGAGACGATCCGGGAGCCTCGACAGGCAGGAGCGGGCAGGTTTTCGGGCCGGGAGCGCAGTTTATCCCCGTTACTCCTGTCGCGCCCTCCCGCTTGCGCTACTCGCTGCTTTTAGGCTCGGGGATCCTTGCAGGAACCTCGACCCGTGCACTCTCCAGGTACACGCCTCCCGCCGAAGCCTTCGGACGTCGCGAGCAGTGAGCGAAGTGTCTCCGCTCTCTGAGGCGGTGAGCTTCGTGCGGCAGTGCCAACCGCAGGGCATGCGCGGACCACGCGGCCGTCCGCCCCGATTTGGTTGCCGCGGCAAGTGCCTGATCGTTTCCTGCTGAACCGTCGGCCGCCGCGGGCAATTCGTGAAGTGCCGCTGCATTTGGCCGTTGGTGAGCTTGGCGCCGCAACCCCACCCGCACGGCATGTGCGGCCCCGGCGATCGCCCAATGAGGTTGATGGCTTCAGGGTACACCTCCGAGATCCTTCCTCGAACCCAACTCCTGCACTTCCCGCAACTCCCTGACAGACATCGACTGCAGAATGGGAGGGCACGGTGCTTGAATTGGCGGTCTTCGCCGCAGCACATGCAGACCCGAAGTGGGGCCGACTGGCTTTTGAGAAGCCTTCTGCATTCTTGGCACCTGCCGGACTCACATCGACTGCAGAACGGGAGGAAAGGGTACTCGGACTGGCGGTCTGCGCCGCAGCAGAGGCAAACCGGGAGTGTGGCCAACTTCCTCACACCTTCATTCTACGTATGTCCACGTCTTCACTCTTTGCCGGTGGAGGGAAGTAGGCGAACGATGAAACACGCCCGCCCGCGGGCCCATCGCGCGCGACCACTTGCCTCGCTTTTCTCCCGCTCGCTTGCGAATGGTGCGCTTCCGCGGCCACGATCCCGAGCGTGAAGCGCGTCTCGCCCAGTCTGCGTCGGTGAACCGCTGTCCGGAAACGCGAGCATTTGACCCGCGGGGAATCGATTTTCCGCGACGGCTGCCGGACGGAGAGCCGGTGCCATGAGTTCGCGTAGGCGCCGAGCAATATGGGTTTGACTGCGGAGAATGTGGGCTCCGAGAAGTTTCGCGTTCTCGTTCCCCTTGGATTACGGTTTCGTGACCGTGGAAGGATTCATCCCCTGTTGCAGCGTCTCAACGGCGATGGTCGCGAAGCCCACAATCTCCTCCCGGCTTTGGAAGCCGAATCGATCCTGAATACTCGCAATGCCATGCATATGCGCCCATGCGATACGGGCTTCGGTTGAAAAGTCGACGGAACCCCTTAGAACTCGTTGGGAGAACGGGACGCAGTCCGTGACAAGGTTGACAATCGTAGCGAAAAGCTGCTGGCCTGCCGCCTTTACAGAACGATGGAGTTCTCCTTCCAAATTGACCGAGAACATGACGCGAAACTGCTCTGGCGCATTCCGCGCGAACTCGACGTACGCGACGGCGGCATTTCTCAGGCGCCGAGACGGCTCCCAATCCTTGCCGACCGCCGCGCTCAAGCATTCGGTAAGCCGAATGAATCCTTCTTCGGCGATGGCGGCCAGGAGCTCATCCTTGTCGCGAAAATGGCGGAAGGGTGCGGCGTGGGAGACTCCGACGCGCCGCGCTACTTCACGGAGCGTGAATTCGTGGAGTCCGTGCTGGCGCATCAGATCCAGCGAGGCGCGAAGCAGCGCAGCGCGAAGATCGCCATGGTGGTACGACTTGTTGACCGGCACTTTTAATGAGTATCGCGAAGAATGTTGACAGTAGCAACAAGATGTTGACAGCAGTAACATCTCCACTGGCTGACTGGCAGACTGTTCACTGAAAGGTTGTCTTTACCTGAGGATCCAAATAGAATCAATGGTTTCCAGACAAATGTGTCGCGGAGCCGCCCGCAAGGGAGTCATCAGCCCGCGCGGGCGCTTCCTCCTTGCGCTGTTCGAGGCGTCGCATCGCGAGCGGGTCGCGCGAGCGCGCGGCCGGGAAGGCAACGGAATCGACCGTCGCGTTGACCGCGCAGGCGAGTGCCGCGGCCCGCGGTCGCGGCTTCGATTCGGTGCGTCCCCGCCGCGGGCGCTTGCCGGCGCCGAGAGCGCGTTCGACGGGGCGGGCGCGGCTC
>OMOG01000252.1:0-9305 GCA_900290305.1 Candidatus Sulfopaludibacter sp. SbA4
GGTTACTTCTTGCCGTTCACGGTGAAAGTGAGTCCGGTGGGGGTGGGACCGTTGCTCTGATGGAGTTGCGGGATGGCCTGACGATCCTGAATGGGGTTGTTGTTGGAATCGGCCACGTTGAGGCCAATGGGCACGATGTTGAAGTAGAACGGGGTGTCGAAGGGGACCTGGACTTGATAGTCGCGGCCGTTGCCGCTGCTGTTTGTGCGGATGGCGGGACGAAACTGGCCGTTGGGAGCGACTACGCCCATGAGGAGTGCGCCCTGGGGCGTGTCCTTGACGAACTGGCCGGGATCGTTGATGTGCACCTTGAGGGTGGAGGACTTCTTGAGGGTCAGGTCGGCGCCGGTGACCGCTTGTCCGGCCTTGACGGTGACGGGAAGGCCGGAGCCGTTCCACATGCAGGGGTCGGTATGGGTTTCAGCGGCTACGGAGGCGCAGATCTCGTAGGAGCCGGGTGGGACGCCGTTAAAGGCAAACGCGCCGCTGGGGGGCGGCGTGACGCTGAGCGGCAGCATGCGGGGATCGCTGGCGGACCGGAGGCGGACGGTGGCGGCAACCTGTTTGCCATCTTCGGTTTTCAGCGTGCCCGAGATATTCGCGGACTGGGCGAAGAGGCTGGAGCCCAGGAGACAAAAGAAGACTAAGTGGAAGGATGTCCTCGACATGAGCATGTGCTCTCCAGGAGTAATAGTAATAAGAGATCTAAATCTCTCATATGGAACTATGCCCCCCCGCGGGCTTGTCAAGGAATAAATTGTAAAAAAACCGTGTTATTAATCTACAATAATTTTGGCTCAGTGGGTAGTATCACTCAGGAGGTATATTAAGTCAGTGATGCTTAGCGGCTCCGTAGCTCTCGGCTATATCGGTAAGAGGCGGAATCGCCGGGGCCGATCCGGCAATCCGTTTTTGGTCTCGCCGTGGCGCGCGACAGACTCGCCGAAATGGGATGGCGGCTCGGCGATGTTTGGTTGGTTGAATGGCCACGGCCTGAGTTCAGGCCGCGGTCCGGGGCAGGACTTCCCTCTCGATCCGGGGCCGTATCTCTTGGCCGGCGACCTCCAGATCGTGCGCGATCTGGAGATTCAACCAGTACTGCGGCGACGTTCCGAAATACCGGGCCAGGCGCATCGCGGTATCCACGGTGATGGCCCTCTTACCGTTGACGATGGCGCCGATCCGGTTCATGGGAACGCGAAGGGCCCTCGGGCGGCTTGGTGAGGAACTGCTCGACCGCGGTGAGGATCGACTCGGGGCCGGACTTCACCTTGATCTGCGCGACGGCTTCCACCGTGAACGCGACGCCCTGGCGGGTCTAGAAGTCCTGCTTCGGTGCGACATCGGGAACGCCGTAGGGCAGGACCCCGCCGGGTCCAGACCTCGCCGAAGGTGTTCCAGGGGAGCTTGCGGGAGCGCCCGCCGGGGGCGCCCGGGCGCCAACCCGGCAAGGCGCATGGGCGGCCTTACGGCTTAGGGCATGTAAGGAAATAACTGTGACAACCGCTCCCCTAACGGTCGCGGCTCCGATGCGCCTTCAGAGCCGGGCCCCGAGGGCACCCCGTGAGGGAGCGGTTGCCGCCGATTGAACTGGTTATTTCCTGACGGTGGCTTAGTGCGGGCCGCCGGTGGGCTGATAGGCGCAGGCGTGGTACCCGTTGGAATACTCCGCCTGGACGTTGTACAAATCATCGCCTACTCGCACGACGGGGTCCGAGAAATAAGCATTGGGACCGATCACGATAAACCTGGAGCACAGGTCGCCGATCTCGTCTCCGAACAGCGAAACGTTGGTATGCACCCACCAGGCGGTGCCGTCCGGGTCGGTGATGGTTTCAAACGTCTCGTGGGAAAGAGTGTCGTCCGTCGAGTCGATGAGGGCGCCGTTCACGCTTCCCGGGGCGATCGAGCAACCGAGGACGTCCTGGTAGGGTTCGACGGTGAAGAGCACGTGATCCACAGGGTCGTGGAGGAACGTGACGCTGTCATGAAACGCGCAAAACACAAACGCCGCCGCGTTGTCGGGCGAATAACATTCAGGGGTAGGGTCTGTGGAGGACGTAGGCACACACACGTCCACACCTTTAGGCACAAAGAGATGGTAGATATGACCGTAGCCATGGCCCGCGACACTGGCGGCGGCGTGCAGAATCGCTATCAGGTCGT
Organism: Candidatus Sulfopaludibacter sp. SbA4; assembly: GCA_900290305.1. Taxonomy (GTDB): domain Bacteria; phylum Acidobacteriota; class Terriglobia; order Bryobacterales; family Bryobacteraceae; genus OMOG01. The sequence continues at coordinate 2,167 of OMOG01000252.1, forward strand.
TCTGCTGAAGGGTGTGACCGGTAATCGGATAGCCGTTGACCTTGAGAGAGAGCCCGCGTGTGTAGCGATTGTCGTCGTTAGAACCAGTGTATTGGTCCACGACGTGAATGAACGAGCTCTCCGCAAGGTCATCCAGGAATGCCGCCGGGTTGCCAAAGTCGGACGGACCCGAGTTGATGTAGACCGGGTGGGCCTGCGCCCTGGTTACGACCGGGCCCTGGTCCGGATCGTCCAGGTCGGCAGGATAGAAACCGGGAGCGGGCACGCCCGGGATGTTATTGGGCGGGTCGGATTTCGGGCCACTGGCGAACGCCTTGGGAGACAGGGCCGGACTGGGGGCGCCTGCCAGCCCGCGGGGGCGCATCCCGATACTCGACGGGCTGTATTTTGCGGATTGATCCCCGGGGCCCACCTGGATGGTTACGGTTTGGTTATTCTGGGCGTATGCGCCCGCGGATACCAGGAGTGCACAGGCAATCGAAGAAATGCAGGGTAATGCTCGATAAGCTCTCATCTTTTTCCACTTCCTCCTCGTGGCCGAAACCTGTCTGGACCGGACGGTCGCGGGGCAGCCTTGTTGTCATCACGTCTGCTTCGGTTGCGACCCCGGCGTATCAGGTTTGGGCGGTTTGAGCATTATACCGGTAAGTATCCCGGTGCGCAAGGCGAAAAAGCTCGCGAGAAAGATCGAGAAGGCAATGCGTGGGGGGCTTGGGGTGTGCAGTCCGGGTGTCAGTCGGGGTGAGCGGAGCGCGACAGCTTGATATACTATTAGCGTCACATGCTTCCGCGGGCGTGGGACCCTTGTTCCGCAGCCCGGTTTCTCCGCAGCGCAGGCTGAAAAGTGCCTATGAGAGCGTACCGATTGTCCTCATGACAGCCGCGAATTCCGTAACGATCGTAATCGTAGACGATCATCCGGTGGTGCGCGACGGCTTGAACGCCATGCTTTCCGCGGAGCCCGATCTGCAGGTGGTCGGCGAAGCAGCCAACGGCAACGACGCCGTGGCCCTGGTGAAAACGCTGCGGCCGTCGGTGGTACTGATGGACCTGCTGCTGCCCGATATCGGCGGCGCCGAGGTTATCAAAATCGTGTGCGGCAGTTTTTCGGATATCAATTTCATCGTCCTCACCACGCTGGCGGGTGACGAGGAGATTTATCGCGCGCTCGAGGCGGGAGCCCGCGGCTACCTTTTCAAAGATATGGCCCGGAAGGAGCTCATCCAGGCCATCCGGGTAGTCCACCGCGGCCAGCGCTACATTCCGGCCTCGGTGGGATCGGCCATTGCCGAGAATCTTCCGCGGATGGACTTGTCGTCGCGGGAGATCGAGGTGCTTCAACTGGTGGCGGCGGGCCTGCGGAACAAGGAGATCGCCTATCGGATCAACGTGTCCGAGGCCACCGTCAACGCGCACGTGAAACACGTGTTGCAGAAGCTCAATGCGTCCGACCGGACGCACGCGGTGACGATCGCGCTGAAGCGCGGCATCATCCGGCTTTAGACGATTGGCCGGGAATGCGCGGCTACTCGACTGGAATGGTTTCGGCTTCGAACTGGTTTGGCATTGGGACGTAGGTGCCGTCGATATCATAACCGACGGCTATGATCCCGAGGATCGTATCGCGGGCATCGCCAACGAGGGTCAGTTCCGGTTTTTCGTACATGGTTTGGTTTCTCCTTTATTGTTTGCTTCCGTCAAAGAAATCGATTTCCGGCATCGTGGGTTGCTTCACTCACGCGCGATCGAGGACCCGGAGGTGCTGAGCAAATGCCGGCGGCCCATTCACGACCCGGCCATCGACTTCCACCCAGGCATGTCCCGCGAAAGGCGCGAGCCGGCAGCCGATCACCAGGTCCGCCTTCACGCCGTAAGCTCGCAGCAGCCGGGTGGCGGCAATGGAGCGCTGGAGACACAGCACACGCTTCCAGTAAAACGCGGCAGCCCAGTCCACGGCTTGGGGAATTGCGGCGTCGAGCGCGTCGCCGGGCGGGCGGTTCGGATCGGGCTTGGGCAGTCCGCGGCGGACACCTCGAAAACCCGAAACGGCGGCGACCATATCGTATCGCAGCAGCTCCCAAAGGGCGCGCAGCCTCAGCACAGTGTGGGTAGATAGCATGATGTTATGCTCCCGCGTGGCGCACCAGAAAGCCCTGGGCCTCGAGCTGGGCGACGAACCCGGCGGCGTCGCGGGCGGCCTGTTCCGCGGGGATGCCGTACCGGCACCCGATATCGCAGGCAATGGCCGCCAGATTCTGCCGGTTGCCGAGCCCTTTCCAGATGGCCGCTCCAATGCGATTGGAGCGGAAGACGATTCCGCTGCGCAGGTGGAGGAAGACGACGCCATCCTGCTCGAACGAGGCACGCACCTCGGGTGATGGGATGATGGAGTGTGTGGTGTGGCCGGCTGTTCGACATACGCGCGGCGCGCCGCTTGTCTTGGTTTTGAAATGAGCCAGCAGGCTCTGGATGCGATAAAACATCTGCGAATGAGGATACAATGTTTGCAGACTTCGATTCATATGAATTCATATGATTGCTTACTAGCTTTTCTTAGTGAATTAGTCGTACTCCGGAACGATGATGGGTGCCTGGCCAAACAGGTGTGAAAGACCCCAAAATCCTATGAGTCCCATGGGTACCGGTACTCTTATGAAATATCGCCGCGGAAAATCGCGCGCGCCCGGCGCCGGGCATGGGGCTCGCGGAACGATACGGCCGGCTCTCCGCGCCATGCTTCTCCTGATAGCAGCAGTGAGTTCACTCCAGGCTCTCGATCCGCGCCTTTCTACGACTCAGTACTTACACGTCAGTTGGACTCAGGAAGAGGGAAATGCGCTTCCCGCGATCAATACGCTGGCCCAAACCACAGACGGCTATCTCTGGTTGGGAACCAACCGTGGCCTCTGGCGATTCGACGGCATGCGCTTCGTCCAGTGGGAGCCGCCAGCGGGGGAGAAACTGCCCGACCCAGGCGTTCTCTCTCTCCTGGCATCGGGGGACGGCGGTCTGTGGATTCGCACTCTGCACAACATCAGCAGGCTGGAACGCGGCCACCTGGCGCCATACCCCGAGGTGGACCGTTGGCTCGAGGGGTGGAATCCCGCGATATCGGAAGATCGCGCTGGACGGCTCTGGCTGGCCCGGCTCGGCAACCCTCCGGAAGTCGGCGCATTGCTTCCCAACGGCGCGCTTCGCGTCTACAGCGTGAAGGATGGATTGCCGGAGCGAAGCATCCTGAAGATCTTCGAAGACCAGAAGTCCAATCTCTGGATTTCGACCGGCCGTGACCTCTGCAAGTGGTCGCCCGGGCATCCGGCGGAATGCACGGCATTTCCGTGGGCCGGCATCTTCGCCATTCCAGGGGATGGCTTCGCGGATTTGTCGATCGGAGATCCTTCCGGCAATGGTGCGCTACCGCTCTCCGAGAGCAAACTCAAATCCATTTCCAAGCGGCTGGCGAACGTGTCCCTGGCGACGCTGTGCCTGACGAGCGATCGTGATGGCGGCGTGTGGATCGGTACGTTGGGCCAGGGACTGATGAGGATGTCCGGCATCGAAGTAGAGCGGTTCCAGCGATCGAATGGGCTCTCCAGCGACTACGTGCTGGCGATTCTGGAAGATCGGGAACATGACCTGTGGGTGGCGACGTCGAGGGGGCTGGATCGATTCCGGGACCCGCAAGTCGTACACGTTTCGAGGCCGGACGGGCTGTCCGGCGACCTAGTTACGGCCATTCAAGCCGGCCCGGACGGGAGCATGTGGGTGGGGACGGCCGCGGGCTTGAATCGCGTCGCGGGGAGCGCGGTCACCAGTTACGCGGCGGGTACAGGATTCCCCAGCCTCGTCTTCCGTTCTTTGTTGGCGGATGGGGCACAGGGACTGTGGGTGGGAACCACTGCCGGATTCGGCTATTTCGCGAATGGCCGTTTTAGCGAAGTGCGTACCAGCAAGGGTGCGCACCTGTTTGGTGTCTTCGCCATGGCGAAGGACCCCAACGGCATGGTCTGGCTGGCGGACGCGCAGCAGGGGCTGTTCACGGTTCGCGGCGGCGTCGCACAGCGCGCTTCCATACCGGGCGTGCAGATGAACGACGTATACCAGCTTCAGGTCGATCGGGCCGGTGTGGTGTGGCTCGGTTATTTCCACGGCGGAGTCGCCACGGTGAACGGCGGCGCGGTCCGGAATTTCACGGCCAAGGACGGCCTGGCGGGAGGCGCGATCCAGGCCATCGCCCAGGATCGATCGGGCGCCATATGGATCGGGGCCGCAGAGGGACTCAGCCGATTCCGCAACGGGGTCTGGACCACCTGGGGAACCGGGCTCGGCGTGCCCGAGGGGGGCATACGGGGAATCGTCGAAGACGACCGCGACACGCTGTGGTTTATGACGATGAAGGGACTGTCGCACGTGGACCTTGCCACGCTGAATCAATCTCCAGATGGGTCGCCACAGAATCTGGAGTTCCAGCCTTACGGCCAAAGCGATGGGGAGCGGCTGGGGCCAAGCCCCATGGGGGCCAATCCCCGTACCGCCCGATCGAGCGATGGTCGTTTGTGGTTTTGCACGGAAAACGGAGTGGCCATCGTCGATCCGGCGCGGATCCGCCGCAATTCGCCGCCTCCGCCGGTGGTTATCGAAGAGATGGTGGTGGACGGAACTCCGTTGGACATCACCGCGGGATCGGAGATACCGTTTCGGGGCCGCCAGGTTCACATCCGGTACACGGGCTTGAGCCTGATGGTGCCGGAGCGCGTTCGGTTCAAATACCGGCTCGAAGGCTTTGACCGCGGATGGCGCGACGCCGGCAGCGAGAGAAGTGTGGATTACGTGCTCCCACCGAGGCACTATCGCTTCCGGGTGCTGGCCTGCAACCACGACGGTGTCTGGAACGAGACGGGCGCTTCACTGGCTTTTTATGTCGAACCTTATTTCTACGAAACCAGGTGGTTCGCCGCCCTGTGCGTTATGACGCTGGGCCTGATCGGCTGGGGTGTCCATCGGACGCGCGTGCGCATGGTGGTGACCCGCTATGAAGCGATCGCCTATGAGCGCGCCCGCCTGACTCGCGAGCTGCACGACTCGCTGCTGCAAGGGTTCGTCGCCGTGGTGTACCAACTGGAGGCCGCGGCCAAGCAGATCGTCAGCGCGCCCGATCTGGGCAAACAGCGGCTGGAGCGCACCATCGAGCAGGCCGACCGGGCCTTGGGCGAGGCCCGCCGCACCATGCTGGCCATGCGCCTTCCGGCGCTCGAGAACAGCACTTTGCCGGAAGCCCTGGCGCGCATTGCGGGCGAGCTTACGGAAGGCACGGATATCGGCTTTCACCTGGATGTGAAAGGGCGCGTCCGCCAGCTTCCGTACGAGGAGCAGGCCAACGTGTTTTTGATTGGCCGCGAGGCCATCACGAATTCCGTGAACCACGCGCGTCCCACCCGCATCCTGGCGGCGTTGACCTATTCGTCCCGGCAGGTCCGGATCACCATCGAGGACGATGGCGAGGGGTTCAATCTGGAGGAAGGCATGTCCAAGGATGGCCACTGGGGCATGGCCGGAATGCGCGAACGGGCCAATCAGATGGGCGCCACATTTTCCGTGCGCAGCTCGCCCGGGGAAGGGACCAAGGTCGAAGTGGTGGTGCCGTCGAAAGTGTGAGCGCGGCCTTCCCGGTTTCTGAGCCAGAATTCGAACAGCAGAATCTGCCGCAGTTGAAACTCGTTGGAGTCGAGACCCTGGGAAAACCGCTGCAGCCGTTCCAGAAGCGTGTCGTGTTCCACGAATCCCGACTCCACCACCCGTATCTTTCCGGGTTCCGCGAGGAGCCGGGCGGCCAGAGGCACGAGCGCCTGGCGAAAGGGCTGCTCATAGACGGCCTTGGATTTGCGGTTGACGATGGGCTCCGGCAAGAGCGTGGCAAAAGCCCGGCGCATCAAACGCCGCGGCTGGTTGGGGCGGCACACCTGGCCGGAGGGAATGGTCAACATGAATTCCACCAGCGGACGGTGAGCGAAGGGATGCGACCAGGAGAGGTGCTGCAGGGGTTCGGGCGTCTGCAGGACACGCCCTTCCAGGGTGTGGTTCAGCATGCGGAAGCGGCGCCGCCGGCTGGGCATGGCGTCCCGCCACTCTTCGCGATCCGCGGTTTCAACCCCGGCGGGAAGCAGGGCGCGCAAACGGAAAGTCAGGGAATCCAGGTTGGTGAATCGCCCCCGAGGTCCGGCGAACGGGTCGGTAATCATGGGGGCCGTCCAGCGAAACCAGGTGGTGCGCATGGCCCGCCAGAGAATCGAATAGACCGGGATCTGGATGGCCTGGCTCCAGGCCAATGCCTCGCGCACGGCCGCTCCCCAGCGGCGCTGCTCGACATAGTCGGCTACCTGGTCGCAATCGTCCGCCAGGTTGCCCATGACGAAGTCGCCGAACTGGCCGGTGAGGAGCACACCCGCGCCGAGAGTTTCCATGCGGCGTGCCAGCTCCGCCATCCTGGGCTCCCACCAGCCGGGAGCCGCGCCGCCGGTTTGGGTGGCGGTCACCAGCGGGATATCCTGCAGATCGAGATGGATTCCCTGGAGGTTGCAGGCGCGCTCCACGGCTCGAATGTACGGCTCGTCGCGGCTGCCCGGATGCAGGTAGCTGAAGGTGACGGGTTTCGCGGGCGGCGGCAGAAGCCGCTCGCTCATGCAAACGATCGACGACGAGTCCAGGCCGCCGCTCAGCTCCGCGCACACCGGCGAGCCGCCCGGCAGGCGCACTTGAACCGCTTCGCGAAACAGAGTCCGGAGCCCTTCCTCGTAATCCCGCTCGTCGGCGAGGCGCAGCTCCTGGTGTACGGGCAGGCGCCAGAAGGGCTCTACCGAAAAGGCTTCCGGCGAGACGCGGACCGCATGGCCGGCCGGAACCTGGCGGATGCCGGAATACGGCGTGCGGTGGGGTGCGGCCCGGCTCATCAGGAATCGCGCGGCGAATTCCTCGTCGAGTGCAGTGCTCCCGGTCCACTGGACCAGGCCGGCCAACGAGGACGACCAGCAGAGACGGCGGTCGCCGCGCCAGTAATACAGCGGCCGTATGCCGGCGTAGTCGCTGGCCAGCACCACGCTCTTCGACCGGGCGTCCCAGATCGCCAGGCTCCAGTCGCCGAT
>OMOG01000252.1:9315-21459 GCA_900290305.1 Candidatus Sulfopaludibacter sp. SbA4
TCGCGCTGTCGAAGCTCGACTGGTTGGGGTCGCGAGCCAGTGCCAGGAAGAGGCTATCGCGATTGTCGAGGCGGCCATCCCAACAACAGACGCCGCCATCCGGCGACAGGGCGCGCGCCTGGTCGGCGGGGGAATCGAAGCGGGAGCACGCCTGTCCCATCCGCAATCCCGGGGCGCTCCAGAGTAGGGCCGGAAGAGTCGAGGAGTGGGGGCGCGCGGGTCGGAGGTGGGGCTCGTCCGTTTCGGGCACGGGCCGGAAATCGAAGTAGAAGACGCCGGCGATCACGCTTCCATGATCGCACCGCAGTAAGCGCTCGCCGCGCGGGGGCGGCCCGCGCCAAAACGCGCAAATTCGTAGGAGCCGGAGATCAGCTCCAGTACGATGGCCAGTTCCTGGCGGTTGCGCGGCGCGTACACCATCACCAGGGCTTGCGGCATGACGCCCAGGCGGGCCGCGGGGTGCTGCTCGGCCCAGCCCATGTCAACCGCGCACCGCCGTATCTCGTCCGGCAGGGTGAGGTGCAGACTGCCCTCCGGGTGCAGATGGCAGAATTCGTGGCTATCGATGAAAGCGTCGGGCGGTCCGGCCGCAAACTCGTCGAGCAGCGAAAGTGCGAGGCTTTGCGGGGAGGCCATGCGGCTCTGTTTGGGCCGCACAAAGGGCAGGCTGAGGCTGCGGCCCACCAGTTCCTGGACAATCTCCTCCGGCGGCCACTGCTCCAACTGCCGATGCGGAAGGGCCGGACGGGTAAGGGGACGCGGCCCCATCCTCGGCGGCGGCACGAATATCCGGTCGGCCAAGGTCGGCAGCGGTTCCATCGAGCGGTTCGTTGGCACCTGGTTCAGAATACGCCATCCCGGCATTTCCTCGATTCACCGTACCCGGAAACCTGATATGCTCAAATCTGATAATTAGGCGCTTATTTCCTATGAGATTCAGGCCCTATGAAATCGGGTTCTATGAAATTCAGGGGGCAGCAGGCTCGGCTCAAAGGCGGGCGGCCGGCCTCCCGCGCGAACCAGGGTGTATATGTGCTAGACTTTGAACGAGAACCGTGCTCTTTAGGTCCGGTCCGACACCGAATCGCCTCCCTTCATGGCATTGGCGCTTCTTCAGGAGGAGAAGCAAATGGATTTGTCGAAGGCCCTTCAAGAGTTATACGCGGAGAAAGATAAGTTAGAGCAGTCGATCGCACTGCTGGAGCAACTCCAGACCAGCGAGACCGCCGGTCCTTCACGGGGTCAGGGCAAGAGCCGCCGCGGGCGGCGCACCATGGGTCTCGAGGAGCGGCGGCAGGTCTCCGCCAGAATGCGAGTGTATTGGGCTAACCGGCGGAATCAAAAGGATCGCTAGTTCGGCTCAGCCGGGAGCACCTCGCCACAGGTGTGCTGGCCGGCTTGGTGTGCCATTGTGTGCCCCGGCACCGGGGCCTTGGGCTCCCTTTCGCTCCGGCCGATACGGCAAGCAGGGATGCCGGCAGTAGTTCCAGTACCGCTTTCCGGTAGCGGGAGACGGCTCTCGCGTACTGGTGGGCCGACCGCTGTATGAGCGACCCGGAGAGGTCGTTCGGCACGCCTTCTACCAGCCGCATCAGGTTACGGTGGAGTTTTCCCACATCGGCGAGCAGGGCTCCGATGCTGTTTGCGGATCCGACGGTGCGCTTCCCCGGGTGCGCCGCAGCCCGCGATTTCATTTGCAAGGTCACTATCTTTAGGAAATAGCAAAGACAGGCGGATTAATCGTCATCCGGACTGGTAAACGGGGCATTATCAATTTGGGGTATTTTGACGTACCTGTGAATTTCCATCGCTGGGCGGCGAGCCTGGCGTTCGGCCGTGGTAGTGTATGCTGCGGTACGTTATGTAGTGTAATATTCCGCACGCCTTCTCCTACTTCAAGACCAACGATCGAATCTCCACGCCCAAGGTACGCTGGTACTCCGCCGTGGCGGGCGGCGCGAATGTGCTGGAATCGATAGCGATCGCGAGGTTGATCTCTCCAGGGCGAAGGCTCAACGGCATCCGGAACCGGTTCATGCCGGCCTTCAGCGTTTCATCGACGACCACGCGTCCGTCGATCCGTACCGTGGCCGGTGTGGGCCACAGCGCGATAAGGTCGAGGCCAAAGGCCGTCGGATGTTCACCGGGATGTATCGGCACCTGCACCACGCCGTGGCCATCGGTCCAGCGGAAGTCCCCGATCTCGTCGTGCTCCTCGGGGTGCACGCCGGATGTCGCGATGCCGGGTGTCACCCTGCCCCCGATTTCGAGCCGTACGTACGATTGCGCCCCCGCCAGGCGCCGCGCCAGGCTCGGATCCTGGACCCAGAGCGTGCTGTCGCTCAGTTCCTCGAGGCCCACGGGGATGAAATGCAGCGGCTCCGCGTCGGGCCATTTCCTGCCGGCGATCGCCACGCCGCAGCAGGGATGTTCGGATTTACGGCTGTCGAAGATCTGAAATCGCAGCTCGGGATGATACAACTGGTATAGCGAGAACGTGAAGAAATCCCAGGTGGCGCCGTCATAAGCCACTTCGCCGGGAGGAAGCCGTTCCAACAGCGGGTCGAGGCGTGCAGGAGTCCTGGCCAACGTGTCAAACGCGGTAAGCTTCTGGCTGGGTATCACCGACCCGACGTACGCCGCTGCCGTACACGCTGCAAACAGGCCGGCGATGGCCGCGTATCCGATCGCTATGTGATAGCGGGAGACCGCGGCATAGACTAACAGCACAAAGAGAGAAGCGACGCATAGCAGCTCGACCTCTCTATGGGGCAGGATACATGCCGGTCCAATCAGGCCGATCGAATTGATTCGCAACTGGCCGCTCAGCATGGAGCCGATGCCCACTTCAATGTAACGGGTAAGGAATACGACGCCGCCGCTGAGCAGTGCGATGGACGCGGTTACCGTCCGGCTGAAAAGCGGGCGCCATTCCGGGGAGCGCCAGGCTTCGTAAGTCAGTAACAGGCCGCCGGACAGCAGCGGTGCAAAGACTCCCTCGCCATATCGGCCTAGAAACAGGAGGTCCAGGCGGCTCAGCGGCTGTAGCCGGCTGATGAAATACGCGGAGCCCACCAGAACGCTGAAGTGCGAAGCCAGCAGAAACGCAATGCCTCCACTAACTGGCGTCTGCCGCTTCTTGATGGCGCCGGCCATCCTCACTGTCAGGTACACGAGGCCTGGCACATACAGTCCGAAGGAAGCCTGCATCAGGTACAGCAACTGGCCCGTCAAGGCCAGAATCGCAAGCTTGACGTCGTTGACGGTATGCATGGTCAAAGGAACTTTGCGGTCCTGGAATGCCACTTCCGGAGACCAATGATCGATGCGAGCCTTGGTGTACTCCATCGAAATCATCCCGGCGGCAATCAGGGCAAGCACTATTGCGCAGGCCGGGAGTGACAGCTTCTTCTTCACCGCCATGCAGCCCACGATGACTGCCACGCACAGCACCACGCCGGCCCCGCGGGTGTGGACCACGTAGAGCATGGGCGTTGCCACGCCGAGAAGAACCGCATTGGTGGCGGCCGGACGCTCCAGGAAGCGTACCAACAGTAAGGCGATTACCAGGTACAGCGGAATGAAGAGATTCTCGGCAACCACATAGTTGGAGTACAACAGGTAAGGCGGATACAGCGCCGTGATGGCGGCCACCGCAATCAATACCCGCCGCGGCGCCGCAAACAGCCGCGAGAGCAGAGCGAACAAGGGGAAATACAACCCCGACAGGATTACGCTGTTGACCAGCAGCGTGGCGTGATACTGCCACGGGAAGCCGGTTTTGAATAGATACACCGGCGCGATCAAAAGCGAATAGCCGAAGTGGCCATAGACGCCGCGGTAGAGGTTCGGCATGGCCCCTGTGCCGGAGAAGAAGCGCGCGAAGCCCGCGTAGACCAGCTCGTCGTACACCACCGTGGGGTACCGCATGAAGACGGCCATGACGGCATGGCACAAAATCAGAACCGCAAATACGGTGGCGTGCAGGCCGCCCGAGGCGCCGGCAGACGACTGGCCGGAGGCTGGTTCAACGTCTGAGGTAGGCGTCATCACCGCGAATCCAGTCTTCCCTCGCCGGTGAGAACATGTCCACCACGATGGTATCCTCGAGAGCCACCACCCCGTGCGGCGCATGGGGCGGTATGACCAGAACCTCGCCCGCCCGGACGATCTGCTCGCGCCCTTCGATCGAGAACTGCAACGCCCCGCGCTCCACCATGGTGACCTGTTCGTTCACGTGGCTGTGCTCGGGAACAGTCGCATCCTTCTGGATTTCCAGGCGCGCGATCGTCACGTTAGTTCCGTGGATTGCCCGCCGTCCCACCTTCGGATTCAACTGCTCCTGCTCCATCTGATTCCACCCGTAATGTTTCATGTCGCGATTCTAGCAAAACACGCGAGCGGAGCGAGCCACCTCCCCCAACCCCCAACCCCCAACCCCTAACCCCTAACCCCCAACCCCCAACCCCCGCTTTCTTGGCCCCTTGCTATCATGGAGTCTGCCTATGAAAGGTATCGTTCTCGCCGGTGGGACGGGTAGCCGTCTATTCCCGCTCACCAAAATCACCAACAAGCACCTGTTGCCCATTTACGACCGGCCCATGATCTACTACCCCATCCAGACGCTGGTGGACGCGGGAATCCAGGACATCATGATTGTCACTGGCGGCCGCAACTCCGGTGACTTCCTGCGCCTGCTGGCTAATGGAAAACAGTTCGGACTGAAACACATCAACTACACCTACCAGGAAGGCGAGGGCGGCATCGCCGACGCCTTGGCCCTGGCCGAGCATTTCGCCGATGGCCACAAGATCTGCGTAGTGCTGGGCGACAACATCATCGAAGGCAGCATCTGGGATGCCGCCGAGCGCTTTCGCCGCCAATCCCACGGCGCCCACATCCTGCTCAAGGAGGTGCCCGATGCCGAACGCTTCGGCGTCGCCGAGGTCGCAGGCGAGAGCATCGTGGGCATCGAGGAGAAGCCCCGGCGCCCCAAGTCCAACTACGCCGTGACCGGCATCTACATGTACGACGCCACGGTGTTCGACAAGATCAAGACGCTGGTGCCGTCGAACCGCGGCGAGCTGGAAATCACCGACGTGAACAACGCCTACATCCGTGAAGGCGCCATGACCTTCTCGTTCCTGGATGGATGGTGGACCGACGCCGGGACCTTCGACTCCCTGTTGCGCGCCGCCAACCTGGTGGCCCAATCGCGCGCCCGGGAAATTCCGGAAGCGGTGGCCGAAGGAGCGGCCCGAGTCTGATGGCCCCCGAGACGATTGCAAAGGCTGGGGCACGGCCGCTGGCTTCCTTCGGAGACTTGGTGCTGGCCGTTCCCGAGTGCTCCAAAGGTATCGGTGCGGTGATTGGTTCGCCAACCTCCGCCGACCTGATTGCCGGGGTTCGCATCCAGCCCCTGACCCTGTATCCCGACGATCGCGGCTACTTCCTGGAAGTGCAGCGGTTCGGCCGCGGGCTGGCCGCCGATTTTCCCGCGGCTACCAGCCAAGTCTCGGCCGCCCTGAATTTCGCCGGGACCGTGAAGGCGTTTCACTATCACCTGCACCAGACCGATTGCTGGACCCCCGTCACCGGAATGCTGCAAGTGGTCCTGGTGGATCTGCGGCTGGGGTCCGCCACCTTCGGAAGGCGCAATACCATGTACGTCGGCGCACTGCGTCCCTGGCAGGTGCTGATTCCGCCCGGCGTGGGGCACGGTTACAAAGTCATCGCCGGTGCCGAGTCTCTGCTGGTCTACATGACCGATCGCTTCTACAACCCGCAGGACGAAGGCCGCATCCCCTACAATGACCCGTCCATCAACTACGATTGGGAAACCCAGCGGAAGTAGCACCCGCACCAGGAGGTGGCGTGGCGCAGGCACTCGTGCCTGCCGGGTCGAGACTCGTCTCGACCTTCTTCGCCCGTCGCGAAAGAACTGAATGAAACTCTTAGTCACTGGAGGAGCCGGCTTCATCGGGTCGGCATTCGTCCGCTTAGTCATTGCCGAGACAGCCTGGCACGTTGTCAATCTCGACAAACTGACTTACGCCGGCAATCTCGAAAACCTCGCATCCATCGCCTCAAACGATGGTTACCGCTTCGTTCACGGCGACATCTGCGACGCCGCGCTGGTCGATTCCGTCGTGGCCGATGAGCGTCCCGATGTCATCGTCCACTTCGCTGCCGAATCCCACGTGGACCGCAGCATTCTCTCGCCCGAACCCGTCGTCCAGACCAACTTCCGCGGCACGTTCACCCTGCTCGAAGCCGCCCGCAAACACGCCATCGGTCGCTTCGTGCATGTCTCCACCGACGAGGTGTACGGCTCGCTCGCCCGGCCGCTCGAAGCCACCGAGGAGTTTCCCCTCAACCCCAGCAGCCCCTACTCGGCGTCCAAGGCCGGCTCCGACCTGCTGGCCCGCTCCTACTTCGTCACCTACCGCTTGCCGGTGGTGATCACGCGCGCCTCCAACAACTACGGGCCCTGCCAGTTTCCCGAAAAGCTGATCCCCCTCATGATCGCCAATGCCTTCGAAGACCGCTCGCTGCCGGTATACGGAGATGGCATGCAGGTGCGCGACTGGCTCTACGTCGACGATCATTGCCACGGCATCCTCGCCGTGCTCGAGAAAGGTCGCGACGGCGAGATCTACAATATCGGCGGCAACCGCTCCCTGCCCAATCTGGAAGTGGTCCACCAGGTGTTGGCACTCACCGGGAAGCCCGAGTCTCTCATCCAATATGTAACGGATCGCCCCGGACACGATCGCCGCTACGCCCTGTCGAGTGAAAAGCTCATGCGCGAAACCTCCTGGCGGCCCGTCATGGATTTTGAGACGGGTCTGGCCCGGACTATCGAATGGTATCGCGCGAATGGAGCGTGGGTGGCGCACGTGCGCAGCGGCGAGTACCGCACTTATTACGAAACCAACTACACCAACCGCTGATCTATTCACCCATGCGCGTGGCCATCGAAGCGGCGCCCCTTTCGCTCACGAGTGGAGGCTTGGCCCGTTACACCTCGGAGCTTGGCCTTGCGCTGGCGCGCTGTTTCCCCGATGACGAATTCTTCCTCATCTCCGATCAGCCGTTTCATAGACCCGAGGGCGCGCCCGCCAACCTGAAACAGGGCGGCGGTCCGCGCACCCCCATGGAGCGCCGCTGGTGGCTCTGGGGCATCGATCGCGAGCTGAGCCGCCTGCACGCCGACCTGGTCCACGGTCCCGATTTCGCCGTGCCCTACCTGCCCCGGCTTCCCAGCGTCCTCACCCTGCACGACTTGTCGCCGTGGATGGACGAACGGTGGCATCATGCCGCCGACCGAGTCAGGCGGCGCACCCCCGTGTTACTGGAACTGGGCATCGCCACCATGTTGATCACCCCGAGTGAGGCCGTTCGCAAGCAGGCCATCGAGCGCTTCCGCCTGCGTCCCGACCGCATCGTGGCCATCCCCGAGGCCGCGGCGCCGTGGTTTAAGTGGGACAGGCCTCCCGGCCTGTCTTCTTCACCCTATTTCCTCTTCGTCGGCACACTCGAACCCCGCAAGAATCTCCCCGCCCTCCTGGACGCCTGGCGCCACGTCCGCCGCCGCCACCCGATCGACCTCGTGATCGCCGGCCGCCGCCGTCCGGACTTCGGGCCTCTCGCCGAAGAGCCTGGACTGCGCCTCCTGGGCGAGGTCCCCGATCAGGATCTCCCCGCGCTGTACTCGGGCGCGCTGGCCTTCGTCTACCCTTCGTTGTACGAGGGCTTCGGCCTGCCCGTGCTGGAGGCCATGCAGTGCGGCGCCCCCGTCATCGCCTCCCCGGCCGTCGCGGAATTGGCCGGCGATGCCGCGATTTATGCCGGCACTTCCGAGGAACTGGCCCACGCTATGCACCAGGCCATCGAGCGGCCCGAGTGGCTCGCGGACTTCCGCGCCCGCTCGCTCTCACGCGCGCGGCTATTCTCCTGGGATCGCACCGCCCGCCTGACGCACGAAGTTTACCAGGAGGCTCGCAAGCGCTTTGCCGCCTGAGTCCAAACGCGCCGCGCTGCTTCTGGCCCCCGAGACTCCCTACCCGCTGGCCGGCGGCGGAGCCCTGCGCACCGCATCCCTGCTGCATCATCTCGCCCGATCCTACGACGTCGACCTCCTGGTCTTCCGGCAGCCCGGCGCGCCCGACCCCGCGCGTCACCTGCCGGCCGGACTCGTCCGCCGCGTCTTCGTGATCGATCTCGCTCGAAACGGCCGCAGTCTCGCGGCCCGGGCGCTGCGCAATGCCGTGCGAGTGACCCGCGCCGTCCCGCCCCTGGTCGACCGCTTCTCCGGATTCGCCCGGCAGATCGAAGACATGCTCGCCGGCCGCCGATACGACATCGGCATCGTCGAGCACTTCTGGTGTGCGCCTTACCACGACCAACTCGCAAAGGTGTGTTCGCGTACGATTCTCGATTTGCACAATATCGAGTCGCTCCTGCACCAGCGTTGTGCACAGGTCGAAGGCAATGCCACGGCCTTCGCGCACCAGGTGTTTCGCCGCGCCTCGCTCGATCTCGAGCGAACGTGGCTGCCGCGCTTCTCCCAGTTGCTGGCCGTCTCGGAGAGCGACGCCGAGCTTGCCGCCGCCCTCGCCCCCGGCGCCCGCATCACGATCTACCCGAATGCCATTCCGCTCGCGCCGCTGCCGCCACAAAGCGATGAAGAGGCCATCGTTTTCTCGGGGAACATGGAGTATCATCCCAACCAGTCCGCGGTGCGCTTCTTTCGCCGCGAGGTGTGGCCGAGTCTGCGCGAACAATGGCCGCGGCTCACCTGGCGGCTGGTGGGTAAGAACCCCGAAGCCGTACGTCAATTTACATCCGGCGACCCCCGAATTGCGGTACAAGGTCAGGTGGAGGATGCCGTAGCGGAATTGGCGCGCGCCCGTGTAGCGGTGGTTCCTTTACTGGCGGGCAGCGGTACGCGGTTGAAGATTCTGGAGGCATGGGCGGCCGGGCTGCCGGTAGTGTCGACTACCCTGGGCGCGGAAGGACTCACCGCGTGCGACGGTGAACACTTGTTACTGGCCGATGGCGCCGCCCGATTCGCCGGCGCGGTTTCGCGGCTATTGGCGTGCTCTGACCTCCGGCGAAAGCTGGGCGCCGCCGGCAGGCTGTTGCTGGAAAACGAGTTTACATGGGAAAAGGCGTGGAAGAAGCTGGACTTTTGATACACCCCGCTGATCATTTGACGCAGACCCGGCCGCTCGGCATTTGTGGGGCGGGCAATCTTGCCCGCTGCCGCCTTCAGGCGGCTTCTACGGGCCGCGGGCGGGTCTCAGGGAGCGGTCCTTCGGCGACTACCACCCTTTTAACGCACCATAGCCTGACTGTGGTCCGCTATACTGGTACATTCGATGCGTTTCGCCGTTGATGCTCACGCCATCGGCCGCCACCTCACCGGCAACGAGGTTTACGTTCGCAGTTTGCTGAACGCGTTGGCGGCTCAAGACCGGGACTGCGAGTTCGTGGCATACGTGTCGGCGGACGACGCCTGCCGGTCCATCCCGTCGAGCATCCCCATCCGCCGCGTGGCCACCAATCCATTTCTGCGGCTGGGATTCGACCTGGCCATGAAGGTTCGCGAGGACCGGCCGGACCTGCTCCACGTCCAATACACGGCTCCCATAGGATGCCCGGTTCCCATAGTGGTCAGCGTCCACGATGTCAGTTTCCTGGAGCATCCCGAGTACTTCACGCGCGACCGTGCCTGGCAGTTACAGTGGACCGTGCGCCGCACCGTCCGGCGCGCGGCCAAGATCCTGACCGGCAGTGAGTTCTCCCGGTCGTCGATTCTCAAAGTCTATGGCGACCTGGAAGAAGACAAGGTCGTGGTGGTGCCTAACGCCGCCGCCTCGGAGTTTCGGCCGATCTCGCGCGAAGCCGCCGCGGCGGGCGTGCGGGAGCGGTTCTCCATCGCCCGGCCGTTCCTCCTCTCGGTGGGCGATATCCAGCCGCGCAAGAACCAGATCGGTCTCATCCGCGCGTTCGCCCGCCTGCTGGGGTCCCACCCCCAACTGAAACAGAACCTGGTGCTGGCCGGGAAGGAGACGTGGTTCGGCGACCGCGTCCACCAGGCCGCGCGGGAGTCCGGCGTGGCGGACCGCATCCAGTTTGTCGGCTTCGTCTCCGACACCGACTTATTGCAGCTCTACAACGCCTGCGACGTTTTTGTTTTCCCGTCTTTTTACGAAGGTTTCGGATTGCCTGTGCTCGAGGCCATGGCCTGCGGGCGGGCGGTGGTCTGCTCCAATACTTCGGCGCTGCCGGAAGTCGTGGATGGGGCCGCGCTGCTCTTCGATCCCTACGCGGTGGACGAGATTGTTCGCGCCATCGCCGACCTTCTGCTGGACTCCGAATTGAGGGCGCGGATGGAGCGGCTCGGCCTGCAGCGCGCGGCGCATTTCAGTTGGCAGAAGACGGCGCAAAGAACTCTCGAGGTATTCCACGAGGTCGCCGAGCGGCCGCGTGAGGCGAAGCAGCGCGTGGGCTCCGCTACCATTGCTCACCGATGAACAACCTCAGCATGGCACAGGAAAAGCTTGGCTCTCGTCAGCAGCTAGCCCGCATTTCTGACCCTCTGGCGGCCCATGTGGCGCAGGCACTCATGCCTGCCGTGTCGAGATTCGTCTCGACACGTTTTCGCGGTCTTGACGCAGTGTCGAAGGCAGGCGTCGGCATGAGTGCCGACGCGGCAGGCAGGGGTGCCTGCGCCACGTCGTGGGGGCCCCGCAGTTGCCGTCATTGGACCGTCTTGCTGGTGGTGCTTTTTGCCTGCCGTCCCGCTGCCGCGCAAACCGGCTTCCCCTTCCAGGACGAATCGCTGCGCTACAGCGTGAACTGGCCCAGCGGCTTGAGCCTGGGTGAAGCCACGTTCTCGGCTCACCATGTTTCCACCGGCTGGGGCTTCGAAGCCTCGCTCGATGCCGGCATCCCGGGCTTTTCGATCTCCGACAAGTTCGGCGCTTCCGCGACTACGGACCTCTGCTCGCTCGAGTTCGTGCGCAACATCGGCCATGGCGCCAAGAAGACCCGCGAGAGGACCACCTTCGACCAGCGCAATGCCACCGCCCATCGCGTCACCGTGCTCCCCGCCGACGGCGGCATCACCGATTTCGACATCCCTCCGTGCGCCCGCGATGCGCTGACCTTCGTGTATTTCATGCGCCGCGAGATGGGGCAAGGAAGGGTGGCCCCGGCGCAGAAGCTCTTCTTTGGAGCGGGCTACTCGGTGAGCCTGCTGTACACCGGCGCGGTGAACATACCGGTGGCCGGCAAGCAGGTAGTGACGGATCACTTGGTGGCATCGCTGAAGGGTCCCAAGGCCGACAGCAGCATTGAGATCTTCTTCGCGCGCGACGCGGCGCGCACCCCCCTGCTCATCAAAATCCCAGTGAGCGTGGGGACGCTTTCCGTGGAGCTGGTGCGCTGAGATGCGCGTGGCGTTTTTCTCGCCGCTGCCGCCGGCGCGCAGCGGGATCGCGGACTATTCCGAAGCTCTGATCGAATTCCTCAGGCCGTTGGTGGACCTGGAGATCTTCTCGCGTGCCGATCAGCCATTCGACCCTTCGCGCTTCGACGTGGCGCTCTACCACGTGGGCAACAACGGCTTCCACGATTTTGTGTACGAGACTGCCCTGCGCCATCCCGGAGTGGTGGTGATGCACGAGCCGAACCTGCACCACCTGATCGCGGACCTCACCATCCGGCGCGGCGATTGGGACGCCTACGTCCGCGAGTGCGAATACCAGGGCGGGGAACCGGCGCGCCAGTTCGCCGAGCGGGTGCGCAAGCTGGAGCTCGGCCCGGATTACGAAGGGCTGCCCATGATCAAGCGCCTGCTGGAAGTGGCGCGCGGGGTGATCGTGCACAGCCGCTTCGTCGAAGGCGAGGTGCGCGCGGCCGGGTTCGCGGGTCCGGTGGGCATCATCCCGCACGGCGCGTGGATCCCCGAAGCGGACCGCCATGCCTGGCGCTACAAACTGGGGCTCGACGAGATCACGCCGCTCATCGGCATCTTCGGATTCCTGAAGCCGTACAAGCGGATTGTCGAATCGCTGCGCGCCTTTCGCCGCCTGGTGCGGCTGGAACCCTCGGCCAAGATGATCCTGGTGGGCG
>OMOG01000265.1 GCA_900290305.1 Candidatus Sulfopaludibacter sp. SbA4
GGGGCTGTCAAGAGGACATTTCTACTTTGCCAAAAGGGGACATTATCACTTTGCCGCCACACCTTGCGTTCGCCGGCCCGCGCGGCGGGCGTTCTGCTTTTAGCTTACGTTGCGCAAACGACCCTTTGAAACGCGTTAGGACCCTCCCGCTCGACACTGGAGCGCCCGCACCTATACCAGTGAATTGTGCAAGAGCGATTGGGCTCGGACCATGGACGGGGGTCCATTCAGGTGTTGCCGGCATACTCCCACATCATCTCGTCGGAGGTGTACAGAAGCTTCAACGGAGTATGCGCTCCCGCCCGGTCTGCGAAGCGTATGCGTAGACGGCGGGAAAGTCGGCCTTCTCTAGGTACGGGTAATCGCGAAGGATCTCATCCTCGGTCATGCCGGACGCTAGCATATCGAGCACGTCCCATACGGTTACTCGAAGGCCACGGATGCAAGGCTGCCCCGAGCGTTGCCCCGGCACGACGGTAATCCGCGAAAGATCGGCCTCGCCGGCAGTAGCCATTGCAGATATTATCCTCGATTCCCAGCCGCACAGCCGCAGGGCTGTTCCGGGGCCGGACCGGCGCGCCGACTTCGCGCTCGATGGCCGGCTTGTGGGGCAGGCGCTTCCGCCTGCCAACCCTGCAACCCTGCAATCGGTCGACCCCAACTGCGCCGGTGTATTTACGAAACCGCGTCCCAAGCTACGGAGCAGCCGCGACCGCCGGCGTCTTCAAAATCTGAATCCCGCCGACGCCTACTCGCAGGACGGCATGCGGCGCGGAGGACGCCGCGTCGTGGCCGTATCGTTCGCCCACCGCGTAGCGGACCCGATGGTCGCCCGCGAAATCCGAATAGACGCCACCGACCTTGCACCTCGCGTCGATGGTGTACGGGCTCGCCTCGGGCAGCCGCATCTCGATGTCGCCGGCATGCGTGCCGGCCTCGATGGGTCCCGTGAGGCCCTGAAGCCGGATATCGCCGGAGTCGTGGTGGATCACCAGGTGCGCATCGCGCGGCACCTTGATGACGTACTGGAGGCTCACGTCCGTCATGCCGCGCAGCGGGCGGGTGATGAGATTGCGCGAGGGGAGGACCGTGGTAATCAGCAACTCGCCGGCGGATTTTCGCTCCACCTTTATCTGGATGCGGTTCAAGAACTGCTTGGCATCCTCGACGCCCTTGGGCGTACCGCGGCGAAATGTGGACTTGCCCAGCGTGATCTCGACCTGAGGCTGGTCCCATCCCTCCACGTCCAACTGGCCCATGGAACCGTTCACGCGAACGGCGCCGCCCGGGGCAAGATCGGTGTGTTCGCTGGTAACGATCTGGGTCTCCTGTAGCGGCGCCTTTGCCAGGAGGGGCAGCCCGAGTGCGAGGACGGCGATTGCCAGTGTGCGCATGGTTCTATGATGCCACGAGGGCGCAGCCCGTAGAGCCTGAGGTACACTCTCCACAAGGAGTCCGGGCCATGGAGGGTTTCTTCAAAGACCTCACACACTCGCTGCGCATGTTTCGGCAAAACCCGGGATTCACCCTCGCGGCAGTGTCCGCCCTGGCGCTCGGTATTGGAGTGAATACGGGCATCTTCTCCGTTGTGAACGCGGTGTTGCTGCGGCCTTTGAACGCTCCCGATGCCGGCCGAATCGTCCAATTCCTGAACACGTCTCCGGCAGGCTCGTTTCGCGGCGGCTCCCCGCAAGTGGTGCGGTTGNNGTATTCAAGGACGTCTCCGCGCATCGTCTGGAGCTGATGAACCTGACTGGCGGCGCATACCCCGAACAGGTGGCGGGCGCACGCGTCAGCGCCGATTTTTTCCGTCTCTTCGGCGCGCCCGTGCTCCAGGGGCGCACCTTTACCGCCGAGGAAGACCGGCCCAACGGTGGCCAGGCAGCGGTCCTCAGCCATGCGCTGTGGGTGCGGCGCTTCGGTAGCAATCTCCAAATCATCGGCAAGACGATTTCCCTCAACGGCGCTCCTTATGTAGTCATTGGAATCCTCGGTGCGGGCTTCGCGCCCGATGTGTTCGATCAGCCTCCCGACGTCTGGGTGCCGTTTCCAATCGCGCCCGACAACACGGAGGGCGGCTGTTACTGCACCGTGACGGGCCGTCTCCGGCCGGGTGTGACTCTTGGCATGGCCATGGCGCACCTGCAACTGGTAGCCGATCGGTATCGGAGCGCTTTTCCGCAGCGCATGGGCCCCAAGCAGGGCTTCGCGATCCAGTCGCTGCGCGAATCGATCGTCGGCGATGTGCGTCAGTCGCTGATGATTCTGGTGGGCGCGGTGTCGTTCGTGCTGCTCATCGCGTGCGCCAATGTGGCCAACCTGTTGCTCGTCCGCGCCATCGGCAGAAAGCGGGAGATGGCCATCCGGGCGGCCGTGGGCGCGAGCCGCGGCCGGATCGTCCGCCAGGTGCTCACGGAATGCGTGGCGCTTTCGTTCACCGGCGGGGCCCTCGGGGTCACGCTGGGCCTCGCAGGTATCCGCGCTCTTTTGGCGCTCTATCCCAGCAATCCCCTGCTCGCGCCGGTTGGCGTCATCCGCATTCCGCGAGTCGGGGAGAGCGGATCCGCCATCACGCTGGATTGGCGCATTCTGGCATTCACCGTATTGGTGTCGCTGGCGACGGGGGTGGTGTTCGGCCTCATGCCCGCGGTCCAGGCAGCGCGCGCCGATCTCAGCGGCATGCTCAAGGAATCGAGCGGGCGCTCCGGAACGGGCCTCCGCCAGACCCGCACCCGCTCGCTGCTGGTCATCGTTGAGGTCGCCCTGGCACTGATCCTGCTGATTGGCGCCATGCTTCTGATTCGCACGTCCATCGCGCTGCGGGCGGTCGATCCGGGATTCGATTCCCGCAACGCACTCATCCTGCAAATGTCGCTGGCGGGGCCGCGCTTTGAAAAGACCGTGGAGATCGACCGCCTGGTGCGGGACGGCGTCGAGCGGGTCCGCTCGCTGCCGGGCGTCGCGGCCGTGGCTTCTGCCTGCTGCGTCCCGCTGGAGACGGTCTGGCAGCTCTCGTTTGTGGTTGCAGGCCGGCCGCTGGACCGGGCCTTTCACGGCTTCGCCGGCTGGACCTTTATATCACCGGAGTATTTTGACGCCTTCCGAATCCCCGTGGTGCGCGGCCGGGCCTTCACCGAGCGCGACGATGCCGGCGCGCCTGGCGTGGTGATCATCAACCAGGCGATGGCTCGCCAGTACTGGCCTTCCGGCGATCCGCTGAACGACCGTCTCATCATCGGCAGGTACGTGCGCCCCGAGTACGAAAAGGACTCCGCCCGCCAGATCGTCGGGATTGTCGGGGATATTCGGGATGTCGGACTCAGCCGGAATCCCCGGCCGGCGATGTATGTTCCCATGGCCCAACTGCCGGATGCGGTCAACGCGCTCAACCTCCGTCTGTTGCCCATTGCCTGGATTGTCCGCACGGGTGGGGAGCCGCACTCGTTGAGGGCGGCGATCCAGAACGAGTTGCGCCAGGCGACCGGACTGCCCGTGGCGCGCGTCCGGGCGATGGATGAAGTGGCGGCGCAATCCACCGCGCGCACGCAGTTGAATATGCTGCTGATGACCATCTTCGGATGTTCGGCGCTGGTGCTTGCGGCGATCGGCATCTACGGATTGATGGCCTACTCGGTGCAGCAGCGCAGGCAGGAGGTCGGCATCCGGATGGCCCTGGGAGCTGAGTCGCGCAACGTACGGTTCATGGTGGTGGTGCAAGGCATGTATCTGGCGGCAATCGGCATGGCGATCGGGATCGCGGCCGCCTTCGGCCTCACTCGCTTCCTTGCGAGCTTCCTCTACGGGGTCAAACCCCGCGACCCGCTGGTGTTTGCGGGCGTGCCGGCGCTACTGACAGCGGTGGCTCTATTCGCAGTGTGGCTGCCCGCGCGCCGGGCCTCCCGCATCGACCCGGCCGATGCGCTGCGGCACGATTAGCGGGTCAAAGCCCCGGACCTGCTGGTGTTTACGGCTGTGCCGGCGCTGCTGACGGCGGTGGCCCTGTTCGCGGTGTGGCTGCCGGCGCGCCGGGCGACCCGCATTCACCCGGCCGATGCGCTGCGGCACGATTAGCCTGGATCTAGAACTCGGCGCTGAGGCGTATGGAGGCACTGCGCGGCGCGGCGATGGCCGTGCCCGAAAACAGGCCGGCAAAATTGATCACGTTCAAACGGTCGGTCAAATTCAGAACGTCGGCCTGCACTCGGAGGGTGCGCTTGTCGGTCTTCACCAGGTCGACGCCCGCGGAGGCATCCAGTGAGAAGGACGGACGCACGCGGCCGCGCGCCAGGTTGAGGCGGTCCACGATCCGTTGGCCGTACTGCGCAATGGCGTCTGCCTCGGTTCCATCGAACTCCACGGGCAGGCCGCTTCCATACGAGCTGCCGAGCGCCACCCACGCCCTGGGAACGAGCTGGTAACGGACCCGTCCGCGGACCGTGTTCCGCTGGTCCTGGGTAATCGGGAAACGGCTGGCCGCGGCGAGCAGGGTGTTGGCGTCGTCGCCCAGGAAGAGGCCGCCGGCGACGGGAAGATAGCCGACGCCGAGCATGTTGGTGTAGCCCACGGAGCCCGACAGCGGACCCCACCGCGGCAGCGCCAGTTTCACCTCCACGCCGTGGATTTCGGCCTTGCGGAAGGCGATGGGAAAACTGACGCCGGTGTTGAGCAGCACGTCGTCATCGGCGAAGTTGTCCACGTTGCGGCGGAAGTAGTTGGCGTCGAGCCGCAGCTTGCCGAAGAAGCCCTTGGTGAAGCCGCCCTCGTAGAAGTTGCCGAGCGAAGGCCGCACCGGCAGGCGCAGGACGTTGTCGTTCAGCGCGGCCACCGACGCGGAACTGGCGAGCAGCAGGTTCTCGAAGGCCGGAGTCTGAAACACGCGATCGTAGGAGGCGCGCAGCACCAGGTCGGCGCCGCGCCAGTACCAGCCGGCGCCCAGCCGCGGGCTCACCGCGCTCTGGTCGGTGATCAGGCGATAGTGGTCCCAGCGAAGGCCCGCGGAGAGCGTCCAATTGCCGAGGCGCACCATGTCCTGCACGAAGAGGGCCTGCTCGCGATCCTGCCGCCGGTCGGCGAAGGTGAAGAGCGGCGGCGTGTCGGGATCGAACATCGTGGCGTCGGTGATGCGGTAGTTGAGGGCTTCGCGCACGGAGCCGAAGTCGGTTTCCACGCCGGCCTTCAACTCGTGCCGGCCGAGGTGCGCGGAGACGGTGGCCTTGGCGTAAGCTTCGCGAAAGCCGCGGTCCTGCCCGGCGATAATGGGGGTCGAGAGCGCATTGGACCACAGGCTGGCGGAGAGGTCGCGCGACATGACGCGCACGTCGGCCAGCCACTTCGGCGAGAAGATGTGCTGGTATGAGAACTGGCCGAGGGTCTCGTAGGCGGTGCGGTCCTGGCGCTGCCCGGCGTCCTGCTGCACCTGCTCGTCGGGCACCAGGAAGCGCGACTGTTCGCGGCGCAGCACCACGCCTAGGCGGTCGCTGTCGCTGAGGTCGCGCTCGTAGTGCGCCGAGAAACTGCCGGTGGTTCCCGAATTGGTGTAGTTCTGCTCGACCGGCGGGTCGAGATACCGATCGGTCCGCGCGGCATCGCCGCTGAGGCTGAGGGTGTTGCGCCCCCATCCGTATTGCGCCATGGCATAGCCGCCGGCGGTATCGAAACTGCCGCCGGATGCGGACACCTTGCCGTGCCAGCCCTGCCGCGAGTCTCTGGCGGTAGTCACTTCGATGACTCCGCCCAGTTTCCGTCCGTACTCGGCGGGATAGCCGGCGGTGAGGATGTTCATCGACTGTACGTCGTCGGCTTCGATCTCCGGCGCGAACGAGGGAGAGCGGTTGTCGGTCATGGGAATCCCGTCGACCACGTACTGGACCTGGTACTCGGAGCCGCGCGGATGCAGCACGGCATTGGCTTCCAGCAGCCAGCCGGGCTGCGTGTCGACCATGTCGATGACGGAGCGGCCGGGCAACGATGCGGAGCGGTCGCGCAGGGTTTCCGAGCCGATGCGATTGTTGCTGCCGGTCGAGTGGGGATCGATGAGGGTGCCGGAATCGCTCACCACGATGGTGGTCTCGGTGCCGGCGATGGCGAGGGTGACGCTACGCTCGATGGGGATGGCCGACCGGATCTCGACGATGTCGGCATAGGGAGCGAAGCCTTCGTGCTGGATGCGGACGCGGTAGAGACCGAACGGCAGGCGCTTGGCCACGAGCTTCCCTTCCGGATCGGTGGTGAAGCTGCGGTGGTATTGGTTCGAGTTGCTGACCAGATCGACGGAGCTCGGAAGCGCCAGGCCGGAGGGGTCGGTGACGGCCAGGCGAAGCTCGCCGGTCTCGCTCTGGGCCCATAGAAGCGAGGCGCCGAGCGAGGCGCAGAGCAGCAGCAGAGCGTGTTTCAAGAACCCACCACTTCGAGAGCCTTCTGAATCACCGGGTCGCGCTGCGCCTCCACTTCGTCGCCCTTTTCCACGCCGAACGCCTGGTTGAAGATCTCGGTCTTCAGGCGATTCTTCATGAACTCCTGCTCGAGCGAAAGCTCGCCGACGCTCGGCTGGATGTTGCGGTCTGCCAGGAAGACCTGAAACTCGGCGAGAACCTGCGGAGTGACTTCGAAGTCAGTCTCGATCTTGTGACTTCTCAGGTACTCGGTGGCGAAGTTAGTAAATGACCCGCTGGCATCCATCACGGCGCGCAGGCGGTTCATGGGCGGAGGATAGACCACGAAATCGGGGCGAATGCCGCCGCCGCCGGTCACCGGGCGGCCCTTGTCGGTGTGGAATTCGGACTGCGCGTTGGGGTGCGCGGTGGTGGCCGCCAGCTCGAATTTCGCGGCGTCGAGGGGCTTCTGGATGGAGCGTCCGCTGGGCGTGTAGTAGAGCGCGGTGGTGAGCGCCAGGCCGGTGTTCTGGGTGAGTGGGAATACGCTCTGCACCAGGCCCTTGCCGTAGGTGGGCTCGCCGACGATGGTGGCGCGGTCGTGATCCTGCATGGCGCCGGAGACGATCTCGGAGGCGCTGGCGGACTTGGCGTTCACCAGGATGGCGAGCTTGAATCCGTAGGGCGTGGCGATGGAAGGCACGGTCTCGGAGGTTTCGGGGACGCTGCGGCCGCGCACGGTGACGATCTTCGTGCCGGGCTGGAGGAAGAGCGACGCCGTTTCGAGCGCGGCGGTGACGACGCCGCCGGGATTGTTGCGCAGGTCGAGAACCAGGCCGGCCAGACGGTTGCCGCCCAGCTTCTCGATGGCCTTCTTGATATCGGCGCCGGTGCTTCCGTCGAAACTGGAAACGCGGACGTAGCCGATGCCCGCGGCGAGGAAAAAGGCACGCTCCACGCTGGGGGCTTGCATGTCTACGGGGGTGAGCACCAGGCGCATCATGCCGTTGGCGCCGGGCCGGCGGACATCGAGCTGGGCCTGCTGCTGGCGCGATTGGGAGAGCAGTTCGGTGAGCTGGTCGAGATCCAGGCGGCTGATGATGTACCCGTTGATGGCCAGGATCTCGTCGCCGGGAGCGAGTCCGGCCTTGGCCGATGGGGTGCCGGCCGTCGTTTGCAGCACGATGACCCGTCCGGGCAGCAGCGAGACTACGGAGCCGAAGCCTTTTTGCGTGGACGCCTCCATCTTCTTGACCTGCTCGAACTGGCCGGGATCGAAGAAGATGGAGTGCGGGTCGAGGCGGCGCAGCAGCCCGGGGATGGCGCCCTGGTAGAAGGCCTGCTCGGAGGAGACGGGATCGGAGGCGTTGTGCTCGACGATCGAGTAGGCGTCGATGACGGACTTCATCTGGCGGTCGAGATCGTCCTGCGCGGGCAGGATGGCGGCGACGAGGAGCAGGGCTGTGGCGAGGCGAAGCATCAATCGGGCCAGATTCGGGCGATATCGACTTGGACGCCGGGGAAATGCCTGGGTTTCAGGATGCCTTCGACGAGAAGGGCTTGGCGGCGGAGTTGGCCGTTTTCCAGGTATAAGACCTCGACGGTGCGGGCCTCGGGGGAAAGCACCCAGACCTCGGGGACTCCGAGAGCGGCATAGTCCGCCAGCTTTTCGGCCCGCTCGCGGCGGGTATTGGACGGCGAGAGCACCTCCACGACCAGTTGGGGCGCCGAGTGTATCCGCCCATCCTGCTCGACTATGGTGTTGACTTGAAAAACAGCCAGGTCCGGTATTCTCGCGGTCAGGGGGCGCCGACGAATGATCAGGTCAAACTCCGCCAGCCTTATCCTAACCTCCCGCTTGTCCACCTGCGACAGCATCAGAACAAACAGATTCTCTATAACGTCGCCGTGTTTCCAACTGGGTGCAGGCATAATGCGGATCTCGCCGTTGACTACTTCCTCACGTTTGACTTCGGGCATGCGAAGCCACTCTTCGTAGGTGACGGTCTTGGAATGAGGAAGGCTTGCCATGTGAATCACTCAGGGCCAGATCTCGGAGATCTGGACTTCGACATTCGGAAAGTGCTTCGGCCGCAGAACGCCGTCAGTGAGAAGTGCCTGGCGGCGGTATCGGCCGTCTTCGAGGTATAGGACTTCGACGGTGCGATCCTGCGGTGAGAAAGCCCAGACTTCGGGCACGCCTAGTCTGGCGTAATCGGCCAGTTTTTCGGCGCGCTCGCGACCGGTATTCGATGGTGAGCGCACCTCGACGATGAGTTGGGGCGCGGAATGCATGCGGCCGTCCCGCTCGACGATGGTGCCCACCTTGCACACGGCCAAATCGGGCACTCGGGCGGTAAGCGGCTGGCGACTGATGATCAAGTCGAAAGTCGAGGTGAAGATCTCAACCTCACGCGGGTCCACTTGTCGGCTGATCTGGTTATTCAGGCGCTGTATGATCCTGGCGTGTGGCAGTAAAGGTGATGGCATGATGCGGATTTCGCCGTTAACGACCTCTTCGTCCCTGACTTCGGGCATGCGAAGCCACTCTTCGTAAGTGACGGTCTTGGAATGAGGAAGGCTTGCCATATAGATCAGTCGGGCCAGATCTCGGAGACCTGGACTTCGACATTGGGAAAGAGCTTCGGCCGCAGGATGCCGTCGGCGGGAAGAGGCTGGCGGCGGTATTGGCCGTCTTCGAGGTATAGGACTTCGACGGTGCGATCCCCCGGGGAGAAAGCCCAGACTTCGGGGACACCGAGTCTGGCGTAGTCCGCCAGTTTCTCGGCGCGTTCGCGCCTGGTATTGGCCGGCGAGCGGACTTCCACGACCAGTTGGGGCGCGGAGTGCATGCGGCCGTCACGTTTGACGATGGTGCTCGCTTGAAAGACGGCGAGGTCCGGCTGGCGGGCGGTGAGCGGCGCGCGACGGATGATCAGGTCGAAGGGTGAGTTGTAGACGGTCACCTCGCGCTTGTTCAGTTGTGGTCTGATCAGGTCGTACAGGTTTTGCACGATGTCGGTATGGTCCAAGTTGGGCGCAGGCATGGTGCGGATCTCGCCGTTTACGACCTCTTCGTTCTTGACTTCGGGCATGCGAAGCCACTCTTCGTAAGTGACGGTCTTGGAATGAGGAAGGCTTGCCATGTGGATTACTCTGACCAGATTTCGGAGATCCGGACTTCGACATTGGGGAAGTACTTCGGCCGCAGGACGCCGTCAGTGAGACGCGCCTGGCGGCGGTATTGGCCATCTTCGAGGTATAGGACTTCGACGGTGCGGTCCTCGGGCCACAAAGCCCAGACTTCGGGCACACCGAGGCTGGCGTAGTCCGCCAGTTTTTCGGCGCGCTCGCGGGGGGTGTCGGCGGGCAAGAAAACTTCCGCGATCAGTTGGGGCGCCGAGTGAACGTGGCCATCCCGTACGACGATCGTGCTCGCTTGGAAAACTGCCAAGTCTGGCACTCGGGCGGTCAGCGGGGCACGGCGGATGATCAAGTCGAACTTCGCGTGCACGACCTTGACCTCGTGCCGATCCACCTGAGAACCCATGGCGAAGCCGAGATCGTCCAAGATCCGGCCGTGAATCCAGGGTGGTGCCGCCGCAATGCGGATTTCGCCGTTGACCACCTCTTCGATGGCGTCCTGGACTTCGGGCATGCGGAGCCACTCTTCGTAGGTGACCGTCTTGGAGTGCGGAAGGCTGGCCATGCTTGCCTTCATTCTACCGCGTGAAGCGCGTGGCCTTTCTCTTGCGGTCGCGGTCGAGCGCCAGCTCGATCAGGCGGTCGATCAACGCAGAAAATCCGATGCCGCTGTGCTCCCACATCTTGGGGTACATACTGATGGACGTAAAGCCGGGGATGGTGTTGATCTCGTTGATGTACAGCTTCTCCGTGGCCGCCTCCAGCAGGAAATCGACGCGTGCCATGCCTTCGCACTCCACGGCGCGGTAGCACTCCACGGCCAGGCGGCGAAGCTCCCCGGTCCGCTCGGGAGGCAGGTCGGCGGGGACCTGGGTTTGCGCGCGGTCGAGCAGGTACTTGTCCTCGTAGTCGTAGAACTCGCGCGAGGGCAGAATCTCGCATGGCAGGGAAGCGACCGGCTCTTCGTTGCCCAGTACGGAGCACTCCAGCTCGCGGCCCTCGATGCCGCGCTCCACGATGATCTTGCGGTCGAACTGCGCGGCCAGCGCCAGGGCGGCTTCGAGTTCCTCGCGATTGTGGGCCTTGGAAATCCCCACCGACGAGCCGAGGTTGGCGGGCTTGACGAACACGGGGAACGGCAGGTGCGCGCAGGCAGACGGATCGA
>OMOG01000045.1:0-5922 GCA_900290305.1 Candidatus Sulfopaludibacter sp. SbA4
GGGGGAGCCGCACCTGATGGTGGACACGCGCGAGGAGAGCGAGTGGGCCAGCGGGCGCGTGGCGGGCGCGGTCCACATGAGCCGCGGGATCATCGAGCGCGATATCGAGACGAAGGTGCCGGACAAGGCGGCCTCGATGGTGTTGTATTGCGGCGGGGGATTCCGCTCCGCGCTGGTGGCGGACAATCTGCAGAAGATGGGGTATGAGAACGTGATTTCGCTGGATGGGGGATGGCGGGCGCTGAAGGAGTCGGGACTGCCGCTGGAAAAATGATCATCTCAGCCAGAAAAGCAACGAACCATGAGCGAAGAGAATACTATCGTAGCCAAACTGCTGAGTGACGGATCCGTCGTTCAGGTGTTGCCTGACGGCACCACTCAGCCGTTTCCAGACACGATGGACTGGGATCGGCTCCGGGCAATGACTGACGAAGAGGTTACGGCCGCGGCGATGAGCGATCCGGACGCACGGCCTATGACGCCCGAGCAACTTCGTACGGCGCGCCGCGTACCGCGGGCAAAAACGCTGCGCCGGGCCCTTTCTCTGACGCAGGAGGAATTCGCGGCACGGTATCATATCCCGCTCGGCACCCTGCGCGATTGGGAACAGGGGCGTTGCGAGCCTGACCAGCCGGCCCGCGCCTATCTGACCGTGATTGCCCATGACCCCGAAGGCGTGAAACAAGCCTTGGCCGGGAAGCATTTTTGAAGCGAGACGAAGTGAGTCAGTTGACCGGGTAGGCGATGCCCAATCGGTTTGCCGCTGCCATCATCGCGTGATCCGCGGTCAAGAGGTTGCATCCGGAGATCAGGGCGGCTGCCAACAGGTGAAGGTCCACCCATCCCAGGCCCTTGGCCCAGAGGTGGTTGGATTCCAGAAGATGATGGACATCCGATTCTTGCGCGGCGGGCACCTGCGGAAATGACTCCAGGTAGCGCAAGGCCTTGGGGCGGTTGGGCAAGTTCCCGGCGACCAATTCACCCAGAACGAACGGGTGCATGCGGGCCGATCGCTCGGTCATCAACTGGATCAACCGGGCATCGGGTCGCCGGATGTGGTCCACCCAAATGGACGTATCGACCAAAGTCATCGCGTCTTCTTCGACCTGCGCCTTCGGCCGGCCTTGGCGTTCGGCATCGTGCCACCCATTGCAATCAGCCCTTTCGCCGCCTCCCACTGGATCAGTTCGCGGAGAGCCTTGTGGATTAGGGCTGTCTTCTCCTGGATGCCGGTGAGCTCGCGCGCTGTTTTCATCAGGTCGTCGTCCAGGTTAAGCGTGGTCCTCATATGCATCAGTATACATGATTGATGCAGATCGACGGATCCTGCGGCGGCGCCGCAGCTACCCGGCAAATCGACTCGCAAAATGCGGCGGGGCTGACTTCACCGCGGCATGCGGGCGATGGCGACTCCGACCATCGAATCGGCGCAACCGTAGTAGAGAAACCACTGACTGCGGAACAAAACCAGGCCCTCCGCGAATGTCGTCCCGGCGGCGTATTGGCCGGTCTTTTCAAATGGCAGCTCGGGTTTGAACACAGGCTGATCCGTGCGCGCGATGAGCTTCGCCGGGGCATCCGCCGCGAACAGTGCTTCTCCCGCCGAGTAGGCGTTGGGGCCGAGCGCCGGGTCGCCGCCGTTGGGGGCGTTCTTGCCGTTGTAAAGCACCAGGATGCCCTTGGCCGTCAGCACGGGCGNNCTCCCGCCGAGTAGGCGTTGGGGCCGAGCGCCGGGTCGCCGCCGCTGGGGGCGTTCTTGCCGTTGTAAAGCACCAGGATGCCTTGGGCGGTCAGCACGGGCGGAGGGCCGGTCTCGGGGAATGAACTGTCGAAGCGCCCGGCACGTTGCCCCAGCACCGCGACCGGTTCTCCGGATTCGTCCACGACGGGCTTCCAGTGGATGAGATCGTCCGAGGTTGCCAGGCGGATGACCCCTTCGCCCCAGTACATCCAATATTTGCCGCGGATTCGCGCCGCGATCAGGCGGCGGTGCCGGACCCGCGTCACAATGCCCGCCGATTTGTAGGACAGAGCGGCATACCTGCCTTCCGTGCCCAGCGCCGGACCGTGCTTCGTCCAGTGAATCAGATCTTCGGACGTGGCGATGGCAGCGTCGGTTTTCTTGCGGTTCCACTGCGTGTAGGTCAGGACGTACGTGCCATCCGGGCTTTCGACAATGCGCGGGTCTTCGCAGCCGCCCGGCCATTCCCGCGCGGTTTCGGAATCGTTGTCGGGGTAGAGAACCGGCTCCGGCCGGCGCGTGAAGTGGATGCCATCATTGCTTTCGGCGAGCCCCAGGCGCGAAGTATGCAGGCCAATGCCCATTTCGCCCGTGTCATCCTCGGCGCGGTACAGCACATAAATCCTGCCGTTCCGCACCACCGCCGCCGGATTGAATGTGTGCAGAGCCTGCCATCGGACGGGCTTACTATCCAGCGGGTTCCGAAACAGCGAGTTCTTGTCAGGCGTGATGACGGGATTCGCGCCGGCCGGACGCAAGAAAGGGTCAATCTGCCACCTGGCGGCTGGATCCGCAGAGACGGCGGCCAACCAAAGCGCTGCCGCGGTGAGGACGACCCTTAGAAAGCGGTTCATATTCGGAACTCAGAAGCTCAGCAGCAAGTGCCAGATGTACAGATACGCCAGCCCTTCGATGTCATTCCACACGCGGCGCGGGATCTCGGGATCGCCGCAGATGGGCGGCAACTCCCTCAGTTTCTCCTCCCACGGAATGCACACGCCCGGCTGCGGACGGGGAGCCGTGGCCCAATGCGGAAGGCCGGGGGCCGGCGCGACCGGCTCCGGCGCAGACTTCACCGACGGCGACGAGGGCGACCGGTACACGCCATATTCGAGCGCCGCGTCGGTCATGGCGCGCAGGTTCTCCACCGTCGCATCGTTCTGGATGATGGCGCTGGCGTCCAGGATGTAGCCGCCATCGGCGCCGATGGTTTCGATCAGCCCGCGGCAGTGCTGCTTCACCTCCGCCGGAGACGCGAACGCCATGAGCGTGTTCGGCACGCCGCCGCTCAAACAAAATTTCTTGCCCAGGATGCGGTGAACCAGCGCGGGATCGCTGCGGTCGATGTGATACACGATGCTGGCCGCGGGGAGTTCCGCGAACGTCTCCAGGTGCGCATCCCATTTGCCTTCCGCGTAGAACAGGACCTGGTTACCCTGCGCCCACAGCGCCTCGACGATGGGCCGCAGCGTCGGCCAGTAGATGGTCTTGAAATGCTCCCTGGAGATGAACGGAGTCGAGCCGCGGTGCATCCAGATGGGAATGGGAACCTTCTTCGCGGGGTCGGCGCCCGTCAGCGCCAGATAGCCGAGGTGCGGCATCATGGCTTCGCACGCCGCCAGCACCTTGTCGGGGACCTCCATCAGGTCGAAAGCCAGGCCGATGTAGCCGCGGAGTTTGTCGGCCAGCACATCGAGGGGCGCTTTCAGCATGCCGCATATGGCGGAAACCGTGCCGCACTCGGTGCGCATCCTTTCCACTTGCGGTCCGAATGCCTGGAAGTACGCAAGGGTCGCCATGGCGCCCTTCACGAACGAGAGGCTGTTGCGGTACGACGCCGGCTGCCCCTTCGCGCTGACATCGCCCGAAACGCGCGGCAGCCAGGTCTCGTAGAGAAAGCGCGTAGGGTCGGCAATCAGTTCGTCGTACTCCTCGCGCTTCATGAACGCGCCCTTCTCATCGGGCTCGCGATACTGGAACGTGACGTCCGGACCGACGTCGATGCCGGGCACGCCGTAGTATCGAAGGCCCACGGCCTGGGTGAGCCCCGTCCACACGTAAACCATGTTGGGCACGGCAGCGTCCCACTCGAAATCCCGGCAACAGCGGATAACGGCCTCGAAAGCCTTCTGGTAGTCGTGCGTGACTTCCTGGCACGTGAAGCCGGCATACTTCGCAGTGATCTCGGCCGCCAGCGGCCGGACGGGCACACGGTCGGGCTGCCCGTTGCGCATGGCGGTGACATAGCGGTCCAGCCGCCGGGTGTAGAGTTCATCGAGATCGCTTGGCATAGTCCCTCCACGCCGCCATGGAGCGGCGCAGGTTCTCAGCGGGTTCGATACCCAGATGGTTGGCGACGTCGTAACCCTGCAATCCGATGGGACCGCGATAGCCCAGGCGGTGCAGCTCGGCGAGCAGCTCGCGGACGTCGAAATCGCCGCGGTCGAGCGGCTGGATCAACTGTCCCCAGTCCTTCCCGTTGCGGTCGGCGCCGTTGATGGTCACCAGCGACAGCCGCGGCATGGCCAGCTTCAGCACGCGGGCCAGCGAATCGGGGCCGTCCGTGCGGAGCCAGTGGCACAGGTTGAACGTCACACCCACGTTTGAGCGGCCGGTCTTCTCCGCAATGCGCACCGCGTCTTCCACCCGCTCCACCAGGTTGCCGAAGTGCGGATAGAGCGACACGGACAACCCGTACAGGGCGGCCGCATCGGCCACCTCGCGCACTGCCGCCACAGTCTGGGCGTCGCCGGCGGGATCGGACGGCTTGAAGTCCTTACTGGCGACGGGCAACCAGATGATGGTTCCCCGCCCCTTTAATGCGGCCAGGTTCTGCCGGATGCCCGGATCGACAGCGATGGCGCCGCGGTCCACGCGCAGGCTGCTGTAGACCGCGTACAGCTTCAACTGGTTCTCGTCGAGCAGCGGGATGAGCTTCCCTGCCAGGTGTTCCCAGGTCGCCGGGTCCCACGCGACCGGGGCCACGCCGCGATAACCGAGCGCCGCCAGCGTCCGGATGTCGGAGCGATCGAGCAGCGTCCCGAGCTTTTTCACCATGGCGGTGTCCATGGCGAAAAACTCGCTCGACGGCTGCGCCCACGCCGCCGCTGCCAGGAGCGCAGAAAGCGCCATGCCGCATGGCCCGATTCTCATAGTGGACCGCGATCGGAAGGCGGCATTGCCGGCGCCGCGGCGGCGGAGCCGGCCAGTCCGATGAGCCGCGCCGCGTTATCCCAATACACTTTCCGCAGCACCGGTTCCGCGAGGCCGATGCCATAGATGCGCCAGCGGCCCTGCGGGGGAATCGGCGCGGGGGCGTAGTCGAAATACTCGTCTTCGGTTTCGAGGAACCGGTAATAGATCTCGTATAAGGCATCGCCGAAGAGCTGCTGCGGCGTGCCGGGGCTGGAACTGGCATCCGTGCCGAACACGATGCGGTCCTGATACTTGTCGAAGAACTTGCGGGACATGCGCGGCTGGCGCCCCAACTCGCCGATGCGGGCGGCGATGTCCACGTGCATATTCGGATGACTATCGAGCGATTCCGAAACATACGGCAGATCCTCGGAATCCGCGACGTGGAGGCACACAAATTGGGTGCGGGGGTGGCGCCGCATGACGTTGCGCCGCGCCTCCTGCAGCTCGCGATTGGCCGGGAAGTCTCTTCCGTGGAAAGACCAGCTCGGATGGGCGTGCAACTCCTCCCAGCGCTCGTTGAAACGGTCGATGGGCAGGAAGAAAGCTTCGGGATCGGAGATGTGGATGGCCACCGGCATTTTCAGGGCGCCGGCCGCCTCCCACATGGGGTCGAAGCGCGGGTCGTCGATGCGAACGAGCTGGTTGGTTTCCCGCTCGCGCAAGTAAAGCCCGAGGGTCTTCAAAATCTTGAGGCCCTGGGCGCCGGCCCGGTGGGCGTCTTCGATCAGGTCGGCCTGAGCCTTGGGATAGCCCGGGTCGGAGGCTTTGGTCCAGGCGGGTTCCGTGAAGACGGCAAAGCGGCCGGGATGCGCCGCAGACAGCCGGGCTATGGCTTCGCGCAGCCCATCGCCGTAACCTCCCGTCAGGTCGACCATGGTCCGAATGTTCTTGCGGTCCATCACCGCGAGACAATTGGCGGGGTCCATGCTGAATTGAATCCTGCCGCCGCTGCCTCCGGTGATATGGGTGTGGAAATCGATGAC
>OMOG01000045.1:5932-18168 GCA_900290305.1 Candidatus Sulfopaludibacter sp. SbA4
GGGCGCCGGACCAGTCTGAGTCTCTCCGGCGGGCATCGCGAGCGACGCCGCACCCAATGTCATCCATTCTCTGCGGTTCATGGTCTTTTCTCTTTCAACGGAGGCTGAGTATAGCCCCCAGCACTCGCCGATGTCAAAATGGATGCAGGGTGTTAGCATGCTGAAGATGTCGATGGCTGTATTCGTCTCGTTCTTTCTGATGAGCCTGGCCCATGCGCAGGCCCCGGAACTGCCGGGCTGGAAGCTGGTCTGGTCGGATGAGTTCAATTACACCGGGCACCCCGATCCGGCCAAGTGGGGATACGAAGAAGGATACGTGCGCCACAACGAGCTGCAATATTACACCGTGAACCGCCTGGAGAATGCGCGTGTGGACGGCCAACATCTGCTGATCGAGCTGCGCAAGGAGACGCCCGAGAGTTTCCTCGCGACCTCCATCAACGATGAATATCATCGATACACGGCTGCCAGCGTCAACACCCGCAACACGGCATCCTGGACCTACGGACGTTTTGAAGTCATGGCGAAGATGCCCCAGGGCAAGGGCACGTGGCCGGCCATCTGGTTTCTCAGCCCGCTCCGGTCGCCCAGTGTCCCCGGGCCGCCGCAGCCCAGGGGTCCCGACGGCCGAGAGGTTCAGGGGCCGTTGCGTGGCCCTAACGCCGGGGAATCGTCCCAGGGAGAGATCGATCTCATGGAGGCTTGGGGAAGCCGGCCGAACCGGACCGCGGTTCACATCCATGGCACCAAGGGCCGCACGCCTTCGAAGTCGGCTGAGATGGAGGATATGTACGATACGTTCCACCTGTATGCCATGGAATGGTATCCGGACCACATGGACTTTTTTCTGGACCAGGAGAAGATTCTTACTTACACGAAAGATCCGGAAGCAGGATGGTCTTTCGATCACCCGATGTACCTGATCATGAACATTGCGTGCGGCGGGCCTGACGAGCCGGCGCCGGACGATTCCAAGCTGCCGCAGTTCATGACCGTGGATTACGTGCGCGTATATCAGAAAGGCGTCACTTCCGCACGGTAGGGAGACCGATCGAGCCCATCCCTGCGTGGGTCAAAGTCTCCCAGTCCATGTGATGGTTCACGCCTGTGGGCCGGTTGCCGGGGATCACGACCGCCATCTTCGGCAGTTGATTTCCCAGGCGATCGTGGAAATGGTTGTAAGCGATCTCCCAGGTGGGGTGGAGATTGAATTCCAGATTCTCGGGAGCCTTGGCACTGTTGGGCGGCAGGTATTGCGCCTGGAATTCCATGGCGGCCATGATGCGCGTCCCCACTTCCGCGTACAAATCGATCCCCTGCTGGCGCGCGGTCTCGGCGGTATCGACCATGCCCGCGAATGCCATGTTGGCGTGCTGGGAATCGCGGGCCGTTTCCTGGAGGAGGCCGTCGACGAACTCGGGAGTCAGTCCTTTGTTCCCCCAGATGGCGAGTCCGCATCCGGCGGCTTCGAGCGGCTTCGGCCCATCGGTCTTCAGGTAGATAGTGGCGGATAGTGGCGGGAGCGCGTCCGCGCCACATTTTGATTCCGAAATCGAAGGCCGCGCGGTTGTCGTTGAAGACGCCGATATTGAGGATCGCCTCGCTCATGGTCAGCTCTTTATTGCCGTTCTCGCAGGTGCCATGAATGAGCGACGGCAGATACTGGGCGGTGAGCATGTTCTGGAATTTCGCGATTTCGGCATCCGTCCAGCCCTTGTAGCTGTAGCGGATGATTTCGGCGGCGCGCGGCCAGACGGCGCCGGCCCACGACGCCTGGACCTCCGCGTTAGCGTTGGTGTGGCCTCCGGTCAGCGTACCGGACCAGGCGTTCAGGATCTTCATGGCATTCTGCGCGTAAGCGGAGTTTCCGGTGATGTACCAGAGGAGGGCCTGCGCGTAGGCCGCTTCGCTATCGGCCTGTTCGTCCTTGCAACCGATATCGGGATTCGAGCGCGGACCGCACTCGACGGTATCGCGGGGATGGGGAGTGTAGTCGAGCGCGCCCAATTTGTCGGTCTTCAGCGCTTCAAACGCGGTCTTCTGCGGTTCGGTACCCGCGGCGACACGCTTCTTGATCTCGTCCAACTGGGTGCGGTTCACGAGCACACCGGGGTGCACGAAGCCCGAGGGCGGCGCGGGCTTGCCGGAAGGATCCGCGGCGGTGGATACGGGGACGTGGGCGTAGGCCGGATTGCTGGTATCGTCGCCCGCTTTCTTGCCGGTCTTTTTCTGTTGAGACCAGGCGAGCGACCCAATCGCCACGCACAAGGAAACACGCTGCCACAGCTTCACTTGGGCGCCTCTCCCAGGCGGGCGGCGTTCAGAGTCCGGTTGCTGGCGGCATCGAAGCGGGGCGCGTGGAAATCGATATCCATGTTCATGGTCTATGCCGTTTTGGCGATGGCTTCACGCAACTGTGCGAGGAATGCCGGCACCACGGTGAAGGGATCGTAGGGCTTGCCCTGCGGGGAGAGCGTCTCGATGGGAAGGTAGCCTTTGTAACCGGATTTGCGGACGATTTTCAGCAGGCGGATCATGTCGGTGGGGATTTCGCTTTCCTCGCCGAAGACGCTTTGCTTGACCTGCCAGTTCACGGCGTGCGGCGCTACGGCGGCGATATCGACGTAGGGATCGGGCGTCTTGAAGTAGCCGGTGTCCACAATGGGTCCGCACCATTCCGATCCGACGGCCTTCACCAGTTCGAGATGCTGCGCGGCGGTTTGCAGAAAGTCGCCGTGGTTCTGGACGCCGATCTTGACGCGGAATTTCTTCCCATGGTCGGCGCATTCGCGGAGAGCGGCCGAGATCCACTCGAGGACATTCGCCCGGGAGGCGCCGTTCGACACGGTTTGCCAAGTCTGGGCCCGCATCTGCGTGTCGGCGAAAACACGGATCACGGGCACGCCCAGCCTGGCGGCCACTTCGACCCACTCCTTGATGTGGGTGACGCCAGCGGCGCGAACCTCTTTGTCGGAGGTGGTGAAATTGTTGCGGACGCCGGTTCCGCTGAGGGCGATGCCGAGATCGGCGGCGTGCTTTTTCAGGTTGTCCACATAAGAGTCGGGGGGCAGCTTGGGATAGCCGGGGAAGAAGTAGCCGGTGGGGTCAAAGGCGTCGAATTTGCACTTGGCCGCGAAGTCGAGGACGCCATCGAGAGTGATGCCGGGGCCGCGTTGCCGGATGGCGTCGTTCAGCAGTTTGTTGAACGAATACGCGTTCAGGCCGGGCTTCAAGGTTTCGCGCGGGGCGGCGATACCGGCGGCGGTGACCGCGGCGATGGAAGCGCTCTTGATGAAGTCTCTGCGATTCAAGTTCATGGTTTTGGGCGGCCCATTCAAGATTAAGGGACTCTAGTGGCCGCCGCCGGAGAGTTTGCGATAGTACTCGGCGACCGAGTCCTGATAGCCGGGGGGGACCTTGGCCGGGTCGGTGTTGCGGATGGTGCCGCCCCGGTTTTCCTCGAGTTGGCGGCGCAGTTGCAGTTCGAGCGCGTCCACGGTGCTGACGAGCTGCGTGTGCATCTGCTCAACCAGGGCGGGATTGCCCGGAAAGCGTTTGGGATCCAGATTGCGCATCTGATCGATCAGGGACTGCAACTGCTGGCGCGCCTCGGGACTATCCTGGACTACGGCACGAACCTGGTTGAGAAGGTTCAATCCCTGGTCAATCTGGCGCTGGGTATCGGCCGGGTTGGGTCCCGTTTGGGGAGCCACGGCCTGCCCGGAGATGTGGGTATTGCCGGTGTCATAGGCGCCATACCCGTTGCCATAGCGATTGCCGCCGCCCGGGTTGCCTGCGGGACCGGCGACGCGGTTGCCGACCGGACCTGCCAAGGCTCCGGTGCGCTGGCCGCCGGCTTGACCGGCTTGACCGGCTTGGCCACCTTGACCGGCTTGGCCCTGTTGGCCATGTTGACCACCTTGACCGGGCTGGCCGCCTTGCTGGCCTTGTTGGCCGGGCTGACCGGATTGCCCGTTGCGGGTGAGTGGGCCGGTTTGGCCGGGCTGACCCTGTCCAGGCTGACCCTGTCCGGGTTGAGCGTTGGGACGTCCGCCGAGGCCGGCGAGTTGATCGCGCAGGCGGGATAGATCGTCCATGGCGCGGTTGAGCTGGCTGTCCTTGGAACTGTACTCGGCGCTGCCCACGGCGCGCGCCGCGTCGCCGACCTGCTTGCCCAGCTTTTGCAGGTCGCCGGTGAGGCCGGCTTCGAGCGGATCGGAGAAGTTGCCGCTACGCAACCAATCGGAGCTTTTTTGCATGCGAGTGCCCAGATCGTTTTCGTCGAGGCCTTCGAGCGCGGTCCGCAACTTGCCGGAAGCCGCCGGTTGGGTGGGCGAAAGCTCGCGCGCCGCGGTGCGTATTTGCTGCGTGAGGCGGCCCAGGTCATCGCTCACCTGTTGGCGATCGTTGACCATTTTGTCGATCTCCTGCGCGGAAGGGTAGTGCATCGGCTGGCCGGAGGTTCGCGCGGCGGTCTGCTGGGCCATCAAGTCGCGAACGTGATCGGCTTGCTGCTTTTGCCGGGCCGCCAATTGCTCGGCCGTTTGGGCCATGGAGTTGAGGCGCGTGGCGGCGTCCTGCTGTTGCAAGCCGCCCAGCAGGCCGGTGGCTTCGCGCAGGCGGTCGGCGGCGCGGCGGGAATCGGCGGCGCTGGCATTCTGGGACGCGGCGCGCCGCATGTCGTCATTGGCCTGGCGCAAGCGTTCGAGCGCCTGTTGGGCGGCCTGTTGGCGGCTGTCGGCGGCCTGGTCCGCGGACTGCTGTGGATTGCCGGCGGATGCACCGCCCGCTTGCCCGCCGCGTCCGCCCGCTTGTCCGCTGGATTGGCCGGAAGCGGAAGCGCTCTGGCTGCCCTGTTGACCCTGTTGGCCTTGCTGGCCCTGCTGGCCTTGCTGGCCCTGCTGACCTTGCTGGCTCTGCTGACCTTGCTGGCCTTGTTGACCCCGCTGGCCGTTTTGCGCGAGCTGCTCCAGTTGCCGCTGAAGCTGCTGCGCCTCGCGCTGCAACATCTCCTGTTGCCATTTTTGTTCGGCAGTCTGGGTGCCGTTACGCTGCTGCTGGGCCAAGTCCTCCTGGCGCTTGGCCAGTTCATCGAGCTTCTTCAGAATGTCGTCGACTTCTTTGGCCCTTTGTTCGGCGGTAGTCGTCGGGGCCTGCTGGGTTTCGTACTGATTCTTCTCGGTATCGAGCTCGAGATCGAACAGGGCAGCCAAATCGCGGGCCGCACCGCCCCCACCGCCGCCTCCACCACCGCCGCGCGATCCAAAGGCAACCTGAATCTGCCGGAAGGTGGCTTCGGCGCGCAGCAGGTGTTGCAGGGCCTTCTGCTCATTGGGGATGGCATCCTTCCACTTCTCCTGCTGCAACTGTTGCGCGGCCGGCGCCATGGCTTGGGAGGCGGCTATCATATCCTTCTGGAAGTCGCTGATGGCCTGCACTTCATCGGTCAACTCGCGGGCCTGCAAGCGGCCGGAAAGCGAGATGGCCTGATCGCGCAAAGTGGCTTGCGATTGGGACAGCAGCTTGGCGATATCGGTAGCCTGCTGCTGGGTGGAGTTCTTGTCTCCCTGTTGCCGGAAGGTGGCGGAGATGATTTCCTTCTCGCGCTGCGAGATCTGCGCGGATTGATTGCCCTGGCCCCCACCACCGCCACCTCCGCCGCCCCCGGTTTGCGATTGCGAAAACTCGCGCTCGAACGGGTCGGCCTGGATGAAGATCATGTCGGTGTGGGCTTCGGCGTTGGCGTCCTTAGCGGTGGCGTAGACGCTGATCACGTCGCCCGGAACGAGCTTGAACTCCTCGAGCGAGATTGTGGTCGAGCCGTCGGCCTGTTTTGCGCCCTTTTTCTGGAGCAGATCGACCGCAGTCTCCGGGCCACCGTTGACCGAATAATGCAGCGTGACGCCCTTGAGGTCATATTCGCCGGTGGCCTTGGCGGCAACGGTCACCTCTTCGATGGGGCTGGCGTGGTAGTCACCGCGGCCGGGACGCACCAGCCCAATCTGAGGCGGGTTGGCCTTGCGGGCCTCGATGAAAAAATCCTCGCTGACGCGAACGGGCTGGCCCGCCTCAACGCCGGCGACGTGGTAGACGCCGTCGCGATCCATCTTGACGGCGCCGTGATAGACGTTATTCTGGCCGCCGGTGAGCTGGATCTGCTGTCCGTTGTCGAGCTGGATCTGGCCGCCCTGGAGGGGGCGATCGGTCACGACGTCGAGGGCGGCCTCGGTGCCGGTGACGGCGCGCAGATCGCCGCCGCGCTCCTCGGTCTCGGAGGGCATGCCGGTCCAGGCGGGGTAATGGTAGGTGACGCGAATCTGCTTCACCGCGGGCAAGTCAGTGACGCGGATGTTGAAGTGCTGCGACGTCATCGGTCCGGCAGTGACATAGTACTCGACGTTGTCGGGCAAACCGGCAAATAGAAACTGATAGCCGCCGGCGAAACTGCCGGCCGCCTTGGCCTGCATCACAATCTCTTCCCACTTGGAGGAGCCCTGGAAGCGGGCATGCAGCTTGACGCTGGGCGACTGGAGGCCGGTGGGGAGGGCCGAAACCAACTGGTCGGCGTGGCGGCGCACGACGGCATCGCCGGGAGTCACGCGGAGGTCGTAGAGCGCGGGCTTGTCGCGGTGCGGACCGGTCCACAGGAGCGAGGCGCCGTAGCCCAGAAAGCCGGGTCCGGCGGCGATCATCCAGACCAGGATGGCGAAGGAGGCGACGCTGGAGCCGAGGGAGGCCCAAAGGCGGCGATCGGTGACCATTTGCTTGGGCTCGGCGGATTGGGCGATGTCGATGGCGTCACCGGCCAGAAGTTCGATGAAGGGGTCTTTGATGAAGGGATACTGGCCGTCACGCTCGGCGAAGGTGGTGAGGCGCTGCTGGAATTGGGGGAAGGTGGCTTCGGCGGTTCCGATGGCGCGGCGGCGGGTGAGGCGGCGCAGGGGGAGCGCCAGGCCGGCGGCAGCGGCAAT
Source organism: Candidatus Sulfopaludibacter sp. SbA4 (assembly GCA_900290305.1). Classification (GTDB taxonomy): domain Bacteria; phylum Acidobacteriota; class Terriglobia; order Bryobacterales; family Bryobacteraceae; genus OMOG01. The sequence continues at coordinate 12,904 of OMOG01000045.1, forward strand.
GGCCAGAGCCAGGATCAGGATGAAGCGCGCGGCGGTCACGCTTCCATGCGAAAAGGCGAGCGCGTTGGCGACGGTGACCAGCACCAAGGTCGCCACCAAAGCGCTGCCGGTGAGAACGGCCAGGCCGCGCAGCAAGGTGCTCCAACGCAGGCGCTGTTCCAGTTGCGCAATGTATGCGTGAAGCTGTTCGCGAAAACTCATGGACCCTCCAATGGTGAGGCGAACGGTATTATCTAAAGCATATCGCACTGGCGGTGGCGGCGGGGTGCCAATCGGTGAGTTTGGGGGGGAATGCGTGGGCTCCCGATCGGGGAGGCCGATGAGGTCTTTTGCCAAACGAAACCATTTTCCGGGTTTTGGTTGTGTTGTCATGGGGTTAGGCTGTGGGTAAATCGGGGGTTGGCCGGGTTGCGTTGCTGACGGGCGCTGGCGGGCAGTGGGGCGACAGAGGTTTCGACGGCAACGGTGGCGCGATCGCTGCCGGCCGGAGGGTCGGGTGGTCCGAGTTCGCCACTTTGGGGTAGTTGGTGGCGATGGGGCGGCGGTGGACGGTGCCCGATGCGGTGGCGGGGGTCCGAGTGGCGGTGCCCGGTGACGCAGGTGACGCAAAAAGCGGGGTGTGTGCGCGCAAATATCTTCGTGCTCGTAAGCTTTGGTTTTTGTGTGGCTTGCAAGGATGTGCAAAATTCGGGAGACGCATCGGAGAGGCAATTTTCAAATAATGCGTCTCCCAAACTAATCCTGGCGGGGTGTTCGGAAATGGGACTAGGTTCGTTTGGCAGTACGAGGCGCACAGGGTGAGGCCGGCTGGGACATCGGGAATTGGCCGTTGCGGGAAAGTTTGGCGTATGGCTCAGTGGCGTTTCGGTTCTCAGGCTGGTCATGGACGAGTTTTCCCCTTTCAATTCACACGTAGCATGAAGGCGGGCAGCGGTTTGCGATTGGGGACCCCGCGATTGTTCAGGATCAGCAGGTTACGGGGAATTCTGAGCTTGTGACCCGAAATGGCGCGCGGCGCGCCGACCGAGATGAACATGAAGAAAATCAGGTCGCGCGGGCGATTTTCTCGAGGGGTGCTAGCTTTGCTAGCTTGAGCGAACAGGTCACCGTTTACGTGATTGAACCGCATCGCGGATATGCGGAAGCGGCGGCGATTCCGGGAGAGGACTACGCCGGGTTCCTGGTGCATGACGGAGCGCGTTGTTTCTATGGTTTTGAGCAGGCGTTTCATCAGAGCTGCCCGGAACACTTGACCCGGCGCTGTCGCGAAATGATCGTGATGGCTTCCGCAGCGGCCGCCCAATTTCCGATGGCGGTCAAGACCCTGTTGCAGGAGGGCCTCCGGTTGCGAGATCGCTACCAGAGGGGCGAACATGGTTCGGCTGTGGACACCGGGCGGCTGGAAGCCCAAACGGTTGTCCAAGCACCTGCGCCACTTCGGGCCGCACTCAGGTTGCCTGGCCGGCGAATCGCCCAGTTGAATTTCGGGCGCCGCGACGATCCGGTACTGGCGATCATGCGCCGCGTCTGGCGCGATTCGCGCGCCGTGGCGCGTGCTCCCAGATCGGCCCGTGGGAACGAAGCCACGACCAGGCCTTTGGCCGGTACCGATATCACTGCTTAACGTCCCACTAGCGAGGCGATCGCCGACTTTGCATCATGGGGAACTTCTTCCCTTCCCGAAAAGTCACTGACGCCGAGAGTGGAACAATAACCAAAGTGTCTATTCTTTGATCGGAAGACCCGATTATAATCAGGGATGTTCTCGTACTTCGCGACGCCCGGAACTTACTACGGTCACTGTCCTGGAAGGGCTTCCATGATTCAAGCACAGCAGCGCGGGCTCTTTTCGGCCATACCGCATCCGGCAGGACACGTTTGCGCCCTCGCTTTTTTGCTGGTGTGCGGCAGCGCCAGGACTCTTGCTCAAAGTCCACAACCCACGCGTACCCGCCGGCCTTTGTTGCTGGATCAAAATCGTTTCCGGCTTCGCGCCGGAGATCGATTGCCGATCGCGACTTCACCGGAGGCGGTCAACTTTCTCCGCGATGCCGAGGCTACGACGATCACGGCTAACGGGTCCCCCGGGCGGGGATTTGCTGTCGCGCCCAGCGCTGGCGGACACGAGACTCTGCTGGGCGTTTCACTCACAACGGCGCCGGGAGAGTACACGGTGACCGTATCGGCGGTCAGCGAATCCGGGGAAGAGCGAAGGGCGGTTGCCGAGGTCCAGGTAGATGCTCTACCTGTAGTGCCCTCGGGCGGCTCGACCCCACCGGTCGTATTGTTGAACGGTTGGCAGATCCCATCTGTTTTTCCTCCCACCACATGCCCGATTGCGTCGAACGGTTCGGTGGGAACTTTCGGCAAGCTCCAGCCGCAACTGGCCGCACCGGCGGTCTACTTCTTTGACAACTGCGTCGAGCGGTCCGTCAACGGCAGCACCATCGAGCAATTGGGCGCCACTCTGGGCCAGTTTCTCGATATGATCCAGTATTCCGGCGGCGCGCTGGTTCCGCAGGTCGATCTCGTCAGCCACAGCATGGGCGGACTGATCGCGCGTTCTTATCTTGCCGGCCTGCAGACAAATGGGTCTCCGGCTCCGCCAGCGAATCCAAGGGTTCGGAAATTCATTCAGATTGCCACGCCAAACTTCGGTTCGTTTCTTGCGGGGGACTATTCCGCTCTGCTGACGAACGGCACCCAAGCCGCCGAAATGGTTCCAGGCAGCAGCTTTTTGTGGAGTCTGGATACCTGGAACGAGCTCACCGACGATCTGCGCGGCGTCGACTCGATTGCAATCATCGGCGACGCTGGTTACTGGAGACCGAGCGTTTTTTCCGCGCCGCAATTACTGAATGTGACTGACGGTGTGGTCACCGTAACCAGCGCGGCTCTGTATTTCAGCCGGGATCCGTCACGAACGCGAATGCTGCCGTACTGCCATATCGGCCCCGAGTCGGCCGGTTACTCACTGATTGACTGCAGCGGCAAAGGCGGCATTGCCAATGTCGATGAAGCGCCGGAAACCGGCCAGATCATTCTGTCCTTTCTCGCGGGCACTTCCGCCTGGCAGTCCGTCGGCTCTTCGAACCAGACCCAATATGCGGGCGCCTATTTCACGGTGGAGAACCCGGCCGGGACGCAGTTTACACAACTTAGCAGCGTCTATTTCGGGTCGTCGCCCTTCGAGAGCGGTTGGACCAATGGGATCTATTACAACGAGTTCGTGAGCGGAACGGGGTACTTCACGATAAACCAGGCGACTACCTGTGGGCCGGATACGCTTACGGGCGGCATGTTTTGGATTGCTCGTTGTAAAGCCGCAGGCCCCTTGATTTCCTTTGTCAACCCACTTTTGATCGACGCACCGCCCTACCTCGTTCCGTCTGGCGGCACGATCACCATCAGCGGCGGTAACTTTGGGCAGCCGTGCCCGGGATGTGCGGTTGCAGCGTATCCGGGCCCAGCCGCATTGCAGGTATCATCGTGGACTGACACAGCGATCTCGGCGTTCCTGCCATCTACGTTCCATGGGATAACGGGAGTGCAAGTGCAATCGGCAGCCGGCGCCGATTACATCACGTTCATGAGTGCCCCGCCATCCGCGATTCACTTCTCCATTTCCGCGCCGGCCTCCGCGACCGCGGGCGTGCCGTTTAGCCTCCCGGTCACCGCCCTGGACGCCAATAACAACCCCGTGGTTGGATACGCCGGCACGGTGCACTTCACCAGTTCCGATCCTTCGGCGGTGCTGCCGGCGAACCTGACGCTGTCACAGGGCACAGGCAATTTTTCAGCCACACTGAACACGGCCGGCCCCCAGACCATTACCGCGACCGATTCCTCGAATCCTGCGATCACCGGCAGCTCCGCGGGCATTTCGGTGGGAGCGCAGGGGCCAGGCGTGCCTTCTGCATACTCCGTCACACCCGGCGCGGGCACGGGTTCGAATGCAACCCTGACTTTCACTTTCGGCGATTCGGGCGGCTATCAGAATCTCACCGTGGTGAACGTGTTGATCAACAATTCCCTCGATGGCCGCGCAGCCTGCTACCTGGCTTATAGTCAGTCCGCCGGGGTGTTGTACCTGGTGGGGGATAACGGTGGAAGTTTATCCGCGGGTCTGACACTCGGGGGTGCGGGCAGTGTCAGTAACAGCCAGTGTACCGTTACGGCCGCGGGCTCTTCGGCCGTGGGTAGCGGCAACACACTGACGTTGAGGCTCGCGATCACCTTCACCAGCGGGTTCGCGGGCGATAAAGCGATCTACCTGGCGACGCGCGACCAGCAGGGAGGCAACTCCGGGTGGCAGGCTTTAGGAACGTTTTCTGTCCCGGGATTCTCTACATTTCCCGCAGTCGGCGGAGTCAGTCCGGCAAGCGGGGGCGGACCGAACGGGACGTTCACGTTTACCTTTAGCGACACCAAGGGCTTCCAGGATTTGGGCGTGGTGAACATCCTCATCAACAGCTCTCTGGACGGGCGGGGCGCCTGCTATCTCGCATTCAGCCAGCCCTCGAATACGCTTTACCTGGTGCCCGATTCCGGGGGTGGCTTATTGCCGGGCATCTCGCTCAACGGAACGGGAACTACCGGCAACAGCCAGTGCACGGTAAGCGCGCCGGGCTCCGCGGTAATTGCTGCCGGCAATGAGCTCGCGCTTCAGCTCAACTTGAGTTTCGCGTCCGGGTTTGCGGGCAACCACATCGTCTACATGGCGGCTCGTGACAATGCCGGAGCGAACAATTCCGGGTGGCTGGCGGCCGGTGCGTGGCAAGTGCCATGATCACCCGATCGATACCAGGGAGGTTCCGGCCTATGCGCTGACCGTCGCCGACGGCGGGCCGAAGATGCAGCCTTACCTGGGAGATTGTGTTGACCTTTCGGTCCTTCCACCGCTGCCGCCAGGACAGAAATACTGTGGGTTTGGCGGAAGCAAGGAGGCAAACTTCAGCCCGCGGTTCGCGCCAGACACGGCTGTAAAGGATCTGGATGGGTTTTCACTCCGGCTCTTTGCGATGACCGACCGGCCGGTCTTAAACAAAACGGGTATTCCGGGAAGATTCTTCATCGATTTCGTATTTGCTCCCGATCGGGACACACCCGGCGCGCTGGCTCGTCTGCCAGCGTGGCTCGCCGGAATGGCGGAGACCCTGGAACTGCAACCGCGCCCTCGAATCCACCCGGACCGTCGATCTTCACAGCCCTACAGCAACGGCTTGGGTTAAAACTCGAGCCGATAACGGCCCCCGCGACTTCCTC
>OMOG01000696.1:0-1972 GCA_900290305.1 Candidatus Sulfopaludibacter sp. SbA4
GAGAGCGGCTCCCAGTAAACTCAGGGGCCAGGGGTCGTCCGGATGGGTCGCGATTTCGCTGCGAAGCTTCTGTTCGGCCGTTTGGAAATCGCCCCGTTCGAGGGCGGCTGCTGCGTCGCGCACGGTGGGGTTTGTAGCGGCCGTCTGGCCCTGCTGCCAGGCGTGGACGGGGCGGAGCAGCACTACTGCCGCCACCAGCCAGGCGAGATTCTGCCGGTTCCTCATCGTGCCCGAGCACCCCCACGGGAGACTGATCAATTATACTCTGACGTATGACTCGCAGACGGGCGTTGGCGCTGCTTCCCGCGGCAATTGCGGCCGCGCCGTGGCGTGCGCACGGGCAGAATCGAGGCATGGCCTCGCGAAACATCNNAAGCCGTTCCATGCACAGTTCGTGAACGTGGCGCAGTCCGCCGGCTTGCGCACGCCGGTGATTTATGGGGCGGCGAACGATTCGACCGGGCACGCCGATTATCTGCTCGAAGTCATGGGGTGCGGGGCGGCGTTCCTGGATTACGACAATGACGGATGGCTCGATATCATTCTGCTGACCGGCCGCCGGTTCGGGGCTACTCCCGACGGCGCGACGATCCGCCTGTACCGCAATAACCGCGATGGCACGTTTTCCGACGTCTCCCATAAAGCCGGCCTGAGCCGCTCGCTCTGGGCAACCGGCATCACCGTGGCGGATTACGACAACGACGGCTTCGACGATGTCTTTATTACCGGCTGGGGGCAAAACATTCTGTTTCACAACAACGGCGACGGCACCTTTTCCGACGTCACGGAGAAGGCCGGCCTGATTCATCCCGGAGACCGCTACGGCACGGGCTGCACGTGGATCGACTACGATCGCGACGGCAGGCTGGATCTCTTCGTTTCCCACTACGCGGTCTTCGATCCGAAAAAGGTCCCGCCGCGCGGCCATGACCCGGCATGCAACTACAATGGCGTGGCGACCTTGTGCGGACCGGCTGGATTGGATCAGGAAAGCTGCCGGCTGTATCACAACAACGGGGACGGAACATTCAGCGACGTGAGCGCCAAGTCCGGGATCCTGGCGGTCAAGCCGGGTTATGGGCTGACCGCGGCCGCAACCGATTTCGATGGCGACGGCTGGCCCGATATCTACGTGGCGTGCGACTCCACCCCCAGTCTCTTCTTCCACAACAATCACGACGGCACGTTCACCGAGGAGGGCCTGGAGCGCGGGGTGTCACTGAGCGAGGATGGGCAGGAACAGGCGGGGATGGGGCTGGGCATTGGGGACGTACACGGCGACGGATGCCTGGATATTTTCAAGACTCATTTTCGCGGCGACACCCAGGTGCTGTATCGCAACAACGGCAAGGGATTCTTCCGCGACGTGACGGTCCGGGCCGGTCTGGGCGTGGAGACGCGATTTGTCGGCTGGGGCGCGGCGATCGTGGACCTGGATAACGACGGTTTTGCGGATATCTTCTTCACCACGGGAATGGTGTATCCGGAAGTGGAGGGGAAGCTTCGCAATGCTGCCTGGAAAACGCCCAACGTGATCTTTCGAAATCTGGGTGGAGGCCGATTCGAAGAGTTGGCGGGTGAAGCGGGGCCCGGCGTGACGGAGGCGCATTCGAGCCGGGGCGCGGCCTTCGGAGATTTCGATAACGATGGCGATGTGGACGTTCTGATCGTCAATCTGAACGAGCCGCCGTCGTTGCTTCGCAACGACGTGAGCGGGACCGGGCACTGGCTCAAGGTGCTGCTTGTGGGCACGGCGTCGAATCGCAGCGCGATCGGCGCGCAGGTGGTGGCGAAGTACGGGGAGACCAGACAAGCGCAGGCAGTACTGGCGCAGTCGTCTTATTTGTCGGTTAACGATCGGAGACTGCACTTCGGGCTGGGCGACTCGACGGCCGCGGACCTGGAAATCCGCTGGCCCAATGGCGGTCGCGAGAGCGTATCGAAAGTGGCGGCCGATCAGTTGGTGGTGATT
>OMOG01000696.1:1982-2271 GCA_900290305.1 Candidatus Sulfopaludibacter sp. SbA4
GCCCAATGGCGGTCGCGAGAGCGTATCGAAAGTGGCGGCCGATCAGTTGGTGGTGATTCGCGAGGGGTCGGGGGTGGTGCGGTCGGAACGAATGCCAGAGGCAGGCCACTAAAAACGATGGCCTGCCCCACAGCCTGCCCACAAAAGGAGAGAGCTTCTGGCGGTGTGCGCCACTAACCTGTGGCGCACTCCGTTGCACGGAGCGAGGCCATCGTTCTTTGTGGCCTGCCTTCTTGACGATGCTTTATTACCGCAGAAGACTCCCGCACTGGATCCCGGACGATGCCGC
>OMOG01000597.1 GCA_900290305.1 Candidatus Sulfopaludibacter sp. SbA4
TTCCTATACTTACGACGGGTTCGGCAACCTGACGGCCAAGACGCCGACGGCCGGATCGGCGCCCTACTTCTCGGCATTGATCGACCCGACGACGAACCGGCAATTCGGGCAGCAGTACGATGCCAACGGGAATCCGGCAGTGAACGGAGCATTTCCCTACGATATCGAGAACCGGCTGCTGCCGGCGCAGGCCCCGTTTTCGACCTACACGTACGATCACGCGGGGAAGCGCGTCTTCGCGGCGCCGGTCACGCCCTCAACTATCGGGTCCACGCCCTGCGAGATCTACTTTTACGGGATCACGGGGCAGCGCCTGGCGACCTTCAGTTGCACGTGGTCCTGGTCCTGGATTGCCGGCAGCAACCAGCAGTACGTCGCCCCTGCGTTTTTCTACTACCAGGTGAAGAGTTGGAACGTGTATTTCGGGAGCAAGCTGATGCGGTCGTCGGGCAAGACGATCGTTACGGACCGGCTGGGGTCGGTGCGGGCGAACTCGGGCGGGGAGCGGATGCAGTATTTCCCGTACGGCGAGGAGCGGACCTCGACCGCGGACGGCCGGGAGAAGTGGGGGACGTACTTCCGGGACGGGCTGGGACAGGATTATGCGGACCAGCGGTATTACTCGCCGCTGAGCGGCAGTTTCTGGACTCCGGATCCAAGCGGCCTGGCGGCGGTAAAGTACGGGAAGCCATTGAGCTGGAACCGGTATGTGTACGGGTCCGGGGACCCGATCAATCGTAGGGATCGGACGGGTTTGCATGTCGAGGACCCCGATGAGATAGGCGGCGGTTCATGCCAAGACGCCGAGGGCGATTGGGACTATTGCGACGCCGTCGATGGCGGCGGTTCGAGCAGTACCTACCAAGCGGCCTGCCAGGAAGGATGGGCGCCGGCCACGAACGGTTCCGGCGATTGCGACCTAACGATCTACGGATGGCTTGGCGGAGGCTATCAAGTGCTGGGCACCGCCGGCTTACTGACCGCGGGCTTCGGAGATCCGAGTACGTACGTCGAAATGCTGGCCGCGTCCGGGGCGGTAGGAGGTCTCGGGGCCGCAGCTGCGGCGTTTGCCGGCGGCGAAGCCGCCGCTGGCCTAGCCGAATCGTTGCAGAATGCCGTACCCGCAATCGGCAGGATGCCAGATCTGGTCGGTCTTGCCGGAAACACTATGTACAACCTCTTCAACCCGACTGGAACAAGCAACGTGAGCACCCAGAACCAGGCATGGATCAATAACCTCGTCAACGCAGGGCAAAGCTTTTCCCTCCAATCAACGCTCACCTCGCCAAACATGGTCAACCCTGATGGTACATTCACCGGACTGGGAGATGAACTTGGGTGGCTCTTTAGGTCCGGGTATGAATTGGTTGGCAGTTATCTGGTACCCCCTGTCCATTGAGGCCGACCAAGTGAATTCCACTCCAGTTGAAGAGCTAGTCAGCCAGTTGAACAGCGCCCTCTCGATCACACATGGGGCTTTTTCGCCAGACGTCCTGTTGATCATCAGCCGCCTCTGTCAAGCCTTCGCGGAAAGTTCTCCCGAGGGCCGCGCAAGGGCATCAGGTCTCGACAGAGCGGCCCACGATGCACTTCTGGGATATGCATCGTACGCTGCCAGGGAGTCGGTGAGAAAGAACTCGCCTGGCCTGGCAGTCGAAGGACTGACAGCCTTACTCGTCGAAGATGGCTATATGGACATTCGCGACACTCTGAAGCATCTGGCGATGCTGCTCCACAGCGCCCGGTTGCTCAACATGGACGCGGATAAGGTCTTCACAGAAGCAGCAAGCCTGTCGCGCAACACCGCCCTTGCGGACCGTGTACGAACTTTTCCCAAGCTGCCTTGGTCGGGCGATCTGCTCAGCTTCTTCGTCTGCGCAAGAGGCAGCGGACCGGAATTCCGCTACGAACCCTATGACCCACCCCTGCGGAAATGGTGGCAATTCTGGCGGTCGTGAGAACTCGACAGGTCGGGCTGGGAGGAAATCTGGAATATTCACGGCCGAATATGCCCGAGACCCCTCCCTACGGCGTGCTCCCCGGTTCACTCAAGCCTGTGCAGATTGGAAACCTCCGGGTGCCGCCTGTACATTGAAAGGCAGATCTTCTTATGGAAAGCCTGGATCTGGTCAAGCAGTTGAACGAGCGCCCTATGTGGGTGAAGTTGGATGCGCAGACCCGCTCCAGCATCTATCGCACCATATTCGCTTTGAGCGAGCTATTTCAGCGCGCGGATACCGAAGAGAGGAGGGCGATTGCGGCGGCACTCGATCGACCCGCTAAGAATCTGATGTATGACTACACCAGGGATAAGGCAGTCGAGGGCAGGCGAACTGGATCCAGGAGTGCCATTGTCGAGGGGTTGATTCCGGTCGTCATGGCTGGTGGGCGATCCGACAGGATGACGGGTGGATCTTTGATGGCGATGCTTTGCCGCAGCGCCGAAAAAACGGGGTTAGATGCTCCGGAAATATTCGCGTATGGCGCGCAGTTCGCGACGGATGAGAGGTCGAGAGATCAGATTAGAGATTTCCCCTCACTCTCCCCGGAAATGAAGGACATCGCACGCGCCGGGTTCCACGAAAAGAAGACCCCCGAAGGCCCAACATACGAGCATCAAACGGAAGCGATGGCACGGCCGAGGTGGTGGGATTGGCTGTTGCGGCGTCGGCGTCCGAACCCTGACGACACGCTTGCCACACTTCGAGCCATTGAGGAGTACAACAAGTCGAACAAGAAGTAGCAGAAGTGGTCTCAGTGTGAGTTTAGCGCGGCCGGCTGCTCGGCCGGTATACAGTCACCAATTCTGCAAATATATTTTGCACCGGCACTTGCCACTGATTCAAAACCACTTACGGACCAGCAGACCCGCCCGGCCACCCCCTTTTTCCCCGGCTCCGCCATGTCTTGTATGCTAGCTTGAAATTAGGAAGAGATTTAGCGTTTCACCATAGCTCCCCGCCGTTCGGGGAGCTGTTTTTCGTTTCTGCGATGTGCAGGTACCACGGGCAGGTCCATCAGGCGACACAAGATGTGTCGCCGCAGGTCGTCGATTTACTGAAAAAAAGGTACTTAGCTTAGGCTCGGCGACACGACTTGTGTCCCTCATTTTGGGGGTTGCGATCAGCGGCACCCAGGCCGATCACATCATTCGTATGTGGCAAAACCGACGGATCTTGCCGGAAATTGAGGTATCCAATGAACAGCACCCGTGACTCGAAGTGTCGACAAGTCCTCCCCGACCCCCCAAATGGGGTGGAGACGCATATTGTAAAAACCACCCTCCAGATGCGTCTCCCAAATTCGCGCCATCCCGGTAGCCCACAGAAACAAAGGAGCTTAAAACGTCAAAAATAATAAACTGACACAGCCGGCCTCGATGCGTCACCCGCCTCCAAGCCCTCCAGGCCAAAAAACTGCAACTTTTCTCCCTAGTCCAGCGTATGGATAGTCTGGACAGGGGAACTATGGGAGAACGCACCTTCCCGGAGCTGTTGCCCGGCACTCTATATATGTTGATCCTCCGCACCCTCCGCGCCGGCCCGCTGCACGGCTACGCCATCGCCAAGCGCGTGAAGGAGGCATCGCAAGAAGGCCTCGTCATTGAAGACGGGTCGCTCTACCCGGCGCTCAACCGCATGCTCGTCAAAGGCTGGCTGGATGCCGAGTGGGGCATTTCCGAGAACCACCGCAAAGCGCGGTTCTACCGGCTGACACCGGAAGGCCGCAAACAACTGGACCACGAAGCCGAATCGTTCGACCGCCTGGTGCGCGCCATCCAACTGGTCATGCGCACCGCGTAGGACGGGCCTCTGGCCTGCCCGTGGAGATCACATGCGCCTGCTGAAAGAAACACTCCGCCGCCTCAACTACCTCGGCCGCCGCTCCCGCTTCGATGACGACCTCGACACCGAAGTCGCATTCCACATCGAAACGCGAGCCGATGAACTGGAATCGACCGGGCTCTCGCGGACCCACGCCCGCGCCCAAGCCCGCCGCGAATTCGGATCGCCCGCCCGCGTCGCCGAGGAGACCCGCTCGGCCTGGCAATTCCGTTGGCTCGAAGACCTCGCCGCCGACCTGCGGTACGCCGCCCGATCCTTCCGCCGCAACCCGGCCTTCGCCGCCACCGCCATCGCCTGCCTGGCCCTGGGCATCGGCGCCAACACCACTATCTTCAGCATCGCCACGGAGGTCCTGTTCAGCCAGCCCTCCGTCCGCGACGCCGGATCGCTGGTCCACATCCGGCTGGCCGGCAGCAGCCACGTCCCCATGGAGGCGTACCGCTTCGTCCGCGACGCCAACCTGTTCGCCGGGTTCGCCGGGCAGAACGAAAACATGGAGGTCAACTGGCGCCGTGGCGATGGCGCCGATCGCCTGTTTGCCATCCGCGTCACCGGCAATTTCTTCGGCGTCACCGGCATTCCCCTGGCCATGGGCCGCGCCATCCAGCCGGGCGATTCCGATGTCGCCGTGGTGAACTACGGCTTTTGGCAATCTCGCCTGGCCGCGGACTCCAACGTCATCGGACGCGCCCTGTTCCTCGATGGCCACCCCTTCACCGTCGTCGGCGTACTACCCCGCGACCACCGCACCCTGGCCGGTTTCGGATTCACTCCCGACCTGTACCTGCCGGTTTCCAAAGACACCGAGCGCGTGGCCTTCTTCGCGCGTCTGCCCGAGGGCATGACCCGCCAGATCGCGGCCGCGCGTCTCCAGTCCGTATCGCAGCAGCTTGATCGCATCCATCCAAACGAAGGATACGCCCAGCAGGTGGAAGTGTCCGCGGTGGCCGGCCTCGGCCGGCTCGAATCCAGCGAGGTCCAGGCGGTGGCGGCCTTCTTCGCCATGTTGATGGTAGTGGTGGGCCTGGTGTTGTTGATGGCCTGCGCCAACGTCGCTAGCCTGCTGCTGGCGCGCGCCTCCAGCCGCTCGCATGAGTTGGCCATCCGGCTTTCCATCGGCGCGAGCCGCGGCCGCATCGTCCGCCAACTCTTCGCCGACAGTCTCCTGCTGTCCGTCGCCGGAACCGCTGCCGGGCTGGCGCTCAACGTCGCGCTCACCCGCGTCCTCAGCGGCATCCGATTGCCCGTGCCGATTCCCGTCCAGTTCCTGATCGAGCCCGATTGGAGGCTGTTGAGCTACGCCATCGCGGTGGCGCTGGCCAGCAGCCTGGCCGCGGGACTGATTCCGGCGATCAAGGGCACGCGCGCCGGCATCAGTGCGGCTCTGAAGCACGGCGAACACCAGGTGTCGCGAAGCCGCTGGACGGCCAGCAATATCCTGGTGGCCGGGCAGCTCGCCGTCTCCATCGTCCTGCTGTGCGCGGCCTTCCTGTTCCTGCGCAACCTGGTGGCCGCCTCCACCATGAACCCCGGCTTCGATGTGGACCACACCATCTGGGCCTATATGCGGCTCGCGCCCGAAGCGTATCCCAACCGCGAAAAGACCAGGCCGCTGATAGATGCCGCAGTGGAGCGCCTCGGAACGCTGCCCGGCGTCGAGGCAGCGGCCATCGCGCGCGTGGTGCCGCTCAACGACGCCATGCATTTCCAGATCCAGGTCTCGACGGACCTGGCCGCCCGGCCCGTGATCGTGCGGTTCAACCTCAACTACGTCGGAGTGGACTATTTCAAGACCATGCAGATTCCAATCGTCACCGGCCGCGGCTTTACGCCGGCCGATCGCATGGGCGCTCCGCAGGTCGCCATCCTGAACCAGAACATGGCCCGCCAGCTCTTTGGCAAGCAGGATCCCGTGGGCCACACCATCCGGTTCCCGACCGGCAAGGGCTCGAACGCCTCGAGCGGCAAGCCCATCCGCATCGCCGGGGTGGCCCGCAACAGCAAGTACTTCACGCTGGGCGAGGAGAACGTCGCTGCCCTATACCAGCCCTACGCGCAGTGGGATGGATCGATCGTCAACCTCCACTTCCTGATCCGCGCCACAGGCAGTCCGCAGCCGCTGATTCCGGCCGTCAACGCGGCCTTGAACCGCCTCGACCCCACCGCCGCGATCGAGACCAAAACCATGCAGCAGGGCCTGGCCTTCACGCTCGTGCCCAGCCGCGTGGGCGCCGCCATCCTGGGGGCCATGGGGGTGCTGGGTCTCGCGCTCGCGTCCATCGGACTCTACGGCGTGCTGTTGTATTCCGTGAGCCGGCGGATTCGCGAAATCGGGCTGCGCATGGCCCTGGGCGCCACCCCCGCTGAAATTTTGCGAATGGTCTTGCGGCAAAGCACGTCTCTCGCCGCCACCGGGATCGGAATCGGGCTGGCGTTGTCGATCTTTGCCGTGCGGCCGCTGGCAGCATTCTTGACGCCGGAGGTGCGCACCAACGACGTCGCGAACTTCGTAGTGGTGGGAGCGGTGCTGGCGGTGGTGGCGCTGATCGCCACGGTCGCGCCGGCGTTGCGAGCCGTGCGGGTGGATCCCGTGGTGGCTCTGAGGGAGGAATGATGCGAACGCTGAACCCCCTAATCCAGCACAACAGGTGCTGCGATCTGAAAGGTGGGGCAGGCGGTTCCGCCTGCCGACCGCGTACTTGAGGATCTTACAATGTCCTTCTGGAAAGAAACTATCCGTCGTCTCACCTATCTCGGCCGCCGATCCCGCTTCGACTGCGACCTCGACACCGAAGTAGCATTCCACATCGAAACGCGAGCCGATGAACTGGAATCAACCGGGCTCTCGCGAACCCACGCTCTCGCCCAGGCCCGCCGCGAATTCGGATCGCCCGCACGCGCCGCCGAGGAGACCCGTTCGGCCTGGCAGTTCCGCTGGCTCGAAGACCTGGCTGCCGACCTGCGCTACGCCGCGCGCGCCTTCCGCCGCAATCCGGCCTTCGCCGCGACGGCCATCGCCTGCCTCGCCCTCGGGATCGGCGCCAACACCACCATCTTCAGCATCGCCGCGGAGGTCCTGTTCAGCCAGCCTTCGGTCCGCGATCCGCAGACGCTGGTGCGCCTCGAAATCGGCGGCGGCAGCGTCGCGCCTATGCGCGAGTACCGCTTCCTTCGCGATGCGGGCGTCTTTCGCGGATTGGCCGGCCAAATCGAAGAGACCGAAGCCAACTGGCGCGAGGGCGATGACACCTCCCGTCTCTCCGTGGTCCGCGTGACGGACAATTTCTTCGGCGTCACCGGCATCCCGGTCGCGATGGGCCGGCCCATTCAACCCGGCGAGACGGATGTGGCCGTGCTCACCAACGGCTTCTGGCAGAGACGGCTCGGCGGGTCCGTCGATGTCATCGGACGCAAGCTGCTCCTCGATGGCCGCATCTTCACAGTCTCCGGGGTGCTGCCGCGCGACCACCGCACCGTTACCGGCTTTGGCTTCGCTCCCGATTTGTACATGCCGGCGGATGCGCAAACCGATGTCACCCTCTACGCACGTGTCGATCCTGGCACGACCCGCCAGCAGGTCTATGCGCGGCTGAAGGCCGCCTGCCAGGAGTTGGATCGAGTCTACCCCGACGGCAACCACAAACGGTCCATCGATGTGAAAGTCTCCGCGGTCTCCGGCATCGAGCGCCTCTACACCTTAGAAGACCTCGCGCTGCCAGTGGCCGCGTTCTTCGCCATGTTGATGGTGGTGGTCGGGTTGGTGCTGCTGCTGGCCTGCGCCAACGTAGCCAGCCTGCTTCTGGCGCGCGCCTCCGGAAGGTCGCACGAGCTGGCCATCCGGCGCGCCATCGGCGCCGGCCGCGGCCGCCTCGTGCGGCAACTGCTGGCGGAGAGCCTGCTGCTGGCCATCTGTGGCACGGCCGCCGGGCTGGCACTGAACATCGGGCTCACCACCCTGCTCAGCCGCGTGCAACTGCCGCTGCCCGTCCCCATTCAGTTTCTGATCCAGCCGGATTGGCGCCTGCTGGCATATGCCGCCGCGGTGGCGATGGTGTCGAGCCTGGCCGCCGGCCTGGCGCCCGCGCTCAAAAGCACGCGTGCCGGCATCAGCGCCACCCTGCACAACACGCCGTTGCACAACGCGCTCGTAGCCGGCCAACTGGCCGTCTCGATCGTTCTGCTCTCCGCCGGATTTCTCTTCCTGCGCAATCTCTTGGCCGCCTCCACCATGAGCCCCGGATTCGAGGTAGCCCACACCATCTGGGCGCACATGCGCCTGGTCCCGGAGCACTACCGCACNNCTCGGCAAACTTCCCGGCGTCGAGGCTGCGGCCATCGCGCGTGTGGTTCCGCTCAATGGCCACACCACCGAAGGCAGATCTCTCAGCACCGACTTGCAACCGGGCCCGGTCCACCTGGAATTCAACTCGAATTATGTTGGGCCGGGCTATTTCCGCGCGCTCGAGATCCCCATTTTGCAGGGCCGCGCCTTCCTGCCCTCCGACCGCGCCGGCGCGCCGCGAGTCGCCATCCTCAACCAGAACCTGGCGCGCCGCCTCTTCGGCACGGTCGACCCGGTAGGCCATTTCGTGCGGTTCGGCAAGGGCGCGCCGATCGCCATCGCCGGCGTGGCGAAGAACAGCAAGTACTTCACGCTGGGTGAAGAGAACGCCTTCGCGCTGTACCAGCCGTACGCGCAGTCGGACGAAGCCCCCATCGATCTGCACTTCCTGATGCGCGCCACGGGCCGGCCGGAGCCTCTGATTCCGGCCATCAACGCCATGCTCGGCCAACTCGATCCCACCGCCTCGCTCGAAATCAAGCCCATGTCGCAAGCGCTGGTCTTCGCCATGTTGCCCAGCCGCGTGGGCGCGGGCATCCTCGGGACCATGGGAATCCTGGGCCTGCTGTTGGCGTCGGTCGGCCTGTACGGCGTTCTGCTGTACACGGTGAGCCGTCGCATCCGCGAGATCGGCTTGCGGGTGGCCCTGGGCGCAACGCGGGCCGGCATCCTGCGGCTGGTCCTTCGCCAATCCGCGGTGCTGTCCGCCGCCGGCATCGGGATTGGGATGGCGCTCGCGGTCTTCGCGGTCCGTCCTCTCGCCATGTTCCTCTCGCCCGAAGTCCGGCCCACGGATCTGACAAACTTCGTCGTGGTCGGGGCCGTATTGGCCGTGGTGGCCTTGGCCGCGACGGTGTCTCCCGCCCTGCGGGCCCTACGCGTGGACCCTGTAGTCGCCCTGAGGCATGAGTAGTGGCACAGGCATTCCTGCCTGTGTTGCCTTTGTCCACCCGCCCCCGGATTCGGAGCCGCGACCGTCAGGAAGCGGTCCTCAGCGCTCTCCGCATGCTCAGCGCTCTCAGGTTTTGACTCTGTTTTTCTCCGCGTCTTCCTCCGCGCCTCCGCGGCTCCGCGTCGAGAGTACACTCCCACCCCGTAGACATCCTACACCCAAAGCTGTAGAATATCTACAGCCATGGCAAAACAGGAACGTTATCAAAACCGCATCGAGCTTCTCCAGGGCACCCTGGACATGCTGATCCTCCAGACCCTGAGCTGGGGCGCCCAGCACGGCTACGGCATCGGCCTGGCCATCCGCTCCGGCTCGGGCGACGTGCTGCAGGTCGAAACCGGCTCGCTGTACCCGGCCCTCCATCGCCTGGAGAAGCAGGGTTGGATCAAATCCGAATGGCGCAATTCCGAGCACAACCAGCGCGCCAAATACTACCAGCTCACGGCAGCCGGCAAGAAGCAGCTCTTGAGCGAGTACAGCCGCTGGAGCCGCATGAGCGCCGCGATTGCCGGCTTGATGAATCCCGGGGAAAGCGAGGGGCAGGCATGAGCCGGCGTGACGACGAGTTGGACGACGAGATCCGCGCTCACCTCGCCATGTCGAAGCACCTCGCCATGTCGAAGCAGGATCGGATCGCACGCGGCGAGTCACCGGACGCCGCCGAGTCGGCCGCCCGCCGCGAGTTCGGCAATGCCGCTTTGGTAAAGGAGGTTACACGCGAAATGTGGGGATGGAATTCGCTAGAAAGGCTGGCGCAGGACCTGCGCTACGGGCTGCGCACCATGCGCCGCAGTCCCGGATTCACGGCGGTGGCGGTGCTCTCGCTGGCCCTGGGCATCGGCGCCAACACCGCGATCTTCAGCCTCATCGACGTGCTGATGCTGCGTTCGCTTCCGGTGAAGGATCCGCAAAGCCTGGTGGAAGTGCTGACCCGCCGCGGCAAGGGCCACTTCAATTCCTTTTCGTGGCAGACATATTCGTACCTGCGCGACCACGGCCAAACGGTGTCTGAATTGACGGCCTCCTACAGAGAGCGGGATCGCCTCTACACGCGGGTGGAAGGCCTGGAGGCGGAGAAGATCGAGGGGCAGTACGTTACCGGCAACTTCTTTTCCACGCTGGGAATCCGGCCGGCCATGGGGCG
>OMOG01000020.1:0-4454 GCA_900290305.1 Candidatus Sulfopaludibacter sp. SbA4
GATGCGCCCGCGCTGCTCCATTTTGACAGGCGGCTTCGACTTTTCAGGTTGCGGAGATTGCACTTCCAGTCCTCCTTTTAAGCAGGCCGAGATGAGCAAGAGCGAGCCGAGCCCAATTGTTCTCCAGGGTATTCCTTGCATGTGTGGATTATATACAAGTTTCGATTCGAATGGAGAAAACGGTTCGCTCAAGGTTAGCCGCGATTCACCCTTTCTGGTTGTTTCTGCGCCAACTGTCACCCGGTTTATAGCGGGGATCAGCGAGTCTCCTGGCGTGCGGCGGTGCGTAGCGATTGGCTCTGCATAAGACCCCACAACTGGGGAAAAACGTTCAACTTGAACGGTGCAGGTGGGTTTGGGTTTTGGCCCGCCAAGGTCCTGTTGAGCGCGGTAGAGATGGAATTGTCGACCGATTTGGCGAAAGGGCCGCCATGAGCATCGCGGCGCGATACACCTCTCGCTATATCCGGTGAAAGGCCTTCAGAATTTCGCGCGTGCCGTAGTGCAGCGCGATGGGACGGCCGTGGGGACAGCTCATGGGGCAGTCGGTGGCGGCCAGGGCGCGCAGCAGCCATTCCATCTTGCTGGCGTCCAGCCGCATGTTGATCTTGATGGCCGCGCGGCAGGCGATGGACGCGCAGATGTTGCGCCGCAGGTCGTCGAGCGAGGCTCCGCGCAGCTCGCCCTCGGCGATTTCCAGGATCTCGAAGAGGATGCGCTCGAGGTCGGCCGCGCCCACCGCCGCCGGGGCCGCCTTCACAGCGATGGTGCGATTGCCGAACGGCTCGGTCTCAAATCCGGAGGCATGCAGCTCGTCGGCGATGCGCGCGTAATCGATCTGCTGCTCGGGGGTGAGCTGCAGGATCATCGGCATGAGCAGCCGTTGCATCTCCACGCGGCCGGCCGCGCGTTGTTTCATGACCTGTTCGAACAGGATGCGCTCGTGGGCCACGTGCTGGTCGACGATCCAAAGGCCGTCGCGGCCGGCGGCGATGATGAAGCTCTCGTGAATCTGCCCCAGGGGCCGCAAGTCGGAGAGCGCGGAGAGCGACATCTCGGACGGCGGGATGGCTTCGGCCGGGAATTCGCCGTGCGCGTCGAGATGGCGATGCAGCTTGCCGGAAGGCGGCGGACCGGGCGTCACCTCGAGCGGCGGCGCGCTGAAATCCAGGCGCGGGACGGGCCCCGGCGCCGGCCGCAGGGTGAACTCGGGCAGCGGGCCCTCGGCGTACGGCGTGCCCGGCGTGGGCGGTGGCGCGGCGGCTGGGCCGGCCTCGGCGCCAGCCTCGACCACGCTCGGCGCGGCGGGCGCCTCGTTCTCGATCATCTGGCTGAATTCGGAATACGGCAGGCGTGCGCCCTGTTGTGCGCCAGTGGAGCCCCGCGGGACGGGCGAGAAGGACGGCGCCGGGCGGCTTTCCATCAGGCGCTCGCGGATGGTGTCGCGAATGAAATCGTGGAGGAACGAACCGTGGCGAAAGCGCACTTCGGTTTTGGAGGGGTGCACGTTCACGTCCACCTCCTCCGGGTCGCACTCGAGGAACAGCAGCGCGAACGGGTAGGCCGAAGGCGGCATCAGGTTGTGATAGGCGGAGCCGAGCGCGTGGAGCAGCAGGCGGTCGCGGATGAGGCGGCCGTTGACGAAAATGTAGATCGAGTTGCGGTTGCCCTTCTGGATTTGCGGGCGCGAAAAGAAGCCCGTCAAGCGGAAGGTGCGGGTGGGCGGCTCGTCCGGCTCACTGCGGTATTCCGCGATGGCTTCGGAGGGCGCCACGCTCGGCTGCGGCAGAAACAGCTCCTTCTCGCGCACCCCGATCTCGACCAGCTCGTCGAGCACCTGGCTGCCGAAGACCTGGTAGACGCGCTCGCGCATGGTGGCCACGGGGGTCACGTGCAACAGCTCGTTGGGACCGGCCGTGAGCCGGAAGGTTTTGCCGGGATGCGCCAGGCTGTAGTGCGTCACCAGCGAAGCGATGTGCGCCAGCTCGGTGGGTTCGGTGCGCAGGAACTTGCGGCGCGCGGGCACGTTATAAAAGAGGTCGCGCACGGTGATGACGGTGCCTCCGCCCAAGGCCGCCTCTTCGCAGCGCAGCATCTTGCCGCCCGCGATCTCGATGCGGGTGCCGGTGGTCTCCTCGGCGGAGCGCGTTTCGAGCAGCAGCCTGGAGACCGATGCAATGGAGGGCAGCGCCTCGCCGCGAAATCCCAGGGTGGCGATGGAAAGCAGGTCCTTCACGTCGCGCAGTTTGCTGGTGGCGTGGCGCTCGAAGGCCAGCAGCGCGTCGTCGCGCAGCATGCCGCAGCCATCGTCCACGATGCGGATAAGGCGCCGGCCGCCGGATTCCACTTCCACGCGCAGGTCGGTCGAGCCGGCGTCGAGCGAGTTCTCAAGCAGCTCTTTGACCACGGAGGCCGGCCGCTCCACCACCTCGCCGGCCGCGATCTTGTTGGCGACCTGGTCGGGGAGGATGCGGATGCGGCCCATGAAGCTTCACTATACACTGGGGTCGAAGCGACCTGCGTTGGCGTTGGGGGTGGATCCTGGCCGGGAACGGAAGTTCGTGCCGACTCCCTCTGGGCAGGGCCTCGGGTGCGGAGTGGGACCCGAGGTCAAAGGCGCCCTGTACGGGGAAACTTTCCAAGCGACCGGAAGGCAACCCGGATTTTCAATCGCCACAAGAGAGTTTGCGCCGATTCCCTACGAGGCAACTCCGCGGCCTCAGCTTTGATCCCGCCCGAAAGCGCGCTTCCGCGGCGGGCATCTCAACCTACCATGGCCTTAGCCGCCAGCCATGAGAAACCGGAACTTTCTACTTTGCTGGAAAGCGGAACTTTCTACTTTGCCTTGACACATCAAACGCATACTGCTCCCTGCGCAGCCATGGCTACTCCGGGTAACGCAAGTGCTCCTGCAGAAACGCGAACGTGCCGACGCCGTGGATCGTGTGCGGTCCATTGAAGAACTCGATCCCGGTACGGTCCGGAATCCCCATCTTCGTGTAGAACCTGCGGACCTTGGCGTATTCGTAGGCAACCCATTCGTCGGGCGCAACATTGTCATCGTGACCCCGTTCGACCATGAACGGCCTCGGCGCCATGAGGTTCGCCAGGTCCGAATAGTTGGTCACGTTCGCGAAATCGAACTCCAGCATGTCGTACTCTTGGGTAAGCATGTAGCTATAGCGCGAGTCGCTGCTGGTGGTCTTCCAGACCCACTCGTTGAAGTCCGCCGAGCAGATCGAGAGAGCGTACCCGTCCAGCAGCGGCGGGACCCGCACCGCGGTCTTTCCCCCGTAGGAGAGCCCGTAGAACCCGATTCTCCGCGGATCGACAAACGCCAGGCTGCCCAGCCACTCGAGCAGGCGCTGGTGCTGGCCGAGAATGAAGGAGAACAGCGACAGCTTCAGCGGATGCGCCTTGCGCTGGATTTGCCGGAAGCGGTCCCCGCCGGTATACGGATTCTGCGGAGCGAAAGTGACGAACCCCTGTTCCGCCAGCCGCACGGCGAAACGATGGTAGTAGGGTGAATCGACTTTGGGGTCGGCCACATCGCGCGGACGTCCCTCCAGGCCGTGCTGGCACACCACCACCGGCCGCCGCTCCCCCGGCCCGATATCCTTCGGCACGAGCAGAATCCCATAGGCCGCGATGCCGGGCCAGACGTCCAGCATCACCTCGTACCCGCGGAATTTCGGCTCGTCGAAGATGAGGCGCGTGCGCGGGTCGGCGGCTGCGCTGGGATCCGGCAGGCGGCCGATGACTTCATCCCAGATGTAATCACGCATGGGCCGGCTGGTTTGATGCCATCGTTCGGGTGAAGACGCGTCGGCCCGCGACCAGAAGCCGGCGCGGTTCTGCTCCGATTTGCGAATCAAGGCCTGCGTGTGCGCGGCCAGTTGGTCGAATTGCCGGCGGAGCCTGGCAGCCGCATCGAACTTCGTTCGCAGGTCGCGCGGTGCGCTTCCGGCGGGCCGCGGCGCGGGCTTGACCCCAAGCGCCTGCAACAGCCCGCGCAGGGCAGCGTCCGTGCCGGGTGGCCCGTGCCCGTCGCTACTCACGGCGAACTGAAGANNCGATTCGAAGGACGGGCGCGCGCGCTCCACCTCTGCACGGACTCGATCCAACGGTGGCGTCGTTATCGATCCGCCGGGCGCCGCGCCCGTTCGCTCCCCGGTGGCGGGCGGAGGGCCGGCCACCTCGGGGAAACGGCTGGCCTCGACGACCAGCGCGCGCGGTGCGATCATGCCCGCCAGTTCCGCATCACCGAATTCGCGCAGCAAGCCCCAGGCATCGCGGTAGATCGGTTCGTTCCACAGTTGCTCGCGAGGCTGGAAGTATCCGCTCACCAGCGTTGCCTGGATCCTCGGGTCCAGGCTCGCCGCATACAGGGCGAGCAGGCCGCCTTCTCCGTAGCCCGCCACACCCACCGGCCGCGGCTGGGGCTGTGACGCGAA
>OMOG01000020.1:4464-5763 GCA_900290305.1 Candidatus Sulfopaludibacter sp. SbA4
CTGCACTTCGTATCCGATGATGGTCCGCCCGGTCTCGAAGGCCATCCGGTAGATCCACTCGCGATGCGGCTGGTTGGTCATGCGGATGCCCGGAATGCCGGACCACGTGTCGCTTCGGTCGATCAGGACGGGGACGAGGACTTCGCAGCCGTTTTCGGCAAGGCGCCTGGCGAACTGGGCGGACGAGGGGAGGCCCGGCGCCATTCCCACCAGCATCTCCGGCGTCCAGTCCGCATCGGGGATCGCGACGACCCTGGCTTTCACTGCCCCGACGGGCTCGAGGAGCAGCCCTTCCGCTTCGGCGTCCTCGAACACCCCCCAGCGGACGGTATAAACGCGATAGCCGCCGCCCCTGGCAATCTCGGGCGATGCGGCGCTCACCGACTCGATTTCGAGCGCGTGGACCGGAACCCGCGCGTCGCGGTCCAAGGCGCCGATGATTTTGCGGAGCCTCTCGCGTTGGGCAGCGGCGGAGCGCTCCGTGGCACGGTGTTCGCGCGACAGCGCGGTCTCCCGATCCAGGTACGAGTGGATCGCTTCGACCATCTGGGCCGCGGGGTCGCCTTCGACGACCAACGGCCTCGTGCCCGGCAGCACCTGTTGAGCGCTGGCTGCGACCACCACCGCCAGCGCCGCCGGCCAGCAGCGGCAGCGGCTCATTCGCATTTTCATGCCCCCGCGTAAGATGATACGCTACTGTTGCCATCGAACGGCGGCATTTCTTCCCGACTGCGGCCGTGGCGCAGTCGCGGACCTTCGGCGACAACGAGCGCCTTCGGGCAGGCGTCCACTGCGGCGCGACCCTTACGCTCTCCGGATCTCGTGCACCTACTACAACCCGTCCTCTCCGCCGCGGGCACAGCACCACACGGCCGGGACCCTCGATCCAATGATAAGCTGGAGCGGGCGGAATTCCGAGTCCCCGCCAACAACATGAGAGTTATTTCCGACCTTTCGTTTGCGGTGGAATCCTTCAGCGGGCGGGGCCCGGCCGCCTGTGCCATCATTCCACGGGTTGATGGCGCCCTCATGACAGATCTGGTGGCCGTGTTCGAAAAGAGCCGGAATTTTGAGCCGGTTGGAGGGTATGGCGGGTTGGTTCCCCAGCTTTTCCGTTACGGAACCCCTGGATGACTACTTTAATGGAGAATTCGAGCCGGGCAGCTATTGGGCCCAGATTGAGGGAATCTATGTGCTGGGTTGCCAGTGCGGGGATGCCACATGTTGGCCGTTGTTTTGCCAGATCGGGCGAGACGATCGGACTACGGTCTGGAAAGGGTTCACGCAACCCCATCGTCC
>OMOG01000020.1:5773-27651 GCA_900290305.1 Candidatus Sulfopaludibacter sp. SbA4
GATCGCGACTACTCCCTCTTCGGCCCATTTGTGTTTGACCGGGACCAGTACAGCGAGGCCGTCCTGAAACTTCAGGGTGAAGCCGGATACTGAAATCGGCCGCGCAGTCGAAAAACGCGCAGTCGACCTTCGGTTGACGGGGTTGTCCCAACCATCTATAATCACTCACATTCCCCACCGGAGGGTTATCCATTATGGAATCGTCGCGACGGAACTTTTTCGAGGAGCTCCTGGCAAGTGGCAGCCTGGCTGCGCTGTTGGCCGAGAGCGCCGCCGCCCAGACTAAACAAGCCGCCCGGCCGGCGGACCCGGCGGAGATCCGCTCCAGCGACTTTTGGGGATCGTTCTACCAGACAACCAGAGGCAGTAAGAAGCAGGCGGCCGTGCCCGGGAAAGACGTCCGCTACATTTTTGTCCACCCGGGCGAGCTGAAATATACCGATAGAGATGAAGTGAAAGATCAACTGCCGGATCTCCCCGGTGACGTGTCGGTCAGCGTTTCGCTAAGCCACTTCCGGCCCGGAACTGCCGATGGCCGCAAGGTAAAAGAACTGGCGTCGTCGCAGGTTCGCATCGACTGCTCGCAAGTCAACAGGTTTCTGGATATTCTCGCGCCCATGTCCTGGATCGGGCTGGCGGCTCTTTTTACAGACCAGGCCGGCAAATTACCGAACCTGCAGCAACTCGGTTTTCAGCAGCACAACATGATGATGAGCGGTGAGAACAAAGTGATCCTGCCCGGCGGCGCCGGAAAGCTCGCGGTGAATGTCTCGTCGATGGCCAAAGAGTCGCCCCTTCATAAGGTCCTGCGGTATGGGCTCCAGGTGGCGGGGGCGGTGTCGCCGCTGATGGGCTTGCCGGCAATCAGCGTAGCAGCAGCGACCACTTTTTCGATGCTCTACAGTGAGCTGGAGTTGCGCTCCACCTTCTTCATGAGCAGCGTACCAAAGGAAGCTGCGGCTACCCGCCAAGGGGCGGCTCAACCCGGTTTTCCCGACGACTACATACCTCTGTTGAAAGGCGACTACATCATGGTGCCGTTGGAACATGTGGAAACACTCCGGCCGCATCTTCCGAATCTCGAATGCAGAAGTGGGTTCCTGGTGGACAAGCGGAAGCCGGCCAACCTGCCGGTGGACCAATTGGCTAATGACGTCGTTCCCGAGGTAACCTATCTGACGATGAAGGTGGACGTCTCCCATATCGACCTTCCGATTCCTCCTATGACGCCGGGCAATGGGGCCGGATCGAGTACGCCGAAAAAGTCCACCACCCCTGCCAAGAAGAATTAGCCGCCCGAGGGGCCCATGAAGGTTCCAGCGATCGCCTGCGCGTGTCTTGCCTTCACGTATTTCGCCGGGGTTGCCGGCGCGTGCGAACCGGTCCGCCGCGCCCTGGTGGTGGGGATCAACCTGTACACGGGCAATCGCAAGCCGGGGGTGCGGGTCGAGAAACCCCTGGTTGCCCGCCAGCCCGTGGATGGCGCCTTCCACGCGCGGGAGTTCGGAAACCTGGCGATGCCTCCACCTGTCCGGGCGATGTCAGCATCTTCTTTTACTCCGGACACGGCTCGCAGATCCGCAACACCTCTGTGAAGAACGAAAACTCGCCCGACAGCTACGACGAGACGCTGATTCCCTACGATGCCGCGGACGGAGCTGCCGACATACGGAGCAAGGAACTGGTGCGGATGTATCTCAAGGCCGCGCGCAAGGGGATTTATCTCACCGTGATCGCGGATAGCTGCCAGAGCGGCGGCCTCAGCCGCGGCGCCTCGGATTTTTCCAGGGCCAAGTCCGGAATCGCGGATTCGCGAACGGTGAACGACCCGGGCGAGCGCGGCGCCGATGGCAACCGGATTTTACCCACGCGCCGATCCTCCGGGCTGGCCCATCCGGTGCTGCTTCTTTCGGCGGCTTACGAAAAGGAGACGGCTAAGGAAGCCACGTCCGGGAGGCACGGCGTGTTTACCGCCGCGCTCTTGGATAAGCTGCGCAACCATCCCCAGCACGAAGCCATCGGCACGTTGTTCGCGGACGTCAAACTGGCCGTCGCCATGGAGCAGAACGATCAGCATCCGCAGATCGAGGGCGAGGGGCGGATGGAGCTCGACCTGTTGGGCCAGCCGGCCGAATCGGCTACCGGCATGATCGCGCGGGTGGCGAACATCCTGCCGGACGGCCGCCTGGTAATCGACAAAGGCAAAGCGGCGGACATCTACGAGAACTGCGAGCTGGTGAGCGCCATGCCGGAGGCGCCGGACGTGCGCATCAAGATCGTGGAGGCGCACCTGGCCGATTCCATCGCCACGGCCGGTCCCGGCGGCGCGCTGATCCAGCCCTCCTGGCGCTTCCGTCTGGACCGCTGGGTGGTACCGAAGAACAGCTCGCTCAGCGTCTACATCGAGAAGAACGGCCCGCCGCCGGAGGAACTCGCGCGCGCGGCCCAGGCGGTGGCGCAACTTGCCAGTGCGGGCGTGAAGGCGGTTGCCGATCCGACGGTGACCAGTCCCACGCATCAGATCTGGTGGCTGGATGGCCAGTGGCAGCTCCTGGGCGGCGGACCGGGGAAGGGCGGGAAAGGAACGCCTCTCGGAAAATCGCTGGACGCGGCGCGCATCGGCGCCCTGATTCCCAAGGACGCGAACCTGTTCGTAAATTATCCCCTGCCGGCGGAGCAGGCGGGCAAGCTGGAGTTGGGGCAACAGACGCGCAACGACGCAGTGACCGTGCAGGCGTCGCCGAATGCGCCCCAGTACATTCTGGCGGGGCGATGGAACGGCAAGGGCTTCGAGTATGCGTGGGTGCGTCCGGGGGTGATGGAGGCCGATCAGAAGGGGCTCAATCTTCCGGTGCGCACCGATTGGGTGGCGGCCAACGAGGGCTTCGAGGCCGATCTGCGGGCCAAAGCGCTGCAGCTCAATCGCATTTACGGCTGGCTCACGCTGAGCGTTCCGGGCGGCGGTACGGGCAAGGATTTGTTCCCGTATCGCCTGGGCCGAGGGCGAGACGTACAAGCTGTGGCTGACCGCGACGCCCGCCGAGTTGGCGGCGGTCCGGAAGACGAGCGCCATCGAGCAGCGCTGGGTTTACGTGTTGGTGATCGATCGCGACGGCAGCGTGGCCGTACTTCACCCCGCGGGCGGAAGCAATACCGGCAACCATCTGCCGCCGGAAGGCGACGGGCCGCCGCCGGCCCAGATCCCCATGACCGATGAGGCCGCCGATGTCAAAATCAATCCGCCATTCGGCCTCGATACTTACATCCTGCTGACGTCCAGGGAAGAGCTGGATCCGCGCCTGTTTCCGGCACAAGGCGTGCGCAGCGAGGCTCTCACGCGGGGCGGCGGCAATCCGCTCGCGAGCCTGCTGGGCGGCATAGGCAACACGCGGGGCGCCTCGGCGATTTCGGCTGTGCCGACCAACTGGTCGGTACAGACCTTGAGCCTACCTTCGGTGGGGAAAGACTCTACTTCCAGTTCCCAATCAAAATGAACGGCGCCCAGTAGAAGGGGTGGCGCCAATCGTGCTCCCGGTTGGCCGCCGGAGCGGTGGCGATCGCCGATGCGCCGCGAGCGGCCGTGGCAGTGGCGACAGGAGCGGGGACGCCGGGGCGCAGGGTGCCCGAGGCCATCTGCTCCTGGGCCTGGCGGAGCGCCTCGCTCTTGCCCGCCGCCGGATTCTGCTGGCGCAGGCGGTACATGGTCTGCATGAGCTGCGCGGTGGCTTCGTCGCTGACGCTCCACAGGCTGGCGATCACGCCCTTCGCTCCGGCCCCTTGGGCGACGGTGCCCAAGCTGTCGATTTCGCGGCCATCGCGATGGCTCTTCTCAATAGTCGCGGTGTCGCACGCGGAGAGCGTCAACAGGTCAACCCCGGCGAAGAGCTGCTCGGCATCCTGGATTTTCTTCAGGCTGAGACCTTTGCCATCGCCCAGCAGCAGCTTCGACTGGTCGGCCGATTCGGGTTGGTATTGGAAGTGCGTGGCGATGTGCACCACGTTTCTTTTCGACTGGCGAAGGTCGTCGCGGAAGGAGTCCGCGGTGAAATCCGCGTTGAGCCGCACGGTGCCGGGTACGGGAGCCGCACCACCCTCCTGTTGCCGGAAGATGCCCCCCAGTTCCGCGGGCACGCCCTTCAGCGCGGGGAAGCCGGGCCATGCCTCGGACACCCCGAATCCCACTCCCTGCCAGTCTGCCTTCGGCGACTCCGTGAGGACAGTGACGCTCTCCGGCGTAATCAGGGAATTGCGAAAGCGCTTCACCAGGTAGTCCGTGCCATCGTGCAAAGCGGCCACCGGAATGTAGCGCAAGACTCCATCCAGCGACCACATGATGGTCTTGGCCTGGATGGAGTCGAGTTCCTGCCTCAGGCCTTCGGGGAAGACGATGCGATAGAGCTCCCTCGCCAGCGGCACGGGGTCGGACCCGGGGTCTTTGAGCTGGTCCCGGAAAGCGAAGACTTTCTTGTCGAGATCGGCGGCCTTGATCCGGGTGGTGTAGGCTTTGGTGGTGCCGCTGGTCACCAGCATGGCGATGTATTTCTCGGGCGCCACCAGGGTGTAGACGACCACGGCATCGGCGGGAAGATCCTTGAGGATCTTCTTGATGCCGGCGGCGTCGCGGTTTTCGCGCGTGAGCTGGCCGGCCGCGGCACTGCCGGCGAAGGACTTCTCCTGTTCCTCGATGAATTTCAGCAGCACGGTTCTGGCGGCGGCGAGGTCGCGGTCGAGCTTCTTGGATTGCGCCAGCTCGGCGGCGGTAAGCGGGTCCGTCTTGGCCCGGAGCGCCGCCATTTCCCGGCCCTTCTCGACTACCTGGGCGACAATCGAGTCATAAAGCCCGAGTGCCTCTTTCTCGTCGTCGTCGAGGGTGGCGGCGCGAAGCTGGTCGGCCGCGGCGTCGCGCCGGATGAAGTCGTCAGCCTCTTTTTCCTTGAGCAGGCTCAGGACCTCTTCGGCCTCGCCGAAGCGCTCGCGCCCCACCATCAGATCGGCCAGATTGCGATAGTAGGATTCGATGGACCTCTCATAGGTCTGGCGGAGCGACTTTTCCAGATCGCGATTGTCGCGGCGCACGGTCTGAATGACGTTGATGGCTTGCTTGCCGAACAGGATGGCCAGGTCCGGCCGCGATTTCTTGTATAGATCGCACAGATCGTTGAGGGTCTCCGCTTCACCGGCGCGATCCGCCACCGCGCGCCGGATGGGCAGCGCCTGGTTGTAGTAGCGGACCGCCAGCTTCGGTTTCCCCATGGCCGCATAGACGTGACCGATCCTGGTGAGCGTGTCGGCCTCGCCTGGCCGGTTGCCCACGGCGCGCCGCAGGGACAGCGCCTGGTTCAGAACCGCCAGCGCCTTGCGGCCCTCGCCCGTGGCGTCGTAGACCCCACCGATGTCATCGAGCGTGTCGCTCTCGCCGGCGCGGTTGCCAAGGGCTCGCTGGATGTCCAAGGCCTGGTTCAGGAACTCCAACGCTCTTTGCCGCTCGCCAAGAGTCGCGTAGACGTGGCCGATGTTGTTCAGCGTCGTCGCTTCGTTGGCGCGGTGCCCCACTTCGCGGAAAATGGCCAGGGCCTGGTTGTAGAATTCCAGGGCCTTCTGTTTGTCGCCCAAGCCGTCGTAGACCAGGCCGAAGTTGACCAGCGATCCGCCCTCGCCAGTCCGGTCGCCCACGGCACGGCGGATGGTCAAGGACTGGCCGTGCAACTCGAGCGCCTTTTGCATCTCACCCAAGTCCAGGTACACGTTGGCGAGGTCGTTGAGGGTATCCGCCTCGCCCCCGCGATCCCCCACCGCGCGCCGGAGGTCGAGTGACTGGTTGTACAACTCCAGGCCCTTCTGCTTGTCGCCCAGGTCGCAGTAAACCTGGCCCATACAGTCCAACGTTACGGCTTCACCCTGGCGGTCGCCCACAGCGCGCCGCAGCGAGAGCGACTGGTTGTAGACGTCCAAGGCCTTCCGGTTCTCACCCAGCGCGTAGTAAATGGAGGCGATTCCGTTCAGCGACCACCCCTCACCCTTGCGGTCGCCCAGGGTCCGCCGGATGGCCAGCGCCTGTTGGTAGAGACCCAGCGCTTTCGGCCGCTCGCCGAGATCGGAGTAGACATCGCCGATGGAGCTGAGCGCATCGGCCTCACCCGCGCGATTGCCTACGGAACGGGTGATCTCGAGCGACTGGTTATCGAAGTCCAACGCCTTCCGATTTTCACCCAGGCTGGCGTACACGCCGCCGATATTGTTGAGGGCCGTAGCCTCGCCCCAGCGGTCGCCCTCCCGCCGGTCGATGGTCAGGGACTGGTTATAGAGATCCAGGGCC
This sequence comes from Candidatus Sulfopaludibacter sp. SbA4, assembly GCA_900290305.1. Lineage (GTDB taxonomy): Bacteria > Acidobacteriota > Terriglobia > Bryobacterales > Bryobacteraceae > OMOG01. The sequence goes on from OMOG01000020.1 coordinate 12,090, forward strand.
TTGTGCTTCTCGCCCAGGTCGGAGTAGACATTGCCCAGATCGAGCAGCGCCGAGGCCTCGCTTTCGGCGGCACCGCTCGTGCGAGCGAGCGTCAGGGCCTGGTTGTAGAGATCGAGCGCCTTAGGCTTGTCTCCCAGGCTGGAATAGACATCGCCGATGTTGATGAGGGTTTCGGCCTCGCCGGCGTGCTCCTCCAAGGCGTGCCGGATCGTCAGAGCCTGGTTGTAGGAGTCGAGCGCTTTCTGGTTCTCGCTCATGTTCGAATAGACCAGGCCGATGCTGTTGAGCGCTGTGCCTTCCCCGGTCCGGGAGCCCGCAGAGCGGTAGATCTCCAGAGCCTGACGATACAGGTCCAGCGCCTTGGCCTTTTCGCCCAGGCCGGAGTAAGCGCCGGCGAGGCCGGTGAGCGCATTGGCCTCACTGGTCTGGAGCTTCGCGTCGCGGGCCGTCTTCAGGGCCTGGTTGTAAGACTCGATCCCCTTCTGCTTCTCGCCGATTTCCAGCCAAAGGTCGCCGATGGAATCGAGCGTGTCGACCTCTTCTTCGCTTCTGCCCAACTCGTGGTAGACGGATTCCGCCTGCGCGTAGAATTCCAACGCCTTCCGCTTTTGTCCCAGCGCATTGTAGGCGACTGCGACGTTGTAGAGCGCTCCCGCTTCGCCACCGCGATCGCCCTCAGTGCGATAGATCGCCAGGGCTTGGTTGTAGGACTCCAGCACCTTCTGCTTTTCTCCCAACCCGGCATAAGCGTGGGCGAGAGCGTAGAGCGCCTCCACCTCATCCTTGGGGCGGCCTGCGGCGTGGTACGCCACCTGGGCCTGGGTGGCGGCCTCCAGCGCCTTCTGGTGGTCTCCCAATTCCTCCTGGTGGCGGGCGATCCGGAGCAGGGTTTCTCCTTCGTCTGCCAGGGCTGCGGCCGCGTGGTAGAGCGCCGCCGCCTGGCCGTAGTAGTCCAGCGCCTTTTGCTTATCCCCACGATTGGCAAAAACGGACCCGATGTTGCGAAGCGCGGTGGCCTCGCCCTGGCGGTCGCCGGCGGCGCGGTAGACCGGGGCCGCCTGTTCATAGAACTCCAGCGCCTTCTGGCTGTCCCCCAGCTCGCCATAGCTGTAGCCGATGTCGAGGAGTGCGCCCGCCTCGCCCGCCCGGTCACCGGCGGCGCGCCGGGACGCCAGTCTCAGGTTGAAGAACTCGAGCGCTTTCTGATTCTCCCCCATCCCCAGGTAGACACTTCCGATGTGCATCAGGGCGGTGCCCTCGCCCTTCTGGTCGCCCGCCGCGCGGTAGACGGACAGGGCCTGATTGAAAACCTCAAGCGCCTGTTGCTTCTCTCCCATCCCCACGTGCAGATTCCCGATGTGGGTAAGCACATCGCCCTCGCCTTTGTGGTCGCCCGCCGCGCGGTAGACGGACACGCCCTGGTTGAAAAAGTGCAGCGCTTCAGGCTTGTCTCCCAGCTCCAGATGGAGACTTCCGATCTGGTCGAGTGTGTACGCCTCGTCGGCCAGTGCGCCGGCTGCGTGGTAAAGCGTCGTCGCGCGGCCATAGGATTCGAGGGCCTTCTGCCGGTCTCCCAGGGCGACGTAGCAATTGGCGATGTTGTAGATCGCGTTGGCTTCGTTCCGGCCGGCGCCGGATGCATGGTAGAGCGGCGCCGCCTGTTGATAGAACTCCACCGCTCTCTGCTTTTCTCCCAGGTCGGAATAGTAGTTGCCAAGCGCGAGAAGCGAGTCGGCCTCACCCACCCGATCGCCCGCCGCGCGACGGACCAGCAATGCCTGGTTGTAGAAGTCCGGCGCCTTTTGTTTGTCGCCCAATGCCGACCAGGCAGCGCCGATGGCGTTGAGCACGTAGGCCTCGTCCTTGCGGTTGCCCGCCGCGTGGTAGAGGGGCAGGGCCTGGTTGTAGAAGTCCAGGGCCTTCTGCCATTCGCTCTCGACGGCGTAGATATCGCCGATGTTGTACAGCCGCTCGGCCTCATGGGCCCGGTCGCCCAGCGCGTGGTAGATCTGCAGGGCCTGGGTGTAGTAATCGAGCGCTTTCGCCTGGTCGCCCAACTGGCGGTTGACAGCGCCCATTCGGCTGAGCGCCAGAGCAGCGAGCGGGCGATTCAAAGCCAAGTCGATGGTAACGGTCTGGCCATAGAAGTCCAGAGCTTTCTGCCAGTCGCCCAGGCCTTCGCAGACAACTGCGGCTTGAGCCAGCGAGTAGGCTTCGCCCGAGCGAATGCCCGCAGCGTGCCATACTGCGACGGCCCGGCCGTAGAACTCCAGCGCCTTCTGCTTGTCACCCAGGCGGGAGTTGGAGAACGCGATCTCGTGCAGTGTCATGGCTTCCCCGGCGCGGTCAGCCCCGGCCTGGTAGAGCGGCAAGGCCTGGTTGAAAGCGTCCTTCGCTTTCGGATAATCCTCGGTCGCGGAATAGACCGCTCCCATTCGATGGAGCGCGAAAGCTCCCAGGGTCTGCCCGTTCACGTGCTCCAACAGGCCCGCGGCTTCGGTATAGCGATCGATGGCGCGCCGCCGGCCGGCCGCATCGTCCGTCCGTTCGTCCTTCACGGCGTCGCGGAGGATGGCTTCCGCCTGCAAGCGCGTGCGGTCCTCGCCGGTGGGAGCGCGCAGTGTCGTCAACTCGACGCGGTACCGTCCGTCTTCCCCCCAACCGCCGCTCTTGCCCGTCACCACCACGAAATAGGCGCCGGCCTGGTCCGCCACCGCCGACGCGTGCTCGGACCCCAAGCCGTGGTCGGGGCTGTTGCACGAAAGCACTTCGCGGCCTTGCGGATCGAGGACCGAGATGATGAGGTCGGTACCGCTCTTGGTGACCTGGATGTGAAAGAACTGGCCGGAGCGAACCGATACGTGAAACTGATTCTTCTGGCCGACGCCCAGTTTGAGATCGCNNGTGGAGTTTCAGCTCGCCCCAATCCTTGGCCGCCGCGGAGGGGTCGGATTGCGCCAGTGCCAGCGGATGCATCCGAAGCAGCAGCAACAGGCCGATCGGGATTCCGCGGCTCAAGCGACCCTCCTAGGGCAATGACCGTGAGATCCGGTGCGACTGCGAAACCGCTCCCTCACGGTCGCGGCTCTGATCGGAGCCCGGCCCAGCGGGCACGTGGATCGCGTTTGTGGCCGCGCTGCAGGGGGTGGGGTCGCGGCTCTGATCGGAGCCCGTCCCAGCGGGCACCCAGTCAGGGAGGGGTTTTGCGCAAAGGCACCGAACCACCCGGTCATGACACTAGTTCCGCAGCCCGGCCAGCCGGGCCGTGTCGAGGCTTTCGTTTCGCCTGGCGGGTGCGCCGCGCAGCGCGGGATCGGTGAACAACCAGAAGTCGCTGGCCGGCTCCGACTCCGCGAAGGCGCCATATTTGGGCTGGGGCGCGTCCTGCACCTGGTCTGCGTAGATCTGGAAATCGCGAAAGGTCAGGATGCCGTCGCTGCCCGGGTTTTTGCTCTTCAGGGCGCGCAGAAACTGGTACGCGAACGGAGAGTGCGCCCCCGGCTGCCCGTCCGGCACGTACTCCTTTCCGCCCGAGGTCAGGAAGATCAGGGTGCGGTCTCTTCTCTTTCTGCGCCACGCCTCCAGCTTCAGTCTCAGATCGTCGGGGTAGGTGATGTCGGCATTCGCATCGCCGCGCTTCAGGCCGGCGATGGCGCCGCTGAAGCAGGCATCGATGACGATGAGCACGTGCCGCGCCGTAATCCCCGAGAGAGTGTTGAAGATCCACTGCTGCGAGATCTGGGAGTTGTGCGCGGCATCGTCCCGCAGGCTGTCCTTGGCGATCAGATAGCCGGTCTTCTCGACTTCGTCATAGGTGCCGTGGCCAGCGATGAAAACCAACAGTTCATCGTCCGGACCGAACTGGCGCCTCTTCAGGTCCGCCAGCTTGTTGGTGAACTCCGTCTTGCTGGGGTTTTTCAGAAGCTCGGCGGCAAACCCGTATCGTTCCGATAACTCCGTCTTGATCGCCTCGGCGTCGTACGTGGGGTTCGTCAGTTTGGGCCACTCCTGGTAGTCGCCGGTGGCAATCAGCACGCCGTAGAATCGTCCGCTGAACTCGTCGTTCACGCTTTCCGCGGGCCCTTGCCGCAGCGCCGTGGCGCCGCGCGATTCGGGCAAGGCCTGCGGTCCGGCGGCAAACAGCAGGACCTCGCTGCCGATTGAGTAGACTCGCGGCCGCAGCCGGATGGTGATCGGCGTTCCCGGCCTCGCCGCCGCCTCCTGCACCTGGATCATGTTGGTGTAGAGCGCGGCCTCGATCTCGGCGGTGCTCAGCCAGCCATCGTGGTTCATGTCCGTCTCGATCGCGAGCGTCTTCACGAATGCCTCCGTGAGTACGCCGCCCCGCGACGCGCCGTCTCCCGGCGAGCTCTCCGCGGGGCCGATCAGCACGATGTTTCGGGTTTCGGGCGAGGTTCCCGGGCTCGCGGCCGCGGAGATGCTTCGGGCAAACCGGTCGAACGCTCCGCCGGCATCCCCCGTATCGAAACACAGGATCACATGCCGGCCCGGAAACCGGTCGATCCAGGAGCGCACGGTGGCGCTGCTGATAGCGGCCTCTTCGCCGGGTTGCTTTGGATCGGGCGCAGGGTGCAGCCGATACTCGCCATCCGGCGACGCATCGCCCTGGCCGCTGAAAAAGACGACCGCGGCGTCGGAGGGGCCGGACGCCTGACCGATGCGGGAAATCGCCGCTTCGATCTTTCCGAGGGTGGCGTCGTCGCCGGTGAGCACCGTGGTTTCGGCTCCGAGTTTAGCAAACGCCGCAGCCACGTCGCCGGCCTGGCGCGTCGCTTGCCCGCCTGCCGCGCCGCGAATTCCGATGGCCAGCACCCGCACCCTGGCGGCGGCATTGGGGATCGTCTGCGCCAGGAACTCCAGGGCCTTTTCTCTCTCCCCGCGGGCCGCGTAGAGGCTGCCGAGGGCGCGGAGACAGGCGATCTCGCCCGCGTGGTCGCTCACCGCGCGATCGAGCACCAGGGCCAGTTTGTAATCGTCCAGCGCCGCCTGCTTCTCGCCCAGGTCGAGGTAGACTTGAGCGATGTTGGCGAGCGTGGCCGCCTCGCCCGCGCGGTCGCGCACCTCGCGGTCGATCAGGACGGCCCGGTTGTAGTACTCCAGGGCTTCCTCCTTGTCGCCCTCCGCATAGTAGACTACCCCGATATCGTTCATCGCCCGGGCCTCGTTGGCGCGGGCGCCCGTCTCATGGTAGATGGTCCGGGCCCGGTCGTATGACTCCAGGGCCTTCTGCCGGTCGCCCAGGTCGGAGTAGACCACCGCCATGCGGTTGAGCGTGGCCGCCTCGCCGGAGCGGTCGTGGATGCCGGTGTAGATTGTCAGGGCCTGATTGTAAAATGCCAGCGCCTGTGGCCGGTTGGCCATCTTCGAATAAGCAGACGCGACTTGGCTGAGCGTTACGGCTTCGCCCAGGCGGTCGGCCACGGCACGCCGCAGCGGCAAGGCCTGATTGTACGCCGCGAGCGCTTTGGCCATGTCGCCCATACCGTAGTAGATATTGCCGAGATTGTTCAACGCGACGGCCTCTTTGTGGCGGTCGCCGATGGCGCGGTGAATCGTCAAAGCCTGTTGGTAATACTCCAGCGCCTTCTGCAGGTCGCCCAAGCCGACATAGAGATTGGCGACGTTGCCGAGGGTCACCGCCTCGTTGGCGCGATCGCCTTCGGCGCGGTGGAGCGCCAACGCCTGGTTGTACAAATCCAGGGCTTTCTGCTTCTCTCCCAGGTCGTCATAAACCACCGCCGTGTTGTTGAGGGTGAGGGCTTGGCCGGAGCGGTTGCCCAATGCACGGTAGATGTCCATAGCCCGGTTGTGGAAGTCCACGGCCTTCTGTTTCTCCCCCATGTCGGCGTACAGGTCGGCGGTGAGGTTGAGGATAGAGGCTTCCGCGCCGCGGTTGCGCGCGGCATGGATAATCGGCAATGCAAGGTTGGAGGTCTCTAACGCTTTTTGGTTGTCGCCCGAGCGGTAGTAGGCACGGGCAATTTTCCCCAGCGTGGAAGCTTCATAGACGTGGTCGCCGAGGGAGCGAAGCAGCGGCAGGGCCTGGTTGTACAGCTCCAGGGCCTTGGGCATGTCGCCCAGGTCGAAGTACACGTTGCCGGTGCGAGTCAAGGTGTGGGCCTCGGCGGCGTGGTGTCCGGCCGCGCGCAGGACCGGCAACGCCTGCTGGAAGAACTTCAGCGCCTCTTGATCCTGTCCCAGGTCCGCGTAGATGGTGCCCATGATTTCGAGCGTGGCGCCCTCGGCTGCGCGGTCGCCCAGGGCGCGTTCCAAGGGCAGTGCCCGATTGCAGAAATCCAGCGCCTTATGATCATCGTCATCCACGATGCTGAGGGTGTGAACCGAGAGCGCCACCATGTAGCGGTCGTTCAAACGCTCGAATAGCATGGCCGCTTCGGTGTATCCTTCGACGGCACGGGCGCGGTCGGCGGCGACATTTTTGGCCGCGGCGTCTTCTACCGCGGCGTCTTCTACCGCGGCCCGGAAGACCGACTCCGCGTGGAGGCGGGCGCGATCCTCCTCAGTGGGCGCCCGCAACGCCACCAGCTCGATACGATACCGCCCCTCTAACCGGAATTCGCCCTTGTCCTCCAGCAGCACGGTGTATTCACCGGCCCGGTCGGCCACTATCGATGCATGGTCGAATCCAAACCCGACGTTGGGGCTGTTGGAAGAGAGAATCTCGAGGCCTTCCGGATCGAGAATCGACAGCACTATGTCGATGCCCTTCTTTTCCAGCGACACGTGGAAGAAATCGCCGGACCGCGCCGTTACGTGAAACCGATGCTTCTGGCCGGGCCCCATCTCGAATTCGCGGGGCTTCTGCGGCTCGAGCGCGCCGAGATCCTGAGGTTGTTGCGCACGTGCCGAACCCGCCAGGGCCGCCACCAGCCAAAGAAGCCAGACCGATCTGTGCACTTTGGTCACGTCATTACCTGTTCACTACCCAATCCGCCCCCGCAGCCGCTCACCCTCGATCTTGAGTTCTTCCGCTTCGCGCTTGTAGGCTTCCGCGGCGTCGCGCCACCGCTCGAGGTCGGCCAGGTGTACCGGGTCTCCCGAGGTCCCGTAACGCTCCGCCGCCCGCGCCATGGCGTCTTCGGCCTCGCGCGCCAGCCTGAGTTTCATCTCGGCCTCGCGGAGCGCGTCGTCCGCCATGGCGTGCAGACGACGCACCTCTTCCTCCGCGGGTTCTTTGCCCCTTTCTCGTGCGAACGACCTCTCCAAGACTCCGCCCAGTTCTTCCTGGGTGCGCGGGTCCGCCGGCTGGAAACGGGAGGCGTCTTCGGGATCGAACGGTTCGTTGGGCATAATTGATCAGGTCAGCTCTCCGGATCGGCGGCGGTGGTATCCGGGGCGTTACGGATCGCCTCGGCCTCGTTTTGCGCCGCCCAGGCATCGTTCCCCTGGGTAGCAGCCGCATTCTGCCAGTCGGTGGCAGTGGCCGTGTTTGCGTCGGCGGCCTGAGTCTGGTCTGTCCATGTACTCACGTCCGGCGTCGCATTGGCGAGAGTGGTGTCCGCGGTGGCATCCAGAGTTGCGGCGTCGGCCATCGAGTTCGCACCGTCCTGGCGGTCCTGCGCGGCTTCACCCTGGAAGTCCGCGGCCTGGGCCTCATACCAGGTGCGATCCTCCGGGTCCGTGGCGTTCTTCGCCTGCCACTCGGCGTTGTCGGCATTCTGGTCCGCCAAACTCCCCCGCCAGTCCTGATTGGCGGCGGTGTTTTGATCCATCGAGGCGTCGAACTGCGTCCACCCGGCCTGGTCCTGGGTGCTCGGATCGATCGCGTCGCCTCCTGTGGAGGCATCGGCGGTTGGCGTCGTGTCCTGTGGTGCATCCCAGGCGAGCGTGCTGTCCACCTGGGCCGCGGTATCTGGGGCGACCTCTTCCGTTGGGGTGTCGGCTACCGCGGTGGATTCCACCGAGGTGTCGGTTGCGGTTGTGTCATCGTCTGCCATGGCGCTTCTCCTTACAAAGTATTAAGTCTTGGCATTGCCTGCGGTCTGGAATCCTTCGAGCACGTACAAGCTCTTGGCCCCTGAATTGACCAGGTAACAATAGGCCAATCCCTGCTCGTGTTGCGGCGCAACGGTGAAGGGGGTGGCGTCGCGCGCAAACTGCCGCACCAGCGTGACCAGCCGGTCGAAGTTGTTCACGAAGTCCGGCTGCTCGCTGGCCGTTTTGAGGCGCTCCGCCAGGCCGCGGGCCTTGCCCGCCAGGTCGCGCTGCACGGTGTAGCCGTACCAGCACGGATGCAGGCAGAAGCGGCAGCCGGGTTCCTTGCGCCGCGGCTGAACGGCCACCTGCGTCCGCATCTCATCCACGAAAGCCGCGAACGATTCGGCCGCGGCCTGCGGCAGCGGACCATCCTCCAGCAGGGGCGGCAAGGCCCGCAGCAGCGTCTCTTCGAGCTTCACATACGACCGGTGGCCGCCGATTCCGCCGCCGTGGTAGTGCAGCCATTCGCGCAGCGTCACATGGGCCAGCTCCGTGACGTGGCACTGCACCACGCCGCGTGCCGGCACGACCCCGCCATACTTCTTGCGCAGGCCCTCCAGCAGCACCGCCCGAGTGCGCCGCCAGACCTGTAAGGATATGACCGGCGACGCCGTCATCAGGCTCGAGAGAAACGTCTGGAATGCCTCGTAGGACTCGGTTTCGGGCGCGTTCAGCTCCGAGTAGTAGGTGCAGGGGGCGTCGCAGGTGTGGCATCCCGGCCAGCGGCGGTAGATGTCGCGCACCTGGTCTTGAAACGCCGTCATGCGCTTCTTCAGGCCCGCCCGCCCGATATCGCGGTCGAACTGCTCGCGCAGGTTGTCCTTCACCCCGTGAATCTGCAACAGCACCGGCTTGTCCAGAAACTCGTTGTGCACGATGGCCTGTCCCACGCGCAACCGGACCACCTGCTCCTTCTGCTCCTGGGTCAGGTTCATGGCGTTGCCCACCGAGTCGCGGTCGTCCTCGGCCACGATGCGATGCAGGATCTTCAGGTTGGTGTTCTTAAGGACGTCGGGCGCGAGCTTGGCGGGTACCTGGTCCACGATGATGAAGCCTTCGCCATATTCGCGGATCTCGGCCAGGATGTCGCCGAACATCTCCACCGCCTTGCCGCGCGGATTCGCCGATTCGGCGCTCACCGAGGCCGGGATGTTCTTGAGCAGCCGGTGCGACTCCTCAATCAGCGTGATGTGCTGCAGCCCGCCGCCGTAGCGGCGCGCCGTTTCGCAGTACTCGTACAGGTTGATGAGCAGCAGGGCCATCAGGAACGCCTTTTCGGAATCGTCCCCCACGTTCTTCAGCTCCATCACCGAAGGCTTGCCGAACAGCAGCTCGAGCGGATAGGAGCTGCGCGTATTCAGCATGGAGCCCTTGCCCGCGATCAGCAGGCTCTTGATGCGGGCTTTGAGCGCCGCCGAAATATCCTGGCTCAACTGCGCCCCATACTTCTTGCGCTCCACCACGACGTCGATCTGCCGGTACAGATCCTCCAGATTGGGCAGGTAGTTGGTGTAATCGTCGCGGCTGGCATCGATGTAGCGGTTGGTGGACTGCGCCAGGTCCCAGCCGCGGTCGGTGTAGACATCGAGCACGGCTTCCTCCAGGATGTACGGCATGGAGGCGTACATGGGAAAGCTGGCGTTGAAGACCGCTTTCAGGAGGTCGATATGGGTGAGCACCGGATAGCCGCGCGCAAACTGGAACGGATTCAGGCGAAATGGCGAAGTGGTTTCGTCGCCGAGGGTGAAGATCTGCAGGTCCTTACCCATGACCGGGTCGGCCAGCAGGACGCGGTATTCCGTCTTGGCCGGCTCGATCACCAGGAACGGAGCGCCCTCGCCCTCATAGGCGGCGCGCAGCAGCGCCAGGCAGGTGTTGGTCTTGCCGGCGCCGGTGATCCCGGTGATGAACGTGTGCTTGTTGAGGCTCTTCGCCGTGATGCACAGACGGTCCTGCAGCACCTCGCCGCGATACATCACCTGGCCGATCGAAAAGCCGCTCGAGGCCGGAGGATTCAGCCCGAAATCGGCCATGGGAGTGAGCCGCAAGCCCGGCACCTCTTCCCGAGGCAGGCCCACCACGAGCGAAAGCTCGGCGGTGTTGAGCGGCGTGGCCAGCTTGTGAAAGACCCTTCCCAAAGGATGCGGCGCCTCGGCCGGCAGCTTGATGGTGGGGTTGCGGAACTGCATGAGCGCGTCCCGCAAGTCCTCCTCGGCCGCGCCGGTTTCGATGGAGCGCAGCGGCTCGAAGTAAGTTTCGGCGCCGGAGAGCACCGCCCGGACGACGCCTTGCCCGCGCCGCAGGGTATTCTCGTTTTCGGCAAGCAGGAACGTTCCCACGTTCCACAAGCCGAGGTTCTTGCCATCCTGCAGGCGCGCCATGTAGCGTTCGAGTACCGTCTCGCAGAAGGCCGCCGTCTTGTTCAATACCTCATGGCTAAGCGCGCGGGTGTGCTGTTCGGAGGTGGTGTCGGTGCGCCCCATGGAGAAGCCGGCGCCGCCCAGGATGGAGCCCAGGACCGGACCCGCCGCTCCCACGATCGAACCAAAGCCCAGCATTCCGCCAAGCAGGCTGGCGCCGCCCATCAGGACGCCGCCGCCCAGCGATCCGCCTTTCTGATCGGCGTGCGATTTGGTCTGGCCCGTGGAATCGCTGAGCGTGCCGCGTACGTAGCCGTGGATTTCGGAGCTGAGGCCGCGGCAACGCTGGATCACCTCATCCACGGCGATCTCGGGGATGGGCTCGGCGATCACCATCAGGCAATACTGCTCGCCGCGCAGGCTGTTGGTCAGCCGCTCCAGGCCCTGCACGAAGAAAGTGCTGGAATCGGCCTTCAGCGAGGGGATACCGGTGACGGCTCCGGTCTTTGCCAGGGAGGCGATCGGCCGCAGCACCTCGATCGACACGTCGCGCGCCGAGAGCTGCTCCAGGCGGATTCCGGGAAAGTTCCCGTGCAGCGCGCTGGCCAGCATTTCGATCTGGTCGGCGGTGTGCGCGTCGCTGGTGGGGTCGAGCTTGTACAGACCCAGGTAGACCCGTATGTGGCCCTCTTCACCGGTTACCACGAATACCAGCGAGTGGGAGCCGTCGCGGAAGGAACTGATCACGTTCTGCATGTTGAGCGCATGCAGGCTGCGCGCCAGGTCGGCCGCGTGCGCCACCTCCGCGATGCGCAGGAAGCGGATATTCGCCATCAGGTTGGTATCCGGCTGCACCCGCACCAATCCGAGCTCCGCGACTCCGGGAAGGTAGCGCCTTTCGAGAACCGTCAGGAGGCTTTCGGTCAGCGCGCCGTCCGCCGGCGCCATCGACTGCTCCTGCGGTCCGATCGTCTGTATTCCCATGTCTTGACTCCTCCCGAACTAGCGCGCTCCCCAGAAGACCAGTCCCCGGGCGATGGCTTCCTCGGGGTTGCCCGCCACTTTGGGAGCGCGGCCCAGGGCCGTCCGCACTGCGTCGCGCGCAAAGTAGCATCGCGCCGCCCCTCCCACCAGCACCACCTGGTCGAAATCCTCCGCCTGGAAGCCCACTCGCCCTGGCGCTTCCGCCACGGTCGATTCGAAATGCGCGCGGGTGTCCTGGAACAGTTCCTCCAGTTCCTGCCTGGTAATCGAAATGCGAGTCGGCGGAAATCCCACCGGCAGCACGCAATATTGAACGTGTTCAGACCGGCCCTCGGCGAAGGAGACCGAGGCCTTCTCTTTGAACTGGCGGGCGAACAAGGTCAGGCCGCGGCGGTCCTCGTCGGAAAGCCCCGCGGGCAACTGTTCGGCCAGCCACCCTTCCAGGATCATGTCGAACCAGGTGCCCCCCAGCGGGTGCTCTATGTGATCGATCACCGCGGGTCCATCGGATGCGGGAGCGTCCTCCACTACGGAAAGGTCCAGCCCCTGGCTGCCCCAATCGATCACCAGGAAGTGCTGAGCTTCGGCGGGGCGCCCGCCCGCGTTCCCGGGGCCGTCGGCGTTCCGGGAAAGGTACGCCGCCACCGCGGCCACCGGCTCGGGGACTAGCTGCACCACTGGAAAGCCGGCCTGTTGGGCGACTTCGATGAGCGGATTGGCGCAGGGATCTCCCCGGCCCACGGAAACGGAAAGGGCGGTAGCCGCGCCTTCTCCCGCCTCGGCGGCGCCGGGGCCCAGCACCTCCACCAGCCGGTAATTCAGGAACTTCAGAAACGCGCGGGCAGCGGGCAGCGCCGAACCGCCATCCAACCCGAGCTCTTCGGTGAAACCCAGGCTGACTTCGGCGGGGTTCTGCACCCAGCTCGACAGGGCCCGGCTGCCGCACAACTCGCTCGTCCGCTGGCCCGCCAGACGAACCGCCGTAGGAATCACGGTGCGGCCGTCCAGCCGTATGAAATCCGGCGGCCCGAGCAGCCTCGATCCTTCCGCCCGCCCGTAGGCCAGGTAGGAGCCGCCCCGGCCCAGGGCCAGCCCGGTCAAAGTGTGAGCGCCGCGCCGCGCCGCTGGCTGCCTCACCTGAAAGGCGGTGACCGACATGGACCGCACGGGCTCAGGCTTCGGCGGCTTCGGCAGCGCAGCAGGCGCTGGCTCTACCGGAGGCTCCGGCGCCTCTACCTGTGACGCCTGCCCTTCGATTAGCACCGCTTCCTGCGGAGCAAGGGGTGTGGCGATGCCCGTGCTGGACCCCACCAGCGTGGAGCGGAGTCTTTCTGCCATGTCCCGGGTCAAGCCGGCCCCCAGGACGGCCGCCGAGGCGATCCGGCCCTTCGCCGGCTCCGCGTTTTGCAGCAGTTGGCGGAAGGCCAGCATCACCTTGCCCTTGTATCCGCTGTCGTCCGGTGGAGGAGACTGGAAAGTCGCGGCGGGCGCTTCCGCCGGGGCTGCGGCCGGCCGAGATTCAGGCGCCGTAGCTGCTGCATCGGCCTCGCCCGCGGTGGCTTCGGGAGGCGGCGGCGCCGGTGGGGCGGCCACCTCCGGCGGCGGTTCCTGACGCCGCCCGCACTGGATGCAGAAGCGGCCAAGTGGCGTTAGGGGGACCCCACAGGCCACACAAGTACGGATCGGAGGGGCGGTGAGAGCGTCGCTCATAGGATGGTCTCAGGGGCGCGTCAAGCGGTCACCGCACTGCCGCAACCGTCGCAGAAGCCGGCGCCGGGAGTGAGTTCCTGGCCGCAGTTCAAACACCTCTTGGCAATCACCGATCCGCAGGCCGGACAGAACCGGGAGCCCGGTGTCAGCGATTGGCCGCACTGTGGGTTGGGACACTGGCTGACGATGGCCGGCGGACCCTTCGGGCTGGCAGGATTGGCGCTGGCTGGATTGTGGCGCGAGTCCTGCCCGGCCGGATGCTGGCCCGAGTTCGCGCGAATGTACCGCTCCACGAATTGCCACGCCTCGCTGTTCAAATGCGTCTGCTGGTACGCGCCGATACCGGCCGTAATGAGAGCGGGAAAGAACAGAACCGCGCCGACTCCGGCTGCCACGCCTTTGTCCATCCAGTGGGCGCCCCCCACGTCCACGCAAACATTCTCACCGTCCCGGGTGAGGATCGTGGTCAACGCGGTCGACATGCCGGTGATTTTTCGCAGGGTGTCTTCCTTGCGGGCCTGCACCATGGATCCGGCGTTGGCCGTCGGCATGATCTGGATCTCATAACCCTCGCCGGAGAAGTTATCGGCAAGCGCATGGGCCAAGGCGGAGATGTCGATTCCTGGCCCGTAGAACGTCCGTCTCTCCGTACCCATTGGGCTCCTCCAGTCCGAGCGTATGGGTGATTATACACTAACCGTCCCGTTGGACGGACACAGACCCGGATTCGCTGCTGGGCCTGGAGCCTCGGGGTAGAGTGTCGCTCCAGTCCGGATTCTTTTGGGTGCGGGTGGACGCACCTACTCGAGACCTCAACCAATGAATGGATCGACGATACGCACGCCGGCGTTCACGAAGTCAGCACGATTTCGCGTGGCAACCGCCAGACCGTGGACGGGCGCCGTGGCCGCGATGAGGCTATCCTTGATTGGCATCGCTTTCCCGGTTGTGCGAAGGCGCGCCAGCAGTTCCGCCCATTTCAGCCCCGTGTCCGCGTGCCAGGGAAGACAGTGGAGAACCCCGGCCCCCTCGTCGAACCAGCGTTCCAGGGCGGCCCGCTTCCTTCCTTTGGGAAGGATGAGAATCCCGAATCGGAGTTCGCCGGGAATCACGGGATCGACGGCGATATCCGGCTCATGTCTGCGAAGCCACGCCAGGACCCGCGGATCGGGCGTTGGTTTCGCCGGCTCGCTCAGAACGTTGGCGTCGACCAAGTACTTCACAGCGCATCCGTCGATTCAGAGTCGATGGGGACGAAGAAGTCCTTCTGCGGACAGGCGAGCAGCCATTCAATGGCACCCTCGTTCGGCGGAGCCGCACGCCGGACGAGGCGATAGTCCCCACGATCGATACGCTCGACGTCGAACTCCTGCCCCGGTTCGATACGGTCCATCCGCCGGAACTCTGCCGGCAGAACAATTTGGCCCTCGGAGGAGACGGTGGTCTTCATGCAGGTAAGATACTGTCTTAAACCTATCGCAGAGTCAAGCACTACACCCAGGGAACATCGGCTGCGGCGGGCAAGCCACAAAAAGTTCGCAACGCGGCCACGATGGGGAGCGAAAACCCCAGGCGCGAGGCGGCGCGGGCTACCCGGCGCCCCGTCTACTACGGCAGGAATTGAACCGCGATCTGCTGGGTCCACATGGCGCCGCTGGGGTCACGGCCCGAGAATACGATCACCTGCGACGACGGCACGGCTATGTTCTTGCTGCCTAAACTTGCGGCGAGCGTGCCATGCGCCGGCAGAGTGGTGCTGCCGAAGAAACTCGCGATCGAGGACGCGTAGCTGACCCCGCCGAAGGTGAATCCGGTAATGGTCGTCGCCACCCCCGCGGTCTCGTTAAGCTGGATGGTGAAAGAGAACGTGGCTCCATTGGCAGCCGGCGCCTGCTGGTGGACCGGGTTCGGCGTCACCGTCACTGCTACCGCGGAAGTTGCGGCGGGAGTGCCCACGCTGAGCGTGGCCGTTCCCGATGAGGGGGTGAAAATGGGACTGCCGCTGTAGGCAGCCTGTATGGTGTTGCTGGCAGTCAGCAACTGGCCGCCGAAAACAGTGATGCTGGCGCTGGCGGATCCTCCCGACCCCGAGAGGGTCGCGTCGCCCAAGAGCAGGCTGCCCAGGGTGAAGGAAACCGTTCCGGTGGGTGATCGGGTGCCGCTGGCGGCCTTCACCGTCGCGGTCAGGACCGCGGATCCGCCAGCCGTAATCGTGGCCGGGCTCGCGGTAAGCGTGGTGGTAGTGGAGCTGACCGGAATGCCGGCCCATACGGTGACCAGGTTGTTGGCGTCCACGGAACCGAGCCCCGTCACAAGGTCGTAACCCACACCGGCTTTATACCCAAAATGACCGTCGGCGCAGTCCGGAGTGCCCATCTGGCAGGGAACGATGTTGTCACCGGTGGTCACGTCGTGAAAGACGCCGGCTGCGGCTCCCGCCGCCATGCCGTACAGCTTCGGGTTGATGTTGCCCAAGCCGGACTTCGCTT